>JBGSTO010000124.1:0-51428 GCA_041736465.1 Anaerolineales bacterium | reverse complement strand
GCTCGACTGGAGCGGCTGGTTCTTTATGTTCTGCATCATCATTTGGGCTACCCTGGTCGAGAAAAAATACATCAACCAGCATCTGGAAGGTGAAGTCGAACTGGGCACGATCACCAGACAGCAGTTTCAGATTGCACGATCTGCACGCTCACAAAGCGCTGCCCGCTTCACCGGACTCATGGGTGGTCGTTTTAAAAACACTCACCGCTTCTACCAGATGTGCGCCGAGCTTGCACATAAGAAGCACCAGCTCACCCGTCTGGGAGAAGAAGGGGACCGGATGGATGGGAACAGTGCAGCCATACAACATTTACGCTCAGAGCTAATGCGCCTCTCAGCGCTCATCTAGACTGAAGCCAAAAACCCTCCAGCCAACCTTTCATTGTCGGATCCTTCTTGATGAATCCAGCAGCAAACCGGCGCGGCATCATACTGGTCGCATCAGCAGCCGCCAGCATCAGCCTGCTCCCGGTGCTGTTTCGGGCATCCAGCAGACTGCAGTTAGGGATCGGCACCCAACTCGCTGCACGCCTGCTGCTTGGCGCTCTGGCGCTGATCCTGTGGAACCGATTTTTCCGGCATCATGCCTCGCGGGATGCCGCCAGGCCAAACAGAGAAACCCGCTGGTTGGCAGCTGCCAGCGGCCTGGTACTTTTTGCAGCTTTCACCACCTACACAGCCTCGATCAACCTGGGCACACCGCCGGTCAAAGCCATTCTCATCATCTATACCAGCCCGATTATCACAGCCTTGCTGGCACGCATATTTTTGAAGGAAGCACTGACCCGGCGTAAACTTGTTACCATCTTTGGCGGTGTGCTTGGAGTGCTAATTTCCATCGGTTTTTGGAATGTCGCTGGTCTGTATACCTTTCAAACCGGCGATCTCTTTGCTCTCGCCAATGCGCTTGCCACAGCCACGATTCCCATATTGGGCAGGCGCAGCGCAGCCCTGCACAATCGCTTCCCGCTGGTAGGCCTGGAACAGGCGCTGGTTTCGGCAGCATTTTGGGGGCTGCTCTGCGGCGCCGTGATTGGAATATCTGCACCTGCAAATCCGGAATTGTGGAGCATCTCCTGGAAATTGGAAGCCGTTCTAATGATGCTCGGTCTTGGTTTAGCCGGCACAGCCACGCCCTATATCTTGCTCTACAATGGTTTGAAGCATCTGGAAGCCTCGGCAGCCAGCATCATCTTGCTGCTGGAACCTGTATGCGTGGTTTTTCTTCAAGTATTCCTGCTGCACGAGCCGGTGCAGTGGTACCAGGTTCTCGGTGGAGTGATCCTGCTGGCGTGCGGCTACGCCGTGCAGGCAGGCGCACCCCAAAAGTTAATCGAACCCCCCGAAAATAATTAGGTCTCAATGCAAATATGGTAAAATTACTGCCGCTTGCCCCCATAGCTCAGTGGATAGAGCGTTGGCCTCCGGAGCCAAAGAGCGCAGTTCGAGTCTGCGTGGGGGTGCTATTCATTTAACGGTGAGATCACGCTAGTTAAAGCGCCCAGGCTAAGAGGAATCCCACCAGCGCGACGATAATTCCCAGATGCAGCAGCAGGTCGCTCTCCACCACCCAGCCGGAAATAAAGAACTGCAGGAAGTAATTTGCTGTTACCAGCAGCACACCAAGGATAGGCAGCAGCCCCTTACGATGTGCAAAATAATCGGACAGACGATCCAGGAAACGGCTAAACGATTCTGACATGGCTATCCTGGGGTGAACCAATACGCCTGGTAGCGCGCCAACAATCTGCCTGGCAGGCGACCATGGATCAAAACGCCGCCGTGCTGCTGCTCGACACGTTCCACCTGACCTTGTTCATGGAATAAAGCAATCAAACCGCCTTCAGTGAAGGGCAGTCTGACGACTACTTTGGTAAAAGTCTCGTACAGCAAATCATTTACTGCCGACAACAGCTCGGTGATGCCAATGCCCTTCAAAGCGGAAATGGCTACAGACCGAGAGTAATTTTCCAGGCTGCTGCGCGCTTTTTCTGGATCTCCCAACCGGTCAATCTTGTTGAGCGCCGTCAGAACGGGGATATGGGCTGCGCCGATTTCCCCCAGAGTCTGGTGTACAGACTCAGCCTGTGCTTGCGCATTGGCATGGGTGATATCCACCACATGTAGCAGTAAGTCGGCCTCGGTGATCTCCTCCAGAGTCGCCCGGAAGGCTGCCACCAGGGCGGTTGGCAGCTTTTGGATAAAACCAACAGTATCGGTGAACAGCGCAAGGTTTCCACCTGGCAGCTCCACGCGCCGGGTGGTCGGATCTAACGTAGCAAAGAGCTGGTCGGCAACATACACCTCGGCATTTGCCAGATGGTTGAGCAGTGTGGATTTTCCGGCATTGGTGTACCCTACCAGGGCAACGACCGGGATCTGAGATCGTTTGCGCCGGGCGCGGTACTGCTGCCGGTGGGTACGAACCTTTTCCAGTTCTTGCTTCAGATGGCTGATGCGGCGGCGGATATCTCGCCGGTCAACCTCCAGCTGCGTTTCACCCGGTCCACGCAGGCCTACCCCGCCGACGGCGCCCGAGCGCCCTCCGCCACCGCCTGCCTGGCGTGCCAGGTGCGTCCAGGCCCGAGTCAGGCGTGGCAGGCGATATTCATATTGAGCCAACTCGACCTGCAACGCCCCCTCGCGTGTGCCCGCATGTTGCGCAAATATATCCAGGATCAACGCAGTGCGATCGAGTATGCGCACTTTATCGCCGAGAATTTTCTCCAGCTCACGTAAATGCCGGGGCGATAATTCCTCATCGAAAAGAATCACTTCGGCCTGGGTTTCTTCCACCAGGGCTTTAACTTCTTCGACTTTTCCCGGTCCGATAAAAGTGGCTGAATTAGGTGCGTCCAGCTTCTGCGTTGCCTGTCCAACGACCAGAAGACCTGCTGTATTTGCCAGCAAATCAAGCTCATTTAAAGAATCCTCCAGCGAGAGCAGATCGGCCCGACCATAGATCTCGGCTCCGACTAAAAATGCGCGCTCTCGCGGGCGGAGAGTGGGTTCCGGTTGTTTCTTTGCCATTATATTTCCGAATTTTCCTAGGAATTGAACCCGCTGCTGTGCGACGGGTCATAGCGCAGCGCCTCAGGATTATCCGACTGGATGGTAGTCTTGAAAAGGCGCGCCATCTTATCGTCGGGCGGTTCGCTGCGAATTGGGAGCAGCACATGAAAAGTCGAACCCGGGTAGTGCTGGTCGTCGAAGCCTTCAGACTCAACCCAGATCGCTCCGCCATGCGCTTCGATGATCCCCTTTGTAATTGGCAGACCCAGCCCGGGTCCACCTCCCTTGAATTTGGTCTTTCCGGAGGAGTGCAGCGAGACGCTGCCAATGCGCCCAAACTTCTCAAAGATGCGTTGGTGGTCTTCAGCTGCGATACCGATACCGCTGTCCTGGATCGTGACCTCGATAAATCCGGGCAGCTTTCGCCCGTTCACCTGGATCCAGCCGCCATCAGGCGTATATTTAATTGCATTGACGATCAAATTTCGGAAAGCCTGAAACAAACGCTCAGAGTCGCCAAAATTCATTTCGTTACTGCCCGGAAAAGGATGCATGTTCAGGGTTATGCGCCGTTCCTGAACCGTGGCGCGGAATTCTTGCTGGATGATCTCTAACAGACGGTTCAACCAAACCGGCTGGAAATTGAGCGACAGCAGGTTGTTGTCGATGAGGGATACATCGATCATGTCGTCAACAATCTCCCGCAGCCTGTGAGCTCCATTATCTATACCCTGCAATAATACCTTACTCTGCGCGTCACCGGATGCACTGCTGTCACGAAGCATGGCAGCGTATCCCTCGATCAATGTCAACGGAGTCTTCAGTTCATGCGCGGCAATGGCGATGAAATCGCTTTTACTGCGGTCCAATCGCTCAAGACTTAAACGCGTCTCCTCCAGCTGGTGTGAGACATGTTCGACGTGCTGTCGAGTTTCTTTAGCAGCAGCGTACGTCATGGCATGCGTAATCACCGGCACAACTGCGCCCAGTGCTTCGAGCGCCTCCTGAGGCGGCAAGCTTTCATAACAAGCCTCATAGAAGAGCATCAGCAGCTCTTGCAGCACAGGGGGAACGCTGGCGGCATCTTGATCCAGGTCACTCTCAGTGCGCGCATGTACCCAACCATCGACCAGTGACTCCAGCCAGGCCGGATCGCCGGTTTCCACCGCCTGCAGCAGCAGATCATAAAAACGGTCGATCTGTTCCTGGAAGCTGCTGCGCACCCCTTCTCCCCGCGCCAGGCGGTTGGCCGCTTTCTTCGTCCAGGTTGAACGCATCTCGCTTATAGAGTGTAATGCCAGCATATCGTTTATAGTTTACGATAGATTATGCGTTTTGCCAACGTTAACGCAACGTTTCTTTCAACCATGTAAGCAGTGTATCGCCCACCGCCTGCAGGCTCTCGGGCGATACCTTGTCGGCGGTATCTTCAGTCGTGTGCCAGTAAGGGTAATCGAAATCAATGATATCCACTGCCGGTATTCCAGCCTGCAGGAAAGGCACATGATCGTCAATGATGGTGTGTTTCTGCTCGAAGATAAAGCGATTGGCATAGCCCAGCGAGGCTGCCGCACCCCAGATTTGCGCTGCCAGCTCAGGATCGGAGTTGCCTTCCAGATAGATCTGCTGCTCTGCATCGCCGATCATGTCGATGATAATGGCTGCATCCGGCTTTCCAGACAGCTGCGCCACGAAGGCCTGCGACCCCATAATCCACTCATATCCTGGCAGATTGCCGTTATCTTCCAGGTCGAATAATACCAGCCACACCTCTCCGGATAGATCCTCCGGAAAGACTCTGGCAAGCTCCAGCAGCACCGCCACCCCAGACGCACCGTCGTTGGCTCCAGGAACAGGCTGCCCAATATTTGCAGGGTCAGGGTCACGATCTGCAGCCAGTCGAGAGTCGTAATGCGCACCCAGGATCACCCAGGGAGATCCCTCACCCCTCTGAGCGATCACGTTGCGGGCGCGCTTGCCGGAAATCTCCACTTCCTGTATATTCACATTCCAGTTGGCTTTTTCCAGCTCCGCGACCATCCAATCCACCACCTGGGCGTGCGCCTGAGATCCTGGCGTGCGCGCACCCAAATTGACCTGGTAAGCTACATCGTCCCAGGCTTTACCTCCATCGAAAGACTTTTGCATCTTATCCAAATCGAGGTGCAGTGACGATTGAAGCGGGCGAGTCGGTGTTGGCGGTATCTCTGCCGTCCTGTTGGCGTCCCTCAGGAGTACCAGTGCAATTCCCATCAGCGCCAAAAAGACAAATGCTGCCAGTTGGATCCAGGGAAATTTCAATTTGGGCGAAGACGGGCGGTTGCTGGGTGCCATTAATGGAATGATCAAATCGCGAAAGGGTTAACCGGCAAGAATGGCGCTTTCCTCGCCAGCCACGTGGTTCAGAAATTGTTCGAGGTCATTCAGCGATCGCTGGGAGTATGCCGCGCCGCGCTCACGCTTACCCTTGGGAAGCGGCGCCTCCAGCGGCGGCATGATGCCAAAATTGGCCTTCATCGGTTGGAAATCGGCAGCCGATGCATGAGTGATGTAGTGGCATAACGCTCCCAACATCGTCGTTCCCGGCAGCGCAAGGGGTGTCAATCCATGATACACGCGGGCTGCATTCCACCCCGCCAGCAAACCGGTGGCAATATTCCCGCCATAGCCCTCGACGCCTGTGATTTGACCGGCAAACCACAAATTATTCCGGTTGTGGAACTGCAGGCTGGGATCCAAATAAGCCGGTGAGAAAATGAAGGTATTGCGGTGCATTTGTCCATAGCGGGCAAATTCCGCTTTTTCCAGTCCAGGGATCATGCGCAGGATGCGCCCCTGCTCCGAAAAGGTCAGGTTCGTCTGGAAACCGACCAGGTTGTACAGGCTGCCCGCCAGGTCATCCTGGCGAAGCTGCAGCACCGCAAACGGTCTCCGCCCCGTGCGCGGATCCAGGAGCCCTACCGGGCGCATCGGTCCGTAGCGCAGGGCATCCTTGCCGCGCGCAGAGAGCACTTCGATAGGCAGGCAGCCCTCGAAGTACTGGTGAGCGCCTGCCTTCACCCCTTGTTCTACCATCTGCTCGAATTCTTTCAATTCGATGCGCTGTGCCCCTGAAAGCGCATCGATAAACGCATAGTATTCTTCCTGTGAAAACGGGCAGTTAATATAGTCGCCTTCAGCTTGCTCACCGCGCTCATAGCGTGAAGCCCGGTAGGCGGTGCGCATATCGATGGAATCGTGCATCGCAATAGGGGCAATGGCATCGAAGAAATACAGGTGCTGGCTGCCGGTCAGCTCTCGTATCGATTGTGCCAGCGCAGAAGACGTGAGCGGGCCAGAAGCCACGATCGCTGGGGAGGCCGGGATTTCCCTGACTTCCTCCCTGACCAGCGCGATGAGGGGATGGCTGCTTAGTATTTGTGTGACCTGCTGTGCAAAGCCCTCCCGATCAACCGCCAGTGCCCCGCCAGCAGGAAGCCGCGTTTCGTCTGCTACACGCAAGAGCAGCGATCCCATCCTGCGCAGCTCTGCTTTCAGCAAGCCTGCTGCCCGATCCGGCAAGTCGGATCCCAGGGAGTTCGAGCACACCAATTCTGCCAGATCAGCACTGCTGTGGGCGCCGGTGGATACGTGAGGGCGCATTTCATACAGGTTGACTTTCAGCCCGCGCTGCGCCGCCTGCCAGGCTGCCTCGCTACCCGCCAGCCCCCCGCCAATCACCATCAAATCTACCGGGGATTCCTGTCTAGGCGTACCCACGGATCGATGCACCATTACTGTTCAGCAGCAACAATTTTTTCAACCTCATCCAATTTCAAGCTGATCACCTGGCTGGCCGAGTCTCGCCCCATGGTAACCCCATAAATAACATCTGCCACCTGGACTGTATTGCGATTATGGGTTACGACGATGAACTGGGTGCTTTGACTGAACTCACCCAGGATATCCCGAAACCGTCCTACGTTGGCCTCATCCAGCATGGCGTCCACCTCATCCAGCACGCAGAATGGGGTCGGTGATACCTTGAGCAAGGCAAATACCAGAGAGGTTGCCGTCAGGCTTCTTTCACCGCCCGAAAGCAGCGACAATCCCTGAGAACGCCGCCCTGGCAGCCGCGCCTCAATATCTATGCCGGTGCTGCTCATATCATCTGGATCGGTTAGCACCAACCGCGCCGAGCCGCCGCCAAAAAGACGAGTGAATATTTGCTTGAACTCGATGGATACAGCCTCGAAAGTCCGGCGCAGCTCACGCTGCATCAAATCATCCAATTCTGCGATCACCTGGCGCACATCGGCCTCAGCATTGTGCAGGTCTGCCACCTGTTCAGTCATGAACCGGAAGCGCTCTTTGACCTCCACGTATTCAGTCTGCGCCTCCGGGTTGATGGGTCCCATACGGCGCAATTGGGCGCGCTGGCGGCGGACATTTTCTTCAATTTCTGGAGACAGACGGGTGACACGCGGCAGCTGCTCGACCATCCCCGTTAGCGGCAGCGGCGTCGGTCCGACCAGGTCGGCCTCATATTCAAATGCTACCAGCCCGAAATCATCCTCGATCCGTCTCCGCCAGGTATCCAGGGCCTCCTGCTTTTTTGCCAGGTTAATCTTTGCTTGCGCGTGGTGATGTTCTGCCAGGCTGGCTGCATGGCGCACAGAACTCTCTGCTGCCAGTTCTTTTTCCAGCTCCGCTTCCGCCTCCGCCAGTTTCGTCTCGGCCGGCTCGATGACGGCATTCAATTCCGAGATCTGCTCCGCCAGCCGGTTCTCATTTATTCTTCTTTCCAGTCTGGTAGTTTCCAGGTCTTTAATAGCCTGCTGGATTTTCTCGGCGCGCAGTAGATTTTCGCGCAGGGCTGCTTCAGCGCGCTGCTGCAACGTCAACCGGTCAGACTGCCGTCTCGCAGTCTCCACGACCGTTCTTTGAGCCACTTCTGCCAGAGCAGCCCAGTGAGCTACCTCCGCTTGTAAATCATCCAACGCCAATTCTCCAACTGTGGAATTGCGCTGGCGTACCAGTTCTCTGGCCTCAGCAATCTTGCCCTCCAGCCCGGTAAGTGTAGCGCTCAGCTGCTCTACCTGGACATGTGCATCCTTCTGCTGCCCTACCAAAGAGCTGCGTTGTTTCTGAACCCACTCGATCTGCCGGATTGCCCCTTCCAACGCCAGCCGGTGCCCTTCCTGGGTCTGGAATGCTTTCTCCTGGAGGCGCACAGCCGCCTCGCGCATATCCTCTAATGGTTTACTTTGCTGGCGCATCTGTGCTGTGCTCGATTGAGTTTTTAACAGCGAGTCGTCGATCTCTGCAAGCTCACGCTCTGCCCGTTGGTATGCCTCAGCCAATTCTTTTCGCTGCCGTGGTCTGCTAAGTGTTGCCGGGCGCCCAGAAGAGCCGTAAATCATTGGGCCGCCGGCGTGAAAGATCTCTCCCTGCAAGGTTACCGCGCGCACGCCCACTGCCTGCTCGCCAGACCTGCGTAGCGAGCGTACATATCTCAAAGCCGCCTGACGATCTTCTACAATCAAGGTTTGCCCAAGCAGCAAATTCAACACCGGGCGCACTTCTGCAGGCGTTTGTACCAGATCAGCTGCCCATCCAATAAACCCGGTGAGTTCTGCAGCCGAGTGTGAAACCGCGGGCGCCTGTATCGCATCCAGGGGAATTACAACCCCCCGGGCTGCCTTCGCTGCCAGCAAATCCAGGGCTTGCCCTGCGCTATCCGAATGCTCTACCAACATCGCATCCAGATACTCGCCCAGGGCGGCTGCCAGTGCTGTTTCGTAACGATCCGGCACTTGTAAGAAACTGCTCAATGCGCCGCGTGCAGCCTGTAATCCCGATTTCTGCATCGCCTTGATCAGCGCTTGCGCGCCTTCACTGTAGCCGGATAGCGCAGCTTCGGCCTGATCCAGGACATCCATCTGGGTATGCAAACGAGCGGCGTTGGCAGCCAGGGCTGAACGCTGCTCAAGAAGCTGCTTGCGTTCATCTTCCAATTGAGATAATCTTTGGCGATGTTGGTTGAGCGCCGTTTCGGCCTGGCTGCGAGCTTGAGCGGCCTGCTCTACTGCGTTGGCGGCTTTTTCCAGGTTTTCTCGGGCGCGATCCCGCTCAACCTCGGCACCCTGGAGCGTTTGCGTGGCTGTTTGAAGCGCCTCATCTGCCCTCCTCAACTGAGACTGCAGTTCGGCCAACCGGGCATGTGCCTGTCCCTGCCGCGATAGTATGTCTGAGAGCGCCTGCCTTTCCTTTTGGAGGGCCTGCTCAGACCGGGCGCGCTCTGCAGCCCGCGCCTGCAAGGCGCGGGTAGTGGTTTCAACCTGCTGGCGCGCTTCCTGCAGTTCAGACTCGAGACGAGACGCTTCTTGCGCACTGCGGATTAACGATTCCTGGTGCAGCTTGCGTTCTTCCTCAAGATGAGCGCTCTCTCTCTGCAGCTGCTCCAATTGGTGTAGTTGTGAACGGCTGCGTTCTTCAGAAACAGCCTCCTCTCGGATCAGCGTTTCTCGCTCAAGATGGTATTGGGAGAGCTGCCTGTGTAAGCTGTTCAACTGCGAGCGCAGCGCCTGGATGCTCTCCCTCTGCAAAGAGATCACCTCTTCCTGCCCCGACTGCTCCTGGCGAATCTCTTCCAGGGTAGATTCGCGCCCGCGTGCAACCTCGCGTGCGCTTAATAATTCCTCCTGGGCACGATGCCAGTGATAGCCATACCATTCACGCAGCAGCACTTGTAAATCTGTGCGCACCTGCTCGTACTCGAGCAGGCGGCGCGCCTGCCGTTCCAGGCTGCGCAATCGCGGCTGCAGCTCTGCCAGGATATCTTCGACTCGCTCCAGGTTGCGCCGGGTGATCTCCAGGCGGCGCAAGGCCTCCTCGCGCCGGCTGCGGTGTAAACCTATACCAGCCGCTTCTTCAAACAGGCGTCTGCGCTCTTCAGCTTTCAAAGCCAGGGCTGCATCCACAACCCCCTGTCCAATGATGGTGTAGGTGCGCTCCGCCAGTCCCGATTGGGCCAGCAGCTCAGACACATCCCTCAGGCGAACCTTTTGGCCATTTACCAGGTATTCATTGGTTCCATCCCGATAAGCTCGCCGCGTGATCGCCACTTCGCTGTAATCAATAGGCAGCCAGCCATCGCTGTTATCGAAGAGCACAGTCGCGGATGCCATACCCGCGCGAGTACGCTGCTCAGAACCCGCGAAGATCATGTCCTCGGTCTTCTTGCCTCGCAGCAGGCTGTAGGACTGCTCGCCCAACACCCAGCGCAGGCTATCAGCGATATTGGATTTGCCGGAACCGTTAGGGCCTACAATGGCAGTGACATTGGGAGAGAACTCAAACAAGGTCCGGCTGGCGAAAGTTTTATATCCATGTAATTCAAGTGATTTTAGGCGTGATGGCATCAAACTCAACCCGTTTTTTCCCGGCAAGCCGGTGTGATATTTATTCCTGCTCCAGGTTGAGCAGTGCGTCGCGGGCAGCAGATTTTGCCGCGGCTTGCTTTGAATAGCCGCTGCCTCGCCCTAATAATTTTCCGTTGACCCACACTTCTACTTCAAAGCTCCTGGCATGGTCTGGTCCACTGGACGAGATTGTTTTATAAATTGGCGGTCCATATCCCAACCCTTGCGCCCATTCTTGAAACAGACTTTTCGGATCCTGTTCCTGCCGGGCGCTGATAATTCTATCAGCCGCAGGCTGCACCAGGGGTTCGATGAACTGTGCTACACGCTCGATGCCGCCATCCAGGAACAGGGAACCCACCAGGGCTTCGAATGCGCCGCACAATAAGGCGCTGCGCCTTCTACCGCCGCCATCGTCTTCTCCGCGACCCAGCCGCAAGGCGTCGCCCAGGTTGATCTGCCGGGCGAACTCTGCAAGCTGATCGGTGCGCACAATCGCTGAACGCATGCGGGTTAACTCCCCCTCTCGCATCTCAGGATAATGGTTGTATAACCATGCGCCTACCAAAAAATCAAGCACGGCGTCACCCAGAAACTCCAGGCGCTCATTGTCTTCGATTGCGTCTGAATTTTCGTTGATGTATGAGCTGTGGGTTAACGCTCTGCGCAGCAGGGAGATATCAGAAAATTCTAACGAAACCCTCGCAGCGAAATCTTGGGGCGATTCCACTCCCCCGGTCTCCGGAGTTGAAGTCATATACTTACCTCCATAAACTCAGGGACCGCCTGGCCTCCCACAGATGGTGAGAAGCCCGGCGCTGCCTGAGTTCTATCTTGCTCAACCTTTTACAAGGTCGTGCTCTCTATTTGTTCTTGCGCAATACCAATACTGCGTTGTGTCCTCCAAAACCAAAGGCATTGCTGATTGCCACATCCACAGGTTTGCTGCGCGCCTGGTTGGGCACGTAGTCCAGATCACACTCGGGATCAGGTGTTTGATAATGAATGGTGGGAGGCAGCATGCTTTCACGAATTGCCAGCACACAGAACACCGCCTCCAAAGCACCGGTTGCGCCCATCATGTGTCCGGTCATCGATTTGGTTGAAGAAACAGGAATATTATAAGCGATATCTCCAAATGCAGATTTGATTGCCCGTGTTTCAGAGACGTCATTGAGAGGGGTCGCCGTTCCATGCGCGTTGATATAATCGACTTGCTCGGGATTCACGCTCGCAATTTGTAAAGCCAGTTTCATGGCGCGCGCCCCGCCGGCGCCATCTTCAGAAGGCGCAGTGATGTGGTACGCATCTGCGCTGGCGGCGTACCCTGCCATCTCTGCCAGAATCTCCGCCCCTCGGGCGCGGGCGTGCGATTCCCTCTCCATCACCAATATTGCCGCCCCCTCTCCCATTACCAGACCATCACGATTCTTGTCGAACGGTGCAGGTGTAGTGTGGAAATCTTCATTCCGGCGTGACATCGCGCCCAGGCGGTCGAATGCGCCCACAGCCAGCTGAGTGATGGTTGCTTCGCTCCCCCCCACCACCGCAGCATCAATCATGCCGGCTCGGATTAAATTCCAGGCAACCCCAATACCATCTGCTCCTGAAGCACATGCGGATGCGACAGAAAAGCAGGGGCCGCTGAAACCATGATCAATGGTAATCAATCCAGCAGGGCCATTCGGCATGAGCATCGGGATGAGAAAGGGGCTGATGCGGCGCGGACCATGGTCTTTCAGGGTGAATATGCCCTCCTGCAAGCTGCCAATACCGCCAATCGAAGAAGAAACAATCACACCAACCCGAGTTGGATCTACCCTGTTCGCATCTAATCCAGATTGGGAAAGAGCTTCTTTCGCAGCAGCAGTGGAAAACTGCTGTACCCGATCTCGGCGGCGAGCTTCACGCGCATCCATGAAGTTTTCAGGCTGAAAGCCTTTCACTTCACAGGCAATTTTCACCAGGAATTCGCTGGTATCGAAATGCGTGATCGGTCCTACTCCAGAAACACCCTGGATGGCATGCTGCCAGCTCTCCTGCACAGACAGCCCCAGCGGTGAAACCGCTCCCAGACCTGTAATCACAATCCGTTCGCTCATCGCTATCGTTCTCCTCAATAGGATTCGGTCAAGGCAATTTAACTGTCCGAATATTTCAAACCTGAGCCTGTCAATACTGCTGCGATGGGTTCAGGTGTATGCCCGGCAAGTTGTTCCAGAGCGCTCCAAATGACTGCGCTGGTTGGCTCGACATAAAACCCCTTCACAGCTAACTGGTTACGCCCGATTAAGATCTGATCCTCATCCACTGCCAGCATCGTCCCCTGGGATCGAGCGATGATTTCAAGCACAGCATCCCCGCGGACCGGGCTGCGCACACGAATACCCTCCGCCGCGGTATGCGCTTCCCCAACCCAGCCGAGACCAGCAGGTCCATAAGCAAACAGCGCCCAGAGAGGAGCACATGCCCTGGCTTGCACCCCCACCAACCGGGGTATGCGCTCAATAAGTCCCGCTTTTTGCAGCGCTTGAAAACCGTACGCCGCTCCGAGGAGCAGTCCCCCCTGACCGGCAGGAAGGACCAGCGTGCCAGGCGCTTTTCCGATCTGATCCAGCAGTTCATATGCCAGGGTTGCATAGCCTGGAAGGTTAAAGGGCAAATACGCATGGCTCGCATAGGCGGCAGTGCTGCCGGCATCCTTCTGCAGCGCACGCAGCACGGCTTCGCCTGCATTCGAGCGCGCACCCATAATGCGAATGATCTCCGCGCCGTAGGCTTGAATCTGCCGGCGTTTCGGGCCGGAGGCCGAGTCAGGCACAAAGATGCGCGCCTTCAATCCGCCACGCGCTGCATAGGCAGCCAAAGACGCCCCGGCATTTCCAGATGAATCTTCCAGCAGCGTTTCCACGCCGCGAGATAGAAGGTGCGCGGTGAGAACCGCGCTGCCGCGATCCTTGAAAGAACCGCTGGGGTTCAGATGTTCACATTTGAAGGCTACCTGCTTGCCAAACGCCTCAGCCCACACCAGTGGGGTGCTCCCTTCGCCCAGGCTCACAGCCAGGGCAGACTCGGGCAAGCCGAAGGTATACCGGTAGCGCCAGATCCCAGGCTGGCTCAAATCCACGCGTGCCGGATCGATATTGATCCCCTCAGATAAGCCAAAAGGAGCGCTGCAGCGTGGACAGCGATAGGGCGCCCCGCTTTCAGGATAAGGCAGATGGCAGTTTGTACAGGCAAACATGATCGATTGGGGTAAGGTGCCTTGAAATGCTCAATCACGCTCGGTCGGATGATACGCCCCCTCGATCCATGCCTGACCGTCCGGGCTGACTTCCTTCTTCCACACAGGTACGATCTCTTTCAAGCGGTCGATGCCGTACCTGGCAGCATCGAAGACACCCGTATCGCGGTGCGAGGCCGTGCAGGCAATCAGCACCGTAGGCGTTCCTGGATCGAGATGACCGATGCGCTGGACAACCGCGATCCCCTCGACTGCCGGCCAGCGCTGTCTGATTTCGTCCGCCACCTGCTTCATCTTGGCCTCTGCCATGGGCTTATAGGCTTCGTACTCCAGGAAATGGGTTTCATGCGCCTCGCCGCGCCGGGTGATGGCGCGCACCATACCGGTAAATATACATGCTGCCCCAGTAGTGGGAAGCGTTATCTCATTGAGCAGTTGATCCAGGTCAATCGGCTCATTGGTGATGGCGAAGATGGTTGGATATTGACCTGCACCGCCCGAAACTGGAGGAAACAAAGCCACCTCGGCATTTTCCGTAAGCAAATCATTGTCGAAAGCAAATTCGCGGTTGATCGCCACCAGCACTGACCCCAGCGCTGCGCCCAACCCGGGATAGCGTTCTGCCAGCAGGCGTTTCAGCTCACCCACGCTCGTGCCTTCGGCTAACTCTACCTTATCCGTGCTGATTCCAGCCCGGTCTTTCAGCGTTGCAAAAAACAACAGCGTGATCTGCATGTCTTAACCTATGCCTCGTGAAGATTTCGCGGACGGATTTTTCGATTATTCCAGGATGACGTCGCCACTGCGCCCGCCGTGTTTTTCTACCAGGCGAATATTTTGGATGCGCATGGTTTTTTCGGCAGCTTTCGCCATATCATAGATCGTCAGAGCGGCTACAGACACTGCGGTAAGCGCTTCCATTTCCACACCGGTTTTGCCAACTGTGTTCACGGCAGCCTGGATCTGTACGCCTGGCAGGCTTTCATCCAGAGACAAGTCCACTTGAATCTGGGTGAGCGCCAGTGGGTGGCACAGGGGGATCAACTCTGCTGTTCGCTTGGCAGCCATAATCCCTGCCAGCTTGGCAACCGTAAGCACATCGCCTTTTTTTATTGCGCCTGCCCGGATCAATGCCAGCGTTTCGGCTCGCATCACCACTTCCCCGCGTGCAATTGCCAGCCGCTCTGTATCCTGCTTGGCGCCCACATCTACCATGGATGCATTTCCGCCGTCGTCAATATGAGATAATTTTTCCGTCATGCAAGAGATTATAAACGCAAATCATTTCCGCCCACAATTGTATCTGCGGCAATCCAGGTATAATAAGCGCTATGGCAAACCTGTTCTCAAAATGGAAAGATGGTCTGGCAAAGACCAGCAAATCGGCATTTGGCCAAATTACCAGCCTGTTCGGAGCCAGCGATATCACCGATGAAACCTTCGAGGAGCTGGAAGCATTGATGATCCAGGCCGATCTGGGGGTGGAAACCAGCGAGGAGATTTTAGCCGCTCTGTGGGAGCGTGAGGAAAAAGAAGGTATTACCCGCTCCAGCCAGCTGCGCGCCGTTTTCCGGGAGGAACTACGCAAGCGGCTGCCTGCACCTCCGCCCATCCGTTTCGACTCCCAACCAATGGTCATCTTAATCGTCGGGGTAAATGGATCGGGCAAAACAACCAGCATCGCCAAGCTGGGCAAACGCCTTGATCAAGAGGGCAAGAAGGTTCTACTCGCTGCTGCAGACACTTTTCGCGCCGCTGCGGTCGACCAGCTACAGGTTTGGGCCGAACGGCTTGACCTGCCGATCATCGCCGGGCAAATGGGTGGCGATGCCGGCGCAGTCGCCTATGACGCCGTACAAGCAGCCATCGCCCGTAAGTCGGATGTCGTTTTGATCGATACCGCCGGGCGACTGCACACCCGTTTCAACCTGATGGAAGAGTTGAAGAAGGTGCACCGTGTGGTGAGTAAAGCCATGCCCGGGGCGCCGCATGCCGTTTGGCTGGTAATGGATGCCACCACGGGTCAAAACGCCTTACAACAGGCGCGAGCCTTCAAAGATGCGGTCAAGGTAACCGGTGTGATTCTCGCAAAGCTCGACTCCTCTGCCCGGGGCGGCATGGCATTCGCCATCCAGCGCGAGCTGGGACTGCCGATCTTGTTTGCTGGTCTGGGTGAAAAGCCGGACGACCTCCAACCGTTCGACCCCGATGCTTTTCTGAGAGGGATCCTGGGAGAAAATTAAACCTTTACTGGTCTTTTAACGAGGTAAACATCTGATGAACGAAGTCACAAACTACGAAGTCGCCACTTTGGGCGGCGGTTGTTTCTGGTGTCTGGAAGCGATCTATATCGATCTGCGCGGGGTCAAGTCTGTGGTCTCCGGTTATGCCGGAGGTCGAAGCCCCCATCCGACCTACCAGGAGGTATGCACAGGGATGACCGGACATGCTGAGGTCGTCCAGGTTACCTTCGATCCTGAACAGATCAGTTACCGGCAGATGGTTGAAGTGTTCTTCGCGATACACGATCCAACCACGTTAAACCGGCAAGGCGCAGATGTCGGAACCCAGTATCGCTCGGTGCTCTTTACCCACAACGCCGAGCAAGCTGCCACCGCCCGGGAGGTGATGGGCGAGGTCGAAGCTGCTGGTGTTTGGGATAACCCCATCGTGACAGAAATAAAACCTTTGGATGCTTTTTACCCTGCGGAGGACTATCACCAGCAGTATTTTCAGCGCAATCCCTACCAGGGTTATTGTATGGCAGTGATTGCTCCCAAAGTTTCCAAGTTTCGGAAATCTACGCTGAAATCTCTGCTGCGCTGAATGGCCTGAACGAACTCGGAACACCAGCGCGGAGGTTGACAGCCCCCCGAATATCCGGTAAAGTAAACTGCTTGGTGATCGGCGCGCGTTTACACAACTTCCACTTGTGTGTTATCAGCCTATCACTCAACCACACCCGGCAATGTATGCCACACGAAAAACAGGAGTATTTTCCATGCAGGAACTGATCGATCGCCTGCGCGATTGCGAAGAAAAAATCCAACACCTTCTGGAGCGTCTTTGACTTACCCCAGAAGGAATCCCAGCTTTTAATATTACAAAAACAATCTGAGGAACCTGATTTCTGGAGCAATCCAGACTCAGCGCAAAAGGTAATGAAACAGCTCGCCCGCCTGCGCAGTGAGGTTGGCAGTTGGAACGCGCTCATGCAGCGAATTCGAGACGCGTTGGAGCTGGCCCAGCTTGAAGACATAGATTTGCTGGCCGACCTGGAGAAGGAAACTTCCGTGTTAGAGCAAGAGGTCGAACAGCGCGAATTTTTGGCTATGCTATCTGGAAAACACGATCACGGTGACGCGCTGCTCGCCATCCATGCCGGAGCCGGAGGCACCGATTCGCAAGATTGGGCGCAGATGCTGCAGCGGATGTATATGCGGTGGGCAGAATACCATTCTTTCGAGATTGATGTGCTGGACTTAAGCGAAGGCGAAGAAGCGGGCATAAAAAGCGTAACCATAGCGATCAATGGGGAGAATGCCTTTGGTTACCTGCGTCCCGAAAAGGGCGTCCACCGTCTGGTGCGCCTGTCACCTTTTGATGCTGCTCACCGGCGGCACACCTCATTTGCTCTGGTAGAAGTCCTCCCCCAGGTTGAGAGCGATGATGAAATCATCATCAACCCGAATGACCTGCGCATCGACACCTACCGCTCTGCCGGCGCCGGCGGGCAGAATGTGCAGAAGAATGATACTGCCGTGCGCATCACCCACCTTCCTTCCGGGCTGGTTGTCTCCTGCCAGAACGAGCGGTCGCAAAACCAGAACCGAGAAAACGCTCTGCGGGTTCTCAAATCTCGCTTACTGGAAATGCGCCAGCACGAACAAGAACAGGAGCTGGCGATTTTACGCGGTGAATTCCAAAAAGTTGAATGGGGCAGCCAGATCCGCTCCTATGTCTTGCATCCCTATCAGATGGTCAAAGATCACCGCACAGATTATGAAACCGGGAACACCCAGGCTGTGCTAGATGGCCAGATAGACGGGTTTATCGAGGCCTTCCTGCGAGCCAATGTGGGCAATGGAAAGCACTGATCAGGCAGACTCCGCAGCGCCCGTCAGGCCAAGAAATTGGCGCGCTGCGGAGTTTTTTTTCCACAAAGCGTGGATTGCCCTGCTGCTGTTGGCTTTACTTACTGCAGGTTGTATCACCCTGGATGACCCGGAAGCTGCCCAGGATCTTACCAGCGAAATCGTAACAAACATCCAGCCAGAACAGACCTTCGAGCAAACCATTCAAGTCCGTCGCCCGGGGTTGTCTCAGATTACACTTTATCTGGGAAGTTCCGCGGTCGAGAACGACTCAATCTGGCTGAACGTTAACGTATTTGATCAGGCTGCAGATGATACATCTGCGCTGGCCTCGCTGCGCCTGCCGTTGGCGGCATCCACCGGCAGTGTTCCACTCAATATAAAAATACCGGAACAGCAGCACTCGTCAGGGCGCACCTACCGCTTGCAAGTCTCGGTAGAAGCAGGTGAAGGGCGCATCTACGGTCGCCTGGGAGACCAGTACCCCTACGGTCAGGCGTACCTGTCCGGTGAGCCGCTGGATGCAGACGCCGCCTTCCGCACAGCTTACCTCTACGATCTATCTAGCTTGGCGAGAGATCTGGCAGCCGCACTGCCGCATCTTTGGCTGGCGCTGCCTTTGGCAGCCATACTGCTGCTTCCTGGTTGGGCCGTACTGGTTCTGCTGGGACTGAACCGCCGCTTCGCGCTTCCAGAGGCCCTTGCTTTGAGTCTGGGATTAAGCCTGGCTCTCTTTCCCGTACTGATGTCCTGGAGCAGCGCAGCCGGCATCGCCTGGAGTCGTTTTCTATTGGTGGCTGCTTTATCGCTGCTGGCGCTGGCGGCAGCAATTCGTGTCTTGAAGCCCGGGGGCGCGATATCGCTGCCGCCGGATACCTCTATAACTGGTGTACCTGCGCATTGGGCGACCTTGCTGCTGGCGGCAATCTTATCAGGCACCCTGGTCGTGCGTTTCTTAATGATCCGCAACCTGTCTGCGCCGCCCTGGGTTGATTCTGTGCACCACGGATTGATCACCCGCCTGATCATGGAGGGCGGCGGCTATCCGCAAAGCTACGCGCCATTTCTGAGTATCGCCCCCACAGCCTACCATCCCGGCTTTCACAGTGTACTGGCAGCTTTCCTGTGGCTCAGCGGCATGGATATCTCGCGTGGGATGCTGTACCTGGGACAGGTATTGAACGCACTGGCGGTCGTGGCTGTCTACCTCCTGGCGGTTACCCTGACAAAGGATCGCGCAGCCGGATTGACAGCGGCGCTGATCGCCGGTTTCTTCACCCCCATGCCTGCATATTACACCAGTTGGGGCAGGTATCCTCACCTGGCAGGATTAATTATTTTGGTGACAGCATTTGTGTTGATCGCCGCCTCGATGGACAGCTTCAAAGAGACGACCTCTTCCAAGCGCCTGCGAGCAGCACTGGCAGCGTCCGCCGGTCTGGCAGGTGCGGGGTTGTTCATCACCCATTACAGGGTTGCCGTATTCCTGGCTGCCCTGCTGGCAGCCCACTGGCTCGTTTGGCTGTTTTCCCAATCGAAACTGCAGCTGCGCCCCTTCAGGCTGGATATCTCTCAAACTCGGCGGCTGGCGCTGCCGGCAGCGCTCGCCATCGGATGGGCTGCCCTGGTGGGAATTGCCCTGGCTGTGCCCTGGCTCCCGGCAGCCATTGGTGAGCTTCTGCTGCCCAAACTAGATGCCTGGCGCGGTTCTCCGGTGCCTGCTTTCAGCGACTTCACCTGGAGCTACCTGACCTCGGCGCGCGGGATGTGGGCGATGCGCATTGCCGCTGTAGGCCTGGTTTTGGGATTGCTGAAGCGCCAGCCCGCCTCGCTCTCTCTGCCGCTGTGGATTGGTTTGATGCTCCTGCTCGCCAATCTGGATTCCCTCGGCCTCCCTGGCGGTGGTTTGATCAATGACTCATCTGTAACCATAACTTTGTTTATGCCTATCGCCGTTGCGGCAGGCATGCTGGTGGGTGATGCGAACGCCGTCTTGATTGCCTTTATCCCGGGAAAACTCAAACCAGCCTACGCAGTCCTTGTGGCTGTTTCCGGAGCGGTCATAAGCATTCTGGCAGCCAAATCTCTCATACCCCTGCTCAATCCAACCACATTTCTTTACCGACAGGAAGACGAGAATGCCATCCGCTGGGTGGCTGAGAATACCTTGCCCGGCGAGACAATCCTGATCAATCCCTTCGCCTGGGGGTATGGCACCTATGCCGGTCAGGATGGCGCCTATTGGATTTCAGCCCTGGCGGGCAGGCCTACAATCCCCCCGCCGGTGCTCTACGGGCTGGGAAATTCCAGTACAGAGATTACCGGCTTGAATCAGCAGATCCAACACTTCATCGACCAGGCCTCAAATCCGGAAGCTTTGAGAGAGTTGATGCAAGCCCAAGGCATTCGCTACCTGGTTACCGGCAGGCGCGGCGGGATCTTCTCTCCGCGGCTCCTGCTGGAAAGCCAGGTTTTTCAAATGCGCTATAAATTCAACGGGGTTTGGGTGCTGGAAGCCATCTACCCTTGAGGATGGCAGCTTGCCATCGCTCTCGAATGGATGTATAGTTACAAACAGCTTTCCGAGACCAGATATGCAAACGCAGGATCCGGCATTATTCACACTGACCATTGATATCGTCATCTTCGCCTTGCAACATGAATCGCTGCGGGTGCTGCTCATTCAGCGCGCCGACGATCCTTTTCAGGGATTTTGGGCTTTACCGGGCGGATTTGTCAATCCAAACGAGTCGTTGGAACAGGCTGCCACCCGAGAGCTCCATAAAGAAACCGGCTTGAGCCAGTTATATCTGGAGCAGTTGTATACCTACGGCGACCCGCACAGGCATCCACGCAGCCGCATCGTCACAGTTGCATATTTTGCCCTCATCCCGGCAGACGCGCCAATCGATGAAAAAAGCGCTGCACATGCAGCCCGGTGCGCATGGTTTCCAGCAAGTGATCTGCCTGCTCTGGCGTTCGACCATACCGAAATCATCGACTATGCCCTGCGCCGGCTGCGCTATAAACTGGAATACTCGGCAGTCGGCTTTCAATTACTGCCTGAATATTTCACCCTGTCTGAAATTCAACGCACTTACGAGATTATCCTGGGAGAAAAGCTGGACAAACGAAATTTCCGGCGACGCATTCTGGCGGCGCGTATCATCGAACCGGCGCGCTATAAACGGATTGGAGAAGGCCGTCCCGCGCAGCTCTATCGCTACCGCCCGGATGCGGTCGCAGAAATCAAGGCGCGCCGTCTATTCCCGTAAAATTCAAGAAAAGCACTGAAACCCGAGAATTCGGATGAAGAAAACCACTTCACGCTCTCGTTTGCATCCCAATATATTGGTGCTCTCACTGGTTTCGCTGTTGACAGACATTTCCAGCGAGATGATCTTCAACCTGCTGCCGCTGTTCCTGTACAACGTGCTCGGAACCCGCACCTCAATCATCGGTTTAATCGATGGTATTGCTGAGACAACCGCCAGTTTCGTTAAGATAATTTCAGGTTCCTGGTCAGATCGCCTGGGGAGGCGCAAATGGCTGGCAGTTGCCGGCTACGGACTCTCTGCTCTTGCCAAACCATTTCTATACTTTGCCGCATCCTGGGGCTGGGTGTTAGGTGTGCGCTTTACCGACCGGGTAGGCAAGGGTATACGCACAGCACCGCGAGATGCCTTGCTGGCGGGGAGCGCGAGCGCGGAATCGCGAGGGTTTGCCTTCGGGCTGCATCGCGCTGGCGATACCGCCGGCGCATTTATCGGCTTAGGCATCGCAGCCTGGGTGATCTGGAGAACCCAGGCTCAGCAAACGGCGCTGGTACGGTCTACCTTTCAAACAATCGTTCTGTACAGCATCTTACCCGCCGCACTGGCTGTGTTGATACTGATCTTCTTCGCTCGCGATGTTGAGACAACCGCAAAGGAGTCAAAACCATTTGTCAGGCCATCCTGGAAGGAATTGGACCGGCGCTTTCTGGCATTTCTAGGTGTGGTTGTGATCTTCACACTGGGCAATTCCTCCGATGCTTTCGTCATCTTGCTTGCATCGGAGCGCGGTCTGAGCGTCCTTCAGGTGATGGGGATGCTTCTCACATATACTGCAATTTACTCGATACTCTCAACCCCTCTGGGAGCCCTTTCCGACCGGATAAGTCGCCCCGTTGTACTGCTCTCCGGCTGGCTGCTATATGCCGCCATCTATTTTGGCCTGGCGCTCTCTCGCACCGGCGTTCAAGTGTGGACCCTGTTCGGCCTCTATGGTATTTATTATGCGATGACCGAAGGTACAGCCAAAGCGCTGGTCGCAGACTTTGTGCCCCAGCAGCAGCGCGGTACTGCCTATGGACTGTACAATGCCGCCGTCGGATTTTCGGCGCTGCCCGCCTCCCTCTTGGCCGGCAGTTTATGGCAAGGCATCGGTACATGGGCGGGACTTGGCCCTTCGGCCCCGTTTTACACTGGCGCTGGTTTGGCGCTGCTTGCCTCTGGATTGTTCTACTGGCTGGTTGTCCGTCCGGTCAATGTTCACAGGCATTAAAGGAACATAGGGTGCGTTTCCGCACCCTATGTTCGCTCCCATAAAGAAGCTACCCCACCATGCCGTGTGCTGCGAAGTTTTGAACCTGCCTTCGCAGGTTGGGCGCCTACCCGGGCGCTCCGCCTTGGCCGGAGCCTATCGCGTCACACCCGTGAGATTGGAGCCCGTATGGTGAGTGTTGGCTCAAAACCGGGTTGCGGCATCACGCGCACAGCAGGGCATTTATGTTATACCAAAAAAGCATTCCGCTGTACAGGTCATTTATGTGTTTTTCACCTGAGAAGACTGCAAGGCATTACGGATAAACTCGCTTGATCGTGCGTGGAAACGGAATGGCCTCGCGGATATGCTTGATGCCGGTGATCCAGGATACTGTGCGTTCGATTCCCATGCCAAATCCGCTGTGTGGAACGCTGCCAAAACGGCGCAGATCCATATACCAGCGGAAAGCCTCCTCCGGGAGGTTGTGTTCGTGAAGCCTGCGCGTTAATAGCTCCAGGCTGGAAATCCGTTCGCTGCCTCCGATGATTTCGCCATACCCCTCTGGGGCCAACAAGTCCACACTCTTACATACTTCCGGCCGGCCTGGCCACGGCTCCATATAAAATGCCTTCACCTGAGTCGGGTATCCATAGACGAAAACCGGTTTTTCGAAGCGTGCGGTCAGCTCGGTCTCGTGGGGTGCGCCGAAATCCATGCCCCAATCAATTTGCAGCTGCTCACGCAGCTCCGGATCTTCGGTGTTTTCGCGAATATCCGCCAGCATCTCGAGGGCCTGGTCGTAAGAGATTCTTGGGAAGGGAGGTTCGATCTTCTCGAGAATGCTGGTGTCTCGTTCCAGTGAGGCAAGCTCCGGTTGGCGTTCCTTCAATACGCGCTTAACGATGTGGGTAACGAACTGTTCCTCGAACTCCATCAACTGGTCGAGGTCACAATAGGCCGCCTCCGGCTCTACCATCCAAAACTCTGTCAGGTGGCGGCGGGTCTTCGATTTTTCTGCTCTGAATGTCGGCCCAAAGCAGTAAACTCTACCAAATGCGAAGATATTGGCCTCGTTGTATAGCTGTCCCGATTGAGCCAGGTAGGCGATGCCCTCATCGAAATACGGCGTCTCGAACAAGGTTGTAGTTCCTTCGCAGGCGGCGGGCGTAAGAATGGGTGTATCCATGTTGATAAAGCCGTTCTGATCCAGCCACTCCCGGACTGCGCTGATTACCGTGGCGCGAATGCGAAGGATCGCCCACTGAGACGGCATTCTCAACCATAGATGGCGGTGATCCAAAACAAATTCGACGCCGTGCTCCTTGAGAGCCAGGGGATAGTCTTCCTCAGGCGACTGTAAGATTTGCGCCTGGGTGACACCCAGCTCGTAGCCGCCCGGAACGCCTGGCGCGCGTTGATCGGCGCGTACTTTCCCGGTGATAACCAGCGAAGCCTCCTGAGGGATGCGCGTCAATTGATCGAACAGATCAGGATCGAGATCGTTTTTAAACGCCACACACTGTACGAAACCCGAGCCATCCCGCACCAATAAAAACACCAGCTTTCCTTTGTGCGTCCGGTTGTACACCCAACCCTGAATGGATACTTCTTGTTCTGCATACTTATGAATTTCTTCTA
This sequence comes from Anaerolineales bacterium, assembly GCA_041736465.1. GTDB lineage: Bacteria > Chloroflexota > Anaerolineae > Anaerolineales > UBA4823 > JAJUJL01. The sequence continues at coordinate 27,510 of JBGSTO010000124.1, read as the reverse complement.
CGCGAATAATCGGCGCCATGTGTGTCTCCTAAAAATAGCAATTGAATTTATGAGTTATGTTTGTTGCTTCGCCGGCAGATCCAGTTGGATGTGCAGTTCTTTGAGCTGTTCCGGCTCAACCGGTGAAGGTGCGTCGCCCATCAAGTCACGAGCGGTTTGATTTTTGGGAAATGCGATCACCTCACGGATGTTTGGCTCACCTGCCAGAAGCATGCACATCCGGTCAATCCCCGGGGCGATGCCGCCGTGAGGGGGTGTGCCGTAGGTAAAGGCCTCCAGCATGTGACCAAAGCGTTGTTTGGCAACCTTCAGATCCAGCCCGATTAAACCGAACACCTTCTGCTGAAGTTCGCTATCGTGGATTCTAATCGAACCTCCGCCCACTTCATACCCGTTAAGCACCATATCATACTGCTGTCCGCGCGCAGCTCCTGGTTCGTGATCGAGCAGCGGCACATCCTCTGGCATCGGCGCAGTAAAAAGATGGTGGCTGGGATCCCAACGATTCTCCTCTTCATTCCACATCACGAATGGAAAGTCAACCACCCAGCAAAATGCCAGGACATCGCCACCCCGCAATCCAAGTCGCTCGCCCAATAATTCACGCAGCCGGCCCAGGCTCTCGAAGACAACTGCAGGCCGGTCTGCGACAAAGAGCAAGAGATCGCCTGGCTGGGCATCCAACCGGTTCATAACGTCACGCAGCCGATCCTCACTCAAGAAGCGAGCAAAGGAAGAACGCTGCTCACTGCTCGTAGTTATCGCCAGATATGCCAGGCCTTTAGCCTTGAACTTTCGCACATATTCGTTTAGCTCATCAAGCTGCTTGCGCGAATAATCTCCCAGTCCTCGAGCGTTGAGAGCACGCACGCTTCCACCTTCAGCCACGGCATTCTCAAATACGCTGAAGCCGCACCCTGCTGCCAGGTCTGTTAGGTCGCACAACTCCATTCCAAAACGTATATCGGGGTTGTCCTTGCCAAATCGCTCGAGCGCTTCCTGGTAGGTAAAGCGCGGCCAGGGGGATGCCTGTAATCGTTTGTCAGGCACGATTTCGCTGACCAACCGAGTGAACAAATCTTCCGCCAGTGCCATGACATCTTCACGTCCTACAAAGGACATTTCCAGGTCGAGCTGTGTAAATTCCGGCTGGCGGTCGCCGCGGGTATCCTCATCCCGGAAGCAGCGCGCAATCTGGAAATATCGCTCAATACCTGCAACCATCAATAACTGCTTGAGCTGCTGCGGGGATTGAGGTAAGGCATAAAACTCACCGGGGTGCACTCTGGATGGCACCAGATAATCGCGCGCCCCTTCAGGAGTGGTCTTGAACAAAATAGGGGTTTCCACCTCCAGAAAGCCGCGCGCGTCCAGGTAATCGCGGATAAATTTTACGACCCTGTGACGCAAGATCAAATTATTGCGCATACGCTCACGGCGCAAATCCAGATAGCGGTATCGCAGCCTGGTTTGTTCGTCCGGGTCCTCATCCGAGCTAATCATGAACGGCGTCACCCGCGCAGGATTCAAGACGCGTACTTGATGGACTTCGACCTCAATCTCACCGGTTTCCAGGCGCAAGTTTTCCATTCCCTGCAGGCGTTTACGCACCACCCCCTCTACCTGGATGACCCATTCCATACGCACAGGCGCTAATACCAGGTGGGCTTCAGGATTTGCTTCCGCGCTGGCAACTACCTGCACTAAACCAAAACGATCTCGCAAATCAATGAATGCTACACCGCCATGATCGCGCCGGCGGTTGACCCAACCGGCAAGTGTTACTCGCTGCCCACTATGACTGCTGCGCAATTCTCCGCAAGTATGTGTTTTATACATCCTGTTCGCTCCTGAAGCAGTGTGCTTAATGATGACCCTGTTCGCATAAAAAAAATCGCCCGCCGCTTTTGCGTGGGCGATGGTTGATCCATTTAGCTATCAAGCTGCAGCCGATCTGCTCCAACCTGCCCCGCGCGAATTTCTCTGATTGTAATTATTATCATCTCGGGCAGGAATTACTTTTGTGCACATGCTGAACGTTCTTTCTCGATCACAAGAAGGCAGATTTTCAGCTCCAGGCAAAAATTATAGCACGATTGGTGTCTGAGTAGAAGATCATATCCAAACAGCAAGTGCAGGGTCTTATCCTAAATATCTTCGTCAGGATCGTCTGCTTCCGGATCGAGCGCATCCTCAGAGACATCCACTTGCAGGTGGTACTCACTGGGACGTTCCCCTTTCTCGAAACCCGATAAAACCACAACCGCCCGGCAGGTGGTTTTTTCTGCATTTCGCCAGCGGTGATGCAGATTTGCAGCAAACAGCAGGCTGTCTCCAGGCGATAAAGTGAAACGTTGATCTTCAACTTCGTAGTCTAATTGCCCAGCCAGGCACATGACGAACTCATGCCCACCATGCGCCATACCAAATCTTCCAGAATTAGCACCCGGCTCCAGAGTAATCAGGAATGGTTCGACGCCGCCAACAAAAGCCTCACCGCCCAGGCCTTCCCAGATTCCGCGCGGAAAATTCACCTGCGAGCGGTGAGACGCGCTGCGAAAAACAATATCTTTCTTCGGCGGCTCCACTCGGAAGAAAGCGGTGATCGGCACCCCGAGTGCCTCTGCTAGTTTATACAGCGTGCTAACCGATGGGGAAGTCCGGGCTCGCTCGATCATACTGAGCGCATTCGTGGATAATCCGCTGGCACGTGCCAGAGCACGCATGGACATATTGCGTTCGTTTCGCAAAGTTCGCAGCCGGCTGCCAACATCCATTGTATTGTTTTCAAAATCCATCAGCGCCATCGCAAAGCTCCTCCCCAACCGATTGTTAATTGATGCTTCGTCAGGTAATATGTAATCATTATACAACTATATCGAACATATTATAAACACGAACGCCCGTATTTTCTCTGAGCCGCTCAAATTCGTTCTCGGGTATGATCTTTTGAATCTCATCCTGGTGATTAGGGTATAATACCCAATAGTTAATCCTGCGTTAATCCAGAAACGCTATCGTAACTGATGACTTATTTCGATCGATTGGATAATGCATTACCAACCAGGTCTGGTCTCTCAAGAGCATTTTCAATATCTATATACCATCAAGGAGAGATGCGAATGCGATACAGAATACCCCTGCTCTTCATATTGCTTCTGACGACCAGTCTGCTACTGGCTGCCTGCGCCGGGGCAGCCGGCCCTCAAGGACTAGAAGGACCTGCCGGCCCCCCTGGTCCAGAAGGCCCACAAGGCCCCGCAGGCCCTGCAGGCCAACCCGGACCCAAAGGTGAAGTAGCATCCTCTGCAGCCAGCTACGTTGGCGCCGAATTATGTTCAGCCTGTCACACAGAAATATATGATATGTACGTGCAGTCGGGCCATGCCTGGAAGCTGAACCCGGTTGTCGATGGGCAACCACCCGATTATCCGTTTACCAGTGTTCCCAACCCTCCGGATGGGTATACCTGGGATGATATTTTATACGTGATCGGTGGCTATAACTGGAAAGCACGCTTTGTGAACAAAGAAGGCTACATCATTACCGACGCACCGGGAAGCACCGGAAATGCCAGCTACCTGAACCAGTACAATCTGGCAAATCAAATGCTCGGAAAGAACGCCGGTTGGGTTACCTACAATTCCGGTACAGAGAATCTACCCTATGACTGCGGTGCCTGTCACACTACCGGCTACAATCCCAGCGGCAATCAGGATGATTTGCCCGGCCTGATTGGCACCTGGGCCGAGCCAGGCATCAAATGCGAAGCCTGCCACGGTCCGGGTAGTTTGCATGCCAGCAACCCGCAGGGCTACAGCATGCAGATTGACCGCGATGCTGAGGCGTGCGGCGAGTGTCACATCCGCGGCGAGATCGAAGCCGTGGATGCGAAAGATGGTTTCATCCAGCATCACGAGCAGTACGAAGAGTTGTTCCAGAGCAAACACATCACGTTGGATTGTGTGGTTTGCCACGATCCGCATTCCGGGGTAGTGCAACTGAGGGAGGCAGGCGAGCAAACCGTGCGTACACGCTGTGAAAACTGCCACTTTGAGCAAGCAAAGTTCCAGAACAACGTGTCTCACAAAGCCTTGGGACTGTCATGCCTGGAATGTCACATGCCGCGCATCACCATGAGCGCCTGGGGGGTCCCGGAAAAGTTCACTGGTGACATTCGCACCCACATCATGGCGATTGACCCATTCCAGATTGGCCAATTCTCCGAGGATGGCGCTACGGCGCTGTCCCAGATTGGACTCGATTTTGCCTGCCGTCACTGTCATGGCGCCGGCTTGGGCGCTGAAAGAACGGATGAAGAATTGATCAACGCGGCTGTAGATTATCACGCCCGATCTGTAGAAAGCGTTGAAGCCGCTCCCTGAGAGTTTGTAAGGAAGAATTGAAGAGCGATTCGATTTGTAACCGCCTGCGATCTGCAGGCGGTTTTTTTGAAGTTAACGGAGAAATAGTTCGTTCGGAAATGCACATATTACATCTGTCTAAGTGTGATCATGACATTCCTTACTTACATCGAAAACAAAATACCATAGAATGATCATAGTAGGAATCTACATACATTGGGTCGAATCACCAATCGTTAATTGGGTTGAGTATTCCAATAGCAACGGAGAAAAAAGATGTCGAATTCCCGACTTCCCCACCGCCGAAGATACCCGCAATTGATCTTTGCTGCCCTGTTTGGGGTCAGCCTGTTCTTCGGCGCAATTGCAGGGCTTTCGCAGCCAGCCGCCGCCGCTGAAATTCAGGCGCCCCTGGCACAGACTACGGGCTACGTTGGCGCAGAAAAGTGCGCCGAGTGCCACGAAGAGATCGTGACATTGTGGCAAAGCACGCGGCATGCCAATGCCTATTCCTCACCGATTTTCCAAAAAGACTGGATTGAAAGAGGGTCGGCTTCCTCATGCCTGCCTTGCCATACGACCGGCTTCGATGCCAGCAATGGGGAATATCACGAACAGGGTGTCAGCTGCGAGGCCTGTCATGGGGCGTTCCAGGAAGGGCACCCGATGCAGCAAATGCCGATAGAACCGGATGCGCAATTGTGCAGCACCTGCCATAAAAATACGACCGATGAGTGGCAAGCCAGCCCGCACAGCGCTGCCGGCGTACAGTGCAAATCCTGCCACGATCCGCATGCACAGCTGCCGAAAGCCGCCACGGTAACTGCACTGTGCAGCAACTGCCACAAGGAGCGCGGCGACTCGTTCACCCACGGTACCCACGCCAGTTCTGGCCTCGAGTGCAGCAACTGCCATATGTACACCATACCACGCGTAGATGATCCCATCGGGGGGCTGGTTCCCACCGGGCATACCTTCTCGGTTGGTTCTGATGCCTGTATTGGTTGTCACCAGGATACCGTACATACTCGAGATACGATCGTCCAACTGACCGGCGCATCTTCTGCACCACCTCCTAGTGTTGATGAACTGCAGCAGCTTGTTCACGCGCAGGAAGAGGAAATCACTACCGCCAAAGCCCAGGGAGACATTCGACTATATACTGGCCTGGCGCAAGGCGCCATCGTTGGGTTACTCACGGGCGGCGCTGCCGCATGGGTGGTAGGCCGGCGCATCACCGTGGTGGAGGTGGAAGAGAATGGCTAAGAAGAGAAAGGTTAAGGTAAACCTTACCCGTCGTGATTTCTTGACCGTTGCAGCCACAGCAGCCGGCTCGGTGGTTGCTGCCCAGGCGCTTACGGTCGGCCCCTTATCGCCTTTCTCGCGGTTGAAGCAAGCGCAGATCGAAGGCGAAGAAGATGGCGGGCACGCCAGCGGGGCCCATCATTGGGGCATGGTGATCAGCCTGGATAAGTGCATCGGGTGCGAGTACTGCATGCGCGCCTGCACCGCGGTAAACGATGTCAATACCGATAAGACCTGGAATATTGTGGTAGAAGAAAAAACCACTGCAGGTCACACGTTCTATTTCACTCGCCCTTGCCTGCACTGCCAGGATGCCCCCTGCGTAGAAGTATGCCCCGTCAAAGCTACCTATGTGCGCGATGATGGCATTGTCGTGATGGATTACGATCGATGTATCGGCTGCCGTTATTGCCAGGTTGCCTGCCCGTACGATGCTCGTAAGTTTAACTGGGAAGAGCGCTCTGATGAGAACCCCTTTATCCCTACCTGGGGTATAGCCGAGGTTGAACGACGGCCGCGTGGTGTCATTGAAAAATGCACTTTCTGTCAGCACCGCATCGATGCCGGATTGCTAGGAGGATTGGTACCGGGTGTGGATCCGGAGGCTACTCCTGCCTGTGTAGTCGCTTGCCCTGTCGGAGCGCGGGTATTCGGTGACCTCAAAGACCCGAACAGCCCCGTCTCCCTGGCGATTGCAAATAATGCGATACTCCGGCTGCGAGAAGAACTTGGCACCGAACCGAGCGTCTATTACATTCCTCCAAAGGAAGGCTTATAGAGATGACCAGTACAACCTTCTCGCGCCGCCTGCCTGGGATCAACCCGGGCTTTTTAGCCTGGTTGGGATTTATTGGTCTGTGCCTGTTGATCGGATTAGCGGCAGCATTCGAAGTTTTCCGCACTGGCTTGACCACTACCAACATGAGCGACACAGTCCCCTGGGGATTGTGGATTACGATTGACCTATCCTCCATCGCCCTGGGTGCGGGTGCTTTTACACTCTCCGCAGTAGTGTACCTGTTAGGCGTCCAGAGCTTCAAGCCGATCGTCCGCCTGGCGGTATTCGTCGGCTTTATCGGATACTCCTCAGCGCTGCTGACACTCGTAATGGACATCGGTCGCCCCGATCGCTTCTGGCACCCCTGGGTATACTGGAATGTGCATTCTGTGCTTTGGGAGATCACCTGGTGCATTACCATTTACCTGACGATCATGATCCTTGAGTTCTTCCCGGTTGTGGTTGAAACTCCATTCTTTGATCGTTGGCCCTGGTTGCGGGTAGTGGCTACCACGTTGCACAAAATTGCCCCGGTGCTTGCTTTGGTAGGCGTTTTCGTTTCGCTGCTGCACCAATCCTCTCTGGGTGCCACTTATGGCATCGTGAAATCCCGTCCAATCTGGTTCAAGCCCAGCATGCCGATCATGTTCATCCTCTCCGCAGTTTCGGTTGGGCCAGCTCTGACGATGGCGGTGGCCTTTGTCATCGAATGGATTACGGGTAAGCGCCGTGTTCCGCATGAATTGCTGCGCACAATCAGCCGGTTTTCAGGTGTTGCACTGCTGGTTTATGCCTATATCAAGTTCTGGGACCTTGCTGCAATTACCTATTACGGGCGCACTCCTGCTGTGAGTGAGGCCATGAATATGCTCAACCAGCAGACGCCTTATAACTTCGGATTCTGGGTCGGCGAAATATTCATCGGACTGATTATTCCGGTGTTGATGTTTCTGCTGCCGCGCTACAACAAGCACCCCAGGAACCTCGTATTCGGGGCAGTGTGTGCAGCAATTGGGATTGTCTTCAATCGTTGGAACGTCACGGTGACGGGCTTATTCGTGCCCCTGATCTACTCTCCAGGAACGCAATACATCATTGCCCCAGGCAGCTACACACCAAACCTGATCGAGTTTGGGATCGGAGTGGGTATTTTTGGCTATGCCGCGTTGATGCTGACCCTGGGGGTCAAGTTTTTACCTCTATTCGGCAACCATCACGAGTGAAAGGTTAATTCACGATCTTCTGGCAACTGGCTACTTGTTCTGAAGGGGTATTTCAAATCGTATAGTGTCCGGAATCACATCGATTTGATCACCTGTTGAAAGATTTCTGACACAGTTGAATGCAGGAAGTCCCTGTGGGTAAAAAGGTTTGTGGGTGATGTGGGTAATAACACTACCAGCACACATCACCCCCACAACAACCTGAATATGGCAGATCCCAAAGAAAATTAAATCCCGATGAATTTAGATTATACTTTAAGCAGTCTGGTACCTGATCGCGGATATTTTTCTGATCGGTTCTCGCTATCCAACCCGGCTGGTGATCAAGACCTTAGGAGAATGCCATGCAAGAGTCAGGCGCAAACCCTTTCATCGTAATATTGTTTTTTGCAGCCCGCTGCATCATTCCACTATTCATTATGCTGGGTATTACCTATTTGCTGCGAAAATGGGGCCTGATACAGGATTCTGTCACCCCACCCAAGGATTGGAATGGTAATAATAACGGGGAGAAAAATACCACCGGTAACAACCAAGGAGATCAAGTGCATGGCCATGCATAGACCTGCCATCTCTGTAGTGATATTGGCCGGCTTTACATTCATGCTGCTGGCTGGCCTGGCGTCACCGATGCCAGCCATGGCACAGGGCACAGAAGAATATTGTCTATCTTGCCATGGCAACCCAGATCTTAGTATGACCCTGGAGAGTGGTGAAGAGCTGTCTCTCTATATTTCTCCGGAAATGCTTGGGCAATCGGTGCACCAGGAAAAAAAGATCGAGTGCAACGCCTGCCACCAGGAAATCCAGACCTATCCACATCCTGAGCTGGAGTATAAGACTCGGCGGGAGTTATCGCGTGCATATTACCTGGCGTGCCAGAGCTGTCATTCTGGAAATTACGAAAAAACCCTGGACAGCATGCATGCTCAAGCAGCCGAGGCGGGAAATTTGAATGCCCCGATCTGTACAGATTGTCATGGTGCTCATGATATCAAATCGCCAGATCACCCGCGCAGCCTCGTATCTTCAACCTGTGGGCAGTGCCATACTCAAATATTTGATGAGTACGTCACCAGCACTCACGGTGGTGCTCTCATACAAGATGACAATCCGGACGTCCCTGTATGTACCGATTGCCACGGTGTGCACAATATACATGATCCACGCCTGCAAGATTTTCTAATTGCTTCGCCAGAGCTGTGCGCAAACTGCCACGCTGACGAACAGTTGATGTCTAAATATGGGTTAAACGCCAACGTGTACAACATCTACAAATTATCATGGCACGGTGTAGATGTCTCAGTTTATAAAGCGCGCTGGCCTACCATCTGGCACGAGAGTGCACTGTGCATTGACTGTCATGGCGTGCATAATATCCTGACCACAGATAATCCCGCCTCCATGGTGAATCCCGGCAATTTACTGACCACTTGTCAGAAGTGCCACCCAGATGCAGGTCCCAATTGGACAGGGGCCTGGACGGGGCACAATGAGGTCAGCCGGGATAGGACTCCATTCGTCTACTACACGAACCTGTTCTACTCATCCTTTACTCCCGTAGTGCTGTGGATCTCAGCTATATACGTGCTTCTACAAATTATTCGCGCTACTGTGGAGCGCGGCCGGAGGGCCTTGCGATGAGCATCCCCGAACCATTTAAAGACACAGCAAGCAAGCAAGCCGCTTTTCTCAAGATCTTTCCGCGCTTCTCGCTGGGACAAAGATGGGAACATACGATCATCATCCTCAGCACATTGGTTCTCTTTCTGACCGGGCTGCCGCAGAAATACCGCACCGCCGAATGGAGCCAGCAGCTGCTGTCTACACCCGAACGCTTGAACTTCATCCAGCAAGTTCATCACATTTTCGCGGTGATACTGACGCTGGAAGTAGCCTATCACCTTTTACGGGCGATCTACTTAATGTCACGCAGACGGCTGGCGGCGGCCATTTTCCCAGACTGGCAGGATTTCTTGGATGCCGGGCAAATGCTCAAGTATCTATTGTTTTTAAGCAAAGAGAAACCTAAGTTCCGGAAGTACAACTTTGAGCAGAAAGTAACCTACTGGTTTCTCTTTTTTGGTATCGGGATCATGGTAATATCCGGTTTTATTATCTGGTTTCCGCTTACCTTCACCAGTGCCTTTCCAGGCGGGATCATCCCGGCTGCAAAATTAGCCCACAGCACCGAAGCGATCGTTGCAGCCATTTTTGTTGTCATCTGGCATATTTACCATGTTCATCTCGAAAGGCTGAACATCAGCATTTTTACTGGTTGGCTCAACGAGCGTGATATGCGCGAATTTCACGCCCTCGAGTATGAGCGTATTACCGGTGAACCTGCTGAAAGTCCTACGACTGGAGGAAGCCAGGAATGGCCTCTATGAAGCGACGATTATGGATATTTCTGGGAACTGCCTGTGCAGTCACCTTATCGGCATTGGCCGGCTTGAGCGTGGCGGTACAGGCCAGCCCGATGCAGCAGGATGCCACCCCAACGGCTCTCCCGTCTGCACAGACAGCTGATGAGCTGGACCCAAGATTATCCCTGAATGATGAATACTGCCTGGGCTGTCATGGTCAGCCCGGTCAAACTTACGAACTTCAAAACGGTGAAATCTTAGATTTATACATTCCGGCCGAAGAACATGCAAATTCAGTGCATGGTCAAATGGGTTACGCCTGCGTCCAATGCCACAGAACAGTTGGCGAATACCCCCACGCGGCGTTTGTCGCTGTAGATCTGCGCGATGCCAGTTTACGCCTGTACCAGGCCTGCCAATTCTGCCATCAAACGCAGTATGAACAGGCACAAGATAGTGTGCATTCATCCGCCTTTGCCACTGGCATCCGCGAGGCTGCGATCTGCACCGATTGCCACAGTGCACATGCGGTGCGCCGTCTGAATGATCCTGTTACGAAAGAAAGATTACCGGATACGGGCGTGTGGGCTGCACAAACATGCGCCAAGTGTCACAGCGCGATTTATGAGGTATATCAGGAAAGCGTGCACGGATCTGCCTTAATCGGAGAAGGCAACCAGGATGTGCCTACCTGTATCGACTGCCATGGCGTTCATAATATTGATGATCCAACGACCGCCCAATTTAGACTCAGCTCACCCCAGATCTGCGCCAGGTGTCACACCGACCCACAGATTATGACCAAATACGGGTTATCAACCGAGGTTCTGAATACCTATGTGGCAGATTTTCACGGTACGACGGTCGTTTTGTTCGAGAAACAAAATCCCGATGCGGAAACGAATAAACCAGTTTGTTTTGACTGCCATGGTATTCACAATATCAAGCGCGTGGATGATCCCGAGAAAGGACTGCAGGTACGGGAAAATATCCTTGCCCGCTGCCAGGTCTGCCATCCGGACGCAAGCGCGAACTTCCCGGATGCGTGGCTCTCGCATTACATTCCTTCAGCCGAAAAAACGCCAGCAGTGTACTACATAAACTTGTTCTATCAGTTCTTAATCCCGACACTCCTCGGTGGTTTTGTCCTTCTGGTTGGGCTGGATTTTGGCCGGCTTACATTAAACCGCTTCCGAGGCAGGAGGCCGAAAATCGCCGCTCGAAAGGAACAAGAGCCAGGTGCTTCTGACCAGCCGTCCCACGAGCATGACGACACCGCCAATACAGACGAGGCCGGCAATGAGTGATCCAAACACCACCTCGATGCAAGAAAGCCCGACCGTTCAGCCGGATAAGACTTATACGCGCTTTGATCTGTCTCAGCGCGTCGAACACTTTATCTTACTGGTTTCGTTTACCATCCTTGGCATAACCGGAATACCCCAAAAGTATCCAAATCAGCCTGCCAGCGATCTCATCCTGCGCCTGTTCGGCGGCATTGAGATGGCGAGGCAGATTCACCACATTGCGGCAATTGCACTTATGGTAGTCAGCGTTTATCACGTGATTGCTCTGGCATACCGCATCCTTGTGCTGCGATCCCCGCTGACAATGCTGCCTTTGTTGGATGATTTCAAACATTTGTTTCAGGATATCGGCTATTACCTTGGACTGCGCAAGCACAAAGGCTATTACGGGCGATTTAACTACGCTGAAAAGGTCGAATATCTGGCAGTTGTCTGGGGAACACTGGTAATGGCGATTACCGGGTTCATGATGTGGAACCCCATCGCCACTGCTCGCTACCTGCCTGGGCAATGGATCCCGGCTGCAAAAGCGGCGCACGGAGGCGAAGCCCTGCTCGCCGTTCTCTCCATCGTCATCTGGCATTTCTACCACGTGCACATAAAGAAATTTAACAAGAGCATGTTTACAGGCAAGCTCACACGCGAAGAAATGGAGCACGAACATCCCGCAGAGTTAGCATCTATCGAAACCGGTGAGCACCACAAATTACCAGAACCAGCCGTAATGCGCAAACGGCAGCAGGTATTTGCGCCCTTCGCCGCGGGATTTGCCCTGGTTTTGGGCTTTGGCATTTACTCCTTCGTATCCTTCGAACAGACAGCTATCCAAACAATCGATCGCGGTGAAAGTGTAGCCGTATTTGTTCCGCTCACCCCCACTCCCAGGCCAACCCCAACCCAACTACCAACCCCCGAACCGGGAGAAGGTGTAGGAGCGAATACCTGGCTTGGACAATATGAAGCGCTTTTTCGCAATCGCTGCGGTACCTGCCACGGCATCACCAGTGTGGGGGGCCTTTCAATGGCTAGCCTTGACCAGGCGTTGGTGGGAGGCAATTCAGGTCCCGCCATTGTGCCTGGCAACCCTGCAGACAGTATGCTGATACAGGTACAGGAGGCCGGCGGGCATCCGGGCCAGCTTACGTCTGAGGAATTGTCCCGCGTCATTGATTGGATCAATCAAGGTGCGCCAGAACAGTAGGAACCGTGGTTGAATTTATCCAGGCGCATATTATCGAAGTTTACTTCATCTATGGCCTGTCTTTTTTTGCCATGGGGCTGGTTATTTGGATTGAGGCCAGTCGTTCTCCCGAGATCGAATTTGCGAAGGCACTGCGACCATTAGGGTTATTTGGGCTAATCCACGGCTCGCACGAGTGGTTCGAGATGTACTTGATATTCCTGGTGCAGATATCCAGGCCCACTCCTCCGCTTGAAGCAGTCGTCATTACCCGCATCCTCCTGTTGGCTACCTCTTTCATGCTGCTGATCGCCTATGGCAGCCGTTTGATCATCGGTCCTCAAAAGAAGCGCTGGTACCTGGCTCTAATCCTAGCTACTGTTGGCGTCTATGCAATTGGGCTGCTATCCGTATTAACTTCCAGCTACTCCGCCAGCATGCGTTACGCCTCTGCAGATGTATATACCCGGTACGCCCTGGCGATTCCAGGGGCTGCCCTCACCACCTGGGGCTTAATTCTGCAGCAGAGAAAACTTTCAGAGGGAGGTTTGCAGCGCTTTGGGAACGATCTTCTGCTGGCAGCCTTGGCTTTTGCATTATATGGTGGTGTTGGACAGTCATTTTCTGCGCCTGCAGACATTCTGAGCGAATCCTGGCTCACCACACAAACTTTCATTAACTTATTTGGCTTTCCCGTGCAGGTCTTCAGGATGTTTATGGCCTGCCTGATCGCCATATTCATCATTCGCTCCTTACGCGCTATCGAAGTGATGACCTCTCTGCAGCTCGAGGAGCTGCGTGAGAACAAAATCCGAGACACGCAAAAACTGCATGAGCTGAATGCTGAACTGCTGCACAGGACGGTTCGTGCACAGGAGGCAGAGCGCCAGCGTATCGCTCGTGAACTCCACGATGATACAGGTCAGGTTTTGACTGCGCTAAGCCTGGGCTTACGCGGCATGGCAGATACGATCGAACGAGACCGCGAGCGCGCAGTCCAGCAAGCCAATCAACTGCAATCACTGGCAACAACTGGTCTGGATAATTTGCAGCGCATGATCAGCGGCCTCCGCCCTCCTCAATTGGACGATCTGGGTTTGATGGCCGCGCTGCGCTGGTATGCCGGAAAAATTCGTTCTCAATATGACCTGGAAGTGAAAATTGTGAGCAATGGGGAAAAAGTCGCGTTATCCGATGATACTCGTTTGGCGCTGTTTCGCATTGCCCAGGAGGCAATTAGCAATGCTGCACGCCATTCGGAAGCCAAAGAAGTGACTGTACATGTGAAACGGAGCAGCTCGAAGTTCGATATCATCATCGAAGATAATGGTAAGGGCTTTAATGCCGAGGCGACTATCTTACAGGGTAAGCTCAGTGAAGGATGGGGGTTGATGGGCATGATCGAGCGCGCAACGATTTTGGGCGGTGAATGCCACATCTCCTCCCAACCCGGAAAAGGCACCCGCGTCGAAGTTCACGTGCCCGTGGCAGAGCAAGAGTCTGGCAATGGATAAGATTACACTGCTGCTGGTGGATGATCACGAAATCGTGCGCACCGGCTTGCGTATGCTGCTCGAGAATCAATCCGATATTCAAATCGTCGGCGAAGCAAGCAGCAGCAGCCAGGCGGTTATGTTGGCGCAATCTTTACGCCCTGATATCATCATCATGGATCTTACCCTGCCTGATCTATCTGGTATCGAGACGACCCGCCTGATAAAGTCCGCATTACCAGACATCGATATTATCGCCCTGACCATCCATGAGGATGAGCAGCACTTTTTTGAAATGCTGAAAGCCGGCGCCTCCGGATATGTGCCCAAACGTGCAGCCCCCCAGGATCTGATCACTGCCATTCGAGCAGCTCATGAAGGCCATGTATACATATACCCCACTTTGGCAACTGCCCTGGTAACTGATTATTTAGGTCAGGAGAAGAATCAACCGGAGTCCGAGTGGGAAGCAAACCTTACCCAGCGAGAGCAGGAAGTATTAGAACACCTGGCAGATGGATTGTCGAATGACGAAATCGCTGAGAAACTGGTTATCAGCCCGCATACAGTCGCACGACACCGTGAGCATATCATGAAGAAGCTCAACCTTCACAGCCGGAGCGAGTTGGTGAAGTACGCGATACGCAAGGGCATGATCGAACCGTAATTAGGGTAATTCCCCTATGTGAATTGGCTGTCCTGCCAATTGACCAGCGCATCCTTTTTTTGTAACATATAAGCATCAGGAAACAGTTATTTGTTACGAAAGGAGAGCGCGATGAACAAGGTTGGAGCAACCGCAGTCTTATGGACGATGCTACTGGCAATCCCGTTCACAGCTCTCGCTCTGGCTGGTACGGCCTATGTTACGGATCACCTCATTGAAATCGCCACAGCGATCAGCACATGGTCCGGGGTTGTATTGCACTTGAAGCGGGACCTGATGTTCGAGGCCGAGCTTATCGGCTTGATTGCAGGCCAGATCATTATCCTGGCAATCCTGGGCCTCACCGTATACACGCTGAGGATGGAGCACAAAACCAAATAACCGATCGTTCACTTCGGCAGAGCCGGATCTGAGATCCGGCTCTGCCACCTGTTTTCAACCGCAGCTTAATCTCCCGTCAGCCTGAACTACAGGCAGGGAGATTATTTTCATCGGCAATGTCGCTCACGGACGGGCACTGGTTGGTGATCGACATTGCCCAAGATGAATTTGCTGCCAGCGGGCATCCGCCAACGCTGCGCAAGCTCACCAAATCGACCCCGGTAGAGATCAAGCAGGTTTACCTGTGCACGACCGGACAGAATTCTTGTCCTGTCGTTTTAATTATTAATCCCGGCTTAATATGTGACATTCGTCACACAATCATGTGACAGTTTGCACTAATGGGATACCCGGTGATGATATTACAATGTTCACAAATACAACTATTCACTTATGCGAATACATGGACTAAGGTAGATAAGATCAACGTGGATACACAAATTCTCTCCCAAGAAGTAACCGAATTACATGCCGATATCTGCTCAGCGTTGGCAGACCCACGCCGGATACTGATGTTGTATGCCATGGCGGAAACGACTCTCAATGTGAGCGATCTGGCAAACCAGGTGGGTATCAGCCAGCCAGCAGCCTCCCGCCACTTAAAAGTATTGCGCGAGCGAGGATTGGTGCGCGCCGTTCGCAACGGCGCCAGTGTCGAGTACCGGCTTACCGACGATCGCTTGATTCAGGCTCTCGATCTTCTGCGCGGGGTCTTGCGCGACCGGATTAACTATCGCGCCAGCCTGGTCAGCGAATGACTTTTTCCATTCAACAAATCCAAAATAAAGGCTGCAAAAGATGAAAAACTTTCGTTTCATTTGGATAGTTGGCCTGGTGGTCACACTGGCAATTATCATTATCCCACTGGTTATCTTTTGGCCGCGGGAGAATCAATCAAAAGACGATCCCTGGGCGAATGTGCCTGTACGTGCGCCGCATACAGATCATACCCCACTGCTTACAGGGCCTTATGAAAACGGCTCGCAGGTAACAAAAGAGTGCCTGGAATGCCATCCAGATGCCGCCACCGATGTAATGAAAACCACCCATTGGACCTGGGAAAGCGAACCCGTCATGCTTCCCGGCAGGGATGAACCGGTTACTATCGGGAAGAAGAATTCTCTGAACAACTTCTGCCTTGGTATCCGGTCGAATTGGCCCGGCTGCACTACCTGCCATGCTGGATATGGCTGGACGGATGCTGATTTCGACTTTACCATCCAGGAGAATGTGGACTGCCTGGTTTGCCACGATTCTTCTGGCGTCTATGTCAAGTCGAAAGGTGGATTGCCGGCAGAGGGCGTTGATCTGGTGGCTGCAGCTCAAAGCGTTGCCATACCCTCCCGCGATAACTGCGGGGGCTGCCACTTCGATGGCGGCGGCGGCAATGGTGTAAAACATGCAGATCTTGATGAGCACCTCTACAACCCAACAGATGAGCTGGACGTGCACATGGGCAAGAATAACTTCATCTGCATCGATTGCCACCAGACAGAAGACCACCTTGTCAGTGGGCGTGCCCTCTCCACAAGTGTGGAGCTGGATAACCAGATCTACTGCACCGACTGCCACATCTCTACCCCTCACGTGGACGAGCGCCTCAATAACCACACCCTGGCGGTTGCCTGTCAAACCTGCCACATCCCCTACGGCGCCATCAAGGATCCCACCAAAATTGACTGGGATTGGTCTACCGCGGGTCAAGATTTGCCTGAAGATACGCACGAGTATTTGAAAATCAAAGGCTCCTTCATCTACGAGAAAAACTTGGTTCCTGAATATTACTGGTTCAGCGGAATGGAAACCCGCTATATCGTCGGTGATGAGATCGATCCCACTCAACCCACGGTTATGAACCAGATAGCCGGCAGCATTGACGATCCGAATGCCAAGATCTTCCCATTCAAGGTACATCGCGCCAAGCAGCCCTACGATACCGTTTATAACTACCTGCTGCAGCCCAAAACAGTTGGAGAAGGTGGTTATTGGACAACCTTTGATTGGGACTCCGCCTTGAGCGCCGGATCGGAAGCTATTGGCGTTGAATATAGTGGACAGTACGATTTTGCCGAAACGGAAATGTACTGGCCCATCACGCACCTGGTAGCGCCGAAGGAGCGTGCCTTGCAGTGCGAGTCATGCCATGGTACCAATGGGCGGCTCGACTGGAAGGCGCTTGGTTATCCCGGTGATCCCATCGAGTGGGGTGGTCGTTATCTCAATCCCGGATTGCCTATCAGTACTGGAAAATAAGCCATGCAACAATCCACTAACACCACAATGATCTCTCGTCGTCGCATCCTGACTGTGCTGTTTTCGCTGGCAAGTATTTTGCTGGCTTTTACCCTGTTGAACCAGTCAGCCCTGGCAAGCCCTGCACCGGTCGTTATCCAACAAGCCTCGCCGCTGCACCCCACGTTCGAGCTGCTGGATGAAGCTGGTCAAAACGTATTAACCAGCGGCGGCGCGGTATCTACCATGAAAACCTGCGGCTCTTGCCACGATACAAATTTTATCGAGCAGCACAGCTACCACGCCTGGGTTGGATTGGATGAGATGTTTCTGCCCGGTGAACAGGATGGCTTTCGCCAATGGGACACCGGCAGCGGTTATTTTGGAAGATGGAACCCGCTCAGCTATCGCTATCTCACCCCTCCAGGTGACGACCGCCTGGATTTGAGCACTGCAGAATGGCTGATGACACAGGGGATACGCCATGTCG
The DNA here is from genome assembly GCA_041736465.1 of Anaerolineales bacterium. Classification (GTDB taxonomy): domain Bacteria; phylum Chloroflexota; class Anaerolineae; order Anaerolineales; family UBA4823; genus JAJUJL01. The sequence goes on along the minus strand of JBGSTO010000124.1, from coordinate 9,724 downwards.
GCGGCGGGCCGGCAGTGCTGGATCGCAGCCAATCCCCGCTGGTTAACCTGGCACCATCCGCCGGTGACCCGGAAGCCAGCATTCTGGATACCACAACCGGCGAGGCCCTCCCCTGGGACTGGCAAGAATCCGGCGTGGAGGAGATGAACTGCTTCCTCTGCCACACACCCGAACCGAACGCTTCTGCACGCTCGGAAGCCCTCGGCAGCGGGAAGTTCCGCTGGGCCAATACGGCAACCTTGCTGGGCAGCGGTGTTGTAGACCGGTTGGGCAGCGAATACCAGTGGAAAACTGAAGCCTTTGATGAAAACGGCTTATTGAAAAGCGAATTTGTGCGCATCCAGGACCCAACCAACGACAACTGCGGTTTATGCCATGGTCTGGTGCACGACAATTTGCAGGATCCTCTGCTATCCACCGGTTGTAAACCAGACCAATACCGCACCCAAACCAGCGGTCAAATCATCTCGCCGCAGCGGGTAGCTGATTCGGGGATGAACCTGGCGGATAAATCGTCCCTGGACCGCAGCTGGGATATCCACGCCGAGCGCCAGGTTTCCTGCACAGACTGTCACTTTTCGTTGAATAACCCGGTGTATTATCAGGCCGATCCAGCCAGCCAGCCAGATTACCTGACGTTCGATCCTCGACGCCTGGAACTGGGCGAATACCTGTACCAACCACTGCATCAATTTGCCCGCGGCCAATCGGCTCAAAGCACTGTGGCTCCCGAGCTGAAAGGGACGATGCGCGCCTGCGAATCCTGCCACAGCATCGAAAATACGCACGATTGGCTGCCTTACAAAGAAAGCCATATCCGTGCCGTTAGCTGCGAAACCTGCCATATCCAAGAAATCTATTCCACAGCCTACCAGCAGTTCGACTGGACCGTTGTGAAAACTGATGGGCGCGCCAGCACGGCTTGCCGCGGCATCGAAGGCGACACCGGCTCACTGAATTCTCTCATCATCGGTTTCGAACCGGTGATCCTGCCACGAGAAAATATTGACGGCGAAGTGCAGCTTGCCCCCTATAACCTGGTATCTTCCTGGTATTGGATCTACGGTGATCCAGCTCGCCCTGTACGCCAGCTCGATCTGCAGGCTGCCTGGCTGGATGGTCAGGATTACGCTCCTGATGTACTCGCTATGTTTGACCAGGACCGCGATGGCAGCCTGAGCCCGTTTGAGCTGCGTATCGATACGGCGGAAAAAGAGCTGCTTATCTCACAACGACTCGCCGCGTTGGGGCTGAATAACCCGCGCATCGTGGGTGAGGTGCAGCCTTATAGTATTAACCACACCATTGCGGCTGGTGATTGGGCGGCAAAAGATTGCCAGACCTGCCATACCGCGGATACGCGCCTCACTCAGTCATTCACTCTGGCTAACTATGTGCCTGGCGGTGTGCTGCCCGAGTTCGTAGCGACCAGTAATACGACGGCAAATGGCGAGATCTTGATCGCAGAGTCTGGCAAGTTGATCTACCAACCGGATGCCAGCAAAGATGGCCTGTACATCTTTGGGCATAACGCTGTCGGCTGGATCGATTTGCTGGGTTCGCTGTTTTTTGTCGGCACCCTGCTGGGGATTGCCGGGCATGGCGGGCTGCGTTTCTATGCCAGCCTTAAACACCCTCACAGCACTCCTGATCTGAAAAAAGTGTACATGTATTCCGTCTATGAACGGTTGTGGCATTGGCTGCAGACGTTTACTATCTTGCTGCTGCTCTTCACCGGTCTGGTGATCCATAAACCGGAAACGTTCGGCATCTTCAGCTTCCGCGGTGTGGTGGTCGTTCATAACACCCTGGCAGTCGTCCTGCTGGTGAATGCCGCACTCTCCCTGTTTTACCACCTGGTAAGCGGTGAGATCCGCCAGTATATCCCCCGTCCGTATGGGTTCTTGGACCAGGCAGTTCAGCAGGCGCTGTTCTACTTGCGGGGCATTTTCAAAGGCGATGACCATCCTTTTGAGAAAACTCCTGAGAAGAAGCTCAACCCTCTGCAGCAAGTTACTTATTTCGGGATATTGAACGTATTCCTGCCCTTGCAAATCATCACCGGCGCCTTGATGTGGGGAGTGCAGCACTGGCCCGACATGGCGGCGCGGCTGGGCGGCTTGCCTTTCCTGGCGCCATTCCACAGCCTGATTGCCTGGCTGTTCGCATCCTTCATCGTCGGACACGTTTATCTAACCACCACAAGCCATGCTCCATTAGCCGCTATCAAGGCGATGATGATGGGCTGGGACGAAGTGGAAGTTCACCATCCTGTAGAGGAGGCAATTGAAGCATGAGCACGCTAACTCAAACCCAACCAAAATCCGTTAGCAAGAAGTTGTCATTAGCCGGGATATTCGCCCGGCGCGCGGAAAAACCCTATGTTAACTCTTACCTGGGAGGCGCAATACTGGGCGTTGTCCTCTTCCTGGCATTCTTCGTGACCGGCAACGGCCTGGGCGCCTCCGGAGGGCTGAACCGCATCGTGGTATTCTTCGAGGATCTGGTTGCCCCCGGTCACGTTGACCGCGTCCCTTACTTGATTACCATGGCCGGCGGCGAGAAGAATCCCCTGGATAACTGGGTGGTGTTCATCACTGTCGGCACGCTGATCGGAGGCTTTACCTCTGGCTGGCTCAACGGCCGCGTCAAGCTGATCACCGGCAAAGGCCCTAACATTTCCAACCGCACTCGTTGGGTCTGGGCTTTCGTGGGAGGAATGATCATGGGCTATGGCGCTCGCCTGGCACGCGGCTGTACTTCTGGGCAGGCATTATCAGGGGGAGCGGTGCTGTCCGTCGGCAGTTGGGCGTTCATGTTCGCCGTGTTCGGCGGTGGCTACGCCGTGGCCTATTTTGTGCGCAAGCTGTGGAATTAACGGAAGGAGTGAGCTGAGATGATACCGTTTCCTCTAAACCTGAGTCAACTGCTTCTCCCAATCGGCGTAAACTTGATTTACATACTGATTGGCTTCGGATTTGGCTATGCCTTGGAAATTTCCGGCTTTGCCAATTCCCCAAAACTGGCCGCCCAGTTTTACTTCAAGGATATGACCGTACTGAAGGTGATGTTCACCGCCATTATTGTCGCCATGGTGCTCATTTTTGCCGCCGCGGGCCTGGGGCTGTTGGATTACAACCTGATTTGGGTCAATCCAACCTATCTTTGGCCGGGTATCGTGGGTGGTCTGATCATGGGCGTGGGCTTCATCATTGGCGGTTTTTGCCCGGGCACATCGCTGGTCGCGGCCGCTGTAGCACGCATCGACGGCATCCTGTTTGCCCTGGGAGGATTGTTTGGCATTTTCCTGTTTGGCGAGACCGTCGACAAATATGCCATCTTCTTCAACTCCTCCTACATGGGCCGCTTTACACTCATGGATTGGCTGCGGCTGCCCGCAGGAGTGGTGGTAGTCCTGGTTGTGCTGATGGCTCTCTTCATGTTCTGGGGGGGCGAGCATCTGGAACGCATCTTTGGCAAAGTAGATCTTAAGAAAGCTCCCAAGTCGCGATACTATGCTGCGGGAGGCTTACTCGCAGCAGCCCTTGCTGTGATGGTGATCGGGCAGCCAAACACCATGGACAAATGGAACCTCATCGCCGCTGAAAAAGGACTGCTGCTCGATGCTCGCTCGGTGCAGATCCACCCGGGCGAATTGCTCACGACCCTTCACGATCATAAGTTGAACACAATCCTATTGGATGTGCGCTCAGAAATCGACTACAACCTGTTCCACATCGCCGGTGCCCGCCGAGTGGAGCTTGCTGATGTTTCGAACATGATTGCACAATTCCACCTGGAGCCCAAAAACACCGTCTTTATCGTGATGAGCAATGACGAGACTGCCGCAACGGAAGCGTGGAAGATTCTGGTTGCCGAAAGCGTCCCGAATGCCTATATCCTGGAGGGAGGCGTCAATAACTGGATTTCGGTCTTCGGGGGGGAGGATACGCGCATCCACCAGCTGGCAGCTTCTCCTGGAGACGACATGCTGCGCTTCGAATTTTACGCTGCCCTGGGCGCTGCCTACCACTCTGCAGATCCTATTCCAGGTGAAATCGAGGTCGAGTACACACCCAAGATCCAGCTGGAGTTTAAGCGCGGCACCAGCGGCGGCGGCTGCGGATAAATAATCAGGATAGGATCGAATTCCTGGGATTAGTCACACCATATCTACACTCATGATCATCTTCGCTGGGAGAAAGTCAAATGCCAATATTTGAATTTTTATGTGAAACCTGTGGTGAGTCTTTTGAGGAACTTGTGCGCAGCGCCACAGCCATTCAAGATCTGTGCTGTCCGGCCTGCCAGAGCGAGAAGGTTCACAAGAAGATATCCCTGTTCGCATCGCGGAAAGCTGGCGGTGTTGCCTTGGGAAGCGGAGCCTTCAGCACCCACACCTCTGCAGGCTCGACTTGTAGGACCAGTACCTGAGGTATTTAGCATCTGGCCGTGTGCCGGAAATTAGCAATCTCTGCCGAGGGATGCAGATGTACACTGCATCCCTCGATTGTGTTTGGAGGAATGTCACTGCCTCAGGCAAATGATGCCGCATTGGGAAACATGCGGATATCCTGCCCCTGAGGTAAAATCAAGCGCATGTCCCGTAAAACACTCGCTTCTGGCCTGCACTGGCTGCAGGAAGACAGGTACCTCGAGCAGATATTTCGCCTGGCAGCGCCAATCGCACTGCAAAGCACCATCGTCTCAGGGTTGAGCATGACCGCCAGCATTATGGTTGGTCAATTGGGTGATACAGCGATTACTGCCGTTGGCCTGGCTAACCAGCTCTTCTTCCTGCTGCAGCTGATCCTATTTGGCTTCAACAGCGGGGCAGCAATTTTTACGGCACAGCTTTGGGGCCAACAAAAACTCGGCGATATTCGCCGGGTATTAGGGCTATCGCTGTGGTTGAGCCTCGCCACCGGGCTGCTTTTCTTCCTGATCTGTTTCTTTGCACCTGGTTGGGTGCTGGGACTGTACACGAAAGACCCAGCAGTCATCGCATTGGGCGCTGACTACCTGCGCATTTTTAGCTTCTCATTCCTGTTCAGTGCTGTCACACTGGCTTATTCCGCAGTTCTGCGCAGCATCGGCGATGTGCGCCTGCCCCTCTTGGTCAGCACCGGTGCGCTTGGCTTAAGTGTATTTCTTTCCTTTGGGTTGATTTTTGGTCGCTGGGGGCTGCCCGAGCTTGGCGCAGCCGGAGCCGCCTGGTCGATCTTGATTGCCCGGTTCATCGAGATGCTGGCCCTGCTCATCGTGATCTACTGGCGCAGTTCTCCACTAGCCGCTTCGATCAGAGAAATGACCAACTTGGAAGCCGCCTTCGTTTGGAAAGTACTGCGCCCGGTATTGCCCGTGGCGCTGAACGAATTGATCTGGTCACTGGGTATTACCACCTACAATGCCATTTACGCGCGTATCGGCACCGAAGAATACGCGGCCTACAATATGGTCATCAGCCTGGAATCGCTTGCTTTTGTATTCTTCATCGGCCTGGGCAATGCCTGCGCCATCATGGTTGGCAACCAGATCGGGGCTGGCAACGAGGATTTGGCCTACCGTACCTCGGTGCGCTCGTTGGCGCTGGCAATATCCGGTGGGCTGCTCGTCGGTGGATTGATACAAATTGTCGCTAAACCCGTCTTTTCTTTATATCAGGTCACGCCACAAGTCACGCAAAATGCGCTCAGTGTGCTGGTAATGGTATCAATCACGATGTGGCTGCGTTCATCCAACATGCTGCTGCTGATCGGCGCCTTTCGCAGCGGTGGCGATACCCGTTATGGCTTGCTGATCGAAAGTGCTGGCATGTGGCTGGTGGGCGTGCCCCTGGCTTACCTGGCTGCCTTCGTCCTCAAGCTGCCGATTGCATGGGTGTATTTATTCGCCGTGGGTGATGAGCTGGTCAAGTGGTTTGTCAGCATGCACCGGCTGCGCACACGCCGCTGGATCCACAATCTGGCTGTAACCGTCACGACCCCTGCGGTAGAACAAAGTTCTTCCTGAGTCAAGCAGAGATCACAAATAAAAAGCCTGCCCTTCACACCAGCCAGCTCAATTGCCGGCGACAGCAAACTCGGGCAGCTTGATGCCAGGTATCTCGACCTCTATTCCTGGAAGTTCAAGCGGCTGTTCGACCGGGCCCAGGCTGCCGTTCAGCGCCACCAGCTCGATCTGAGAACGACCGGTAAGCACCTGCCGGATTTTGCCATCCACCATCTGAATAATTTTATCCACGTAACGCGTCATGCGCAGGTCGTGAGTTACCATAATTCCCGCGCGGTTTTGCTCGTGGATCAGGCTGGCAAAAGTATCCACCACCTGAAAAGCGCGTTCAGTATCCAGAGAAGCCGTTGGCTCATCTGCCAGCACAACTTCAGGGTTGTGCACCAGGGCGCGCGCAATCGCCACTCGCTGCTGCTGCCCGCCAGAAAGCTGGTTCGGTAAGTTGTTCAGCCGGTCGGTCAGTCCCAGCCGCTCCAGCAGATCGCGAGCGCGCGCCTTGTTGGCTTTATCCAGACGGCCATTCAAGCGCAGCATGAGTTCGACATTTTCGAGCGCCGTCAGGTAAGGCACCAGATTGTTTGCCTGAAAGGTAAAGCCCAGCTTCTCCCTGCGAAAACGTGAGCGTTGTTTCTCTCCCATACTGCCCAGCTCTTCTCCACCGATAAATATCTTTCCCGTGGATGGCGACAGCAAAGCAGCTAACATCGCCAGCATGGAGGTCTTACCCGATCCGCTGGGGCCAACCAGAGCCACGAACTCGCCTGGCAGGATCTCCAGGGATACTTCATCAACTGCCAGGACAGCAGAATTATCGCTTCCGTATATTTTGGTTACTTGTTCTGTACGCAGTGCTGCATTCATAATGTCACTTCCTATGATGACAAACCAATCGCAGTTAAGGGGTCGATGCGCAGGGCCAGGCGTATAGAGACCAGGCCACCTAATGGGCCAATCAGCAGGAGCAAAGAGAGCGCACCGATCACGCTGGCTCCGGTGAACATAATCGGGACGTTGCCGGGCAAACCCAAAGACAGCAGCAGCGTACCTGCAGCGCCAATCCCTACCCCAATGATTGTGACCAGGATGATCTGCAGCAGAACTGTCAATGCAACAGTGCCGCTCGAACTACCGATGGCCTTCAATACGCCGATCTGAGCAACTTTTTGCAAAGTCTGAATTTGGAAAAATCCGCCGACCACCAAAACACCAATCAGGAGAGTGAAAGCCTGCTGGGTATTGAGTGTACTTTGCTGGGCTGAGTAGCCTGGCAGTGCTTCGATAGCAGTTTGCTTATCGGTTACTTCGATGCTGCCGACCCGCTGAGATAGCGTCTGGCTCATTGCCTGGGCTTGATCCGCATTGTCCAGGCGCACTGCCAGGATATTGTAGATTGCCTCTTGATTCAGGGATGGAGCTGCTTGCGGTTTGATCTTATCCCAGGTATCCAGGGGCATGAAAGCCGCCGGCAGGAAAAAATACTGCCTCTCGTCTGTTATCCCAACCACAGCCAGCTGGTACAGCTCTTCCTCTGTGCCCTGTACGGTTTTCAGGGTGAAACGGTCGCCAATGGCTAATCCGGCTTGTTGGGCGATGCTTATGTCAATGACAGCGTCATTATTGCGTCTTGAACGCAGTCCGGTTCCCTCCAGAAGAGCAGGGTCGCCTGGCTTACCAGGCTCCACGCCCACGATGGAGATATCTAACGGTTCACGTCCATCGTCAAAAATGATGGTGGCTGAAGCAAAACCAAGCGGGCCAACTTCCGCAACACCGGGTATGCGGCGTACTTCTCTCAGCGCTTCCTGGTTCAGGCGGCTGGAGGTCACCTGCAAGTCGGTGTTCTCCTGATACACCAAAAGATCGGCATCCAATTTCTCGATGAGCTGTTTATTTGCATTCGCCAGACCGCCTGCCAGCGCGGCGATAAACAATACCAACACGGTTATCAGCGCAATCACCAGGCTGAAAAGCATGTATCTTCCCAGATTGCGCCAGACTTCTTTGAATGCCAGGTAAAAAGCCATATCTCTCCTATGCTTAGTTTCGACCGGGTTCTTGATTGGCCTAATTGTACATCTATTGTATAGTTTTGTCAATGGTTTTGTATAGGTTATTCGAAGAATCTCGCAGGTGGAGGCAGGCGGCTGTATGCAGATATAAAAATTCAGGCCAGCCTGGATTCGGCTGACCTGAACTGTAATTCAAGCAGTTATCGTGGAAAAATTACGCTGCGTAGCTTCCGGCGGTAATATCTCCTCCGGTGCCTGTCCAGTTGGTGTGGAATACCTCCCCGCTAGGACGGTCGATGCGCTCATAGGTGTGAGCGCCAAAATAATCTCTTTGCGCCTGGATCAGATTAGCCGGCAGGCGCGCATGGCGGTAGCCATCGAAGAAAGCCAACGCCGAAGACATGGCAGGGATTGGTATCCCAAGCATCGTTGCCTGACCCACAACTCTGCGCCATGCAGCCTGTGTGCCCAAAACCTCATCCCGAAAGTAATCATCCAGGAGCAAATTCTCCAGCGCTGGATTGTTGGCGAATGCCTCTTTAATCTTACCCAGGAAAGCCGAACGGATGATACAGCCCCCGCGCCACATCAGCGCGATGCCGCCGTAGTTCAGATTCCACTTGTACTCTGCCGCAGCCGTGCGCATCATCATATAGCCCTGCGTATACGAGATGATCTTGGATGCATACAACGCCTGGCGAATATCTTCAACCAGTTCTGCAGCGCCGCCTGGCGGGCTTGCTTCCGGCCCAGTCAGGATCTGAGCAGCACGCACGCGCTCATCCTTCAGAGCAGACAGCGAGCGTGCCTGCACAGCTTCGATAATCAGGGTCAGCGGCATACCCATTTCCAGCGCAGAAATCGCAGTCCAACGCCCGGTGCCTTTTTGCCCGGCGCTATCCAGGATTTTCTCTACCAGCGGCTCGCCATCCGTGTCCAGATAGCCAAGGATATCTGCTGTGATCTCGATCAGGTACGAGTCGAGCTGTCCTCGATTCCACTCAGTAAAAATCGCCTGCAATTCCGGATAACTCAATCCCAAGCCATCTTTCATCAAGTGATAGGCTTCGCTGATGAGCTGCATATCGCCATACTCGATTCCGTTATGCACCATCTTGACGAAATGCCCGGCGCCGTTCTCGCCCACCCAATCGCAGCACGGAGAGCCATCCTCTACTTTGGCAGCAATGCTCTGGAAGATTTCTCTTACGTGAGGCCAGGCCTGCGCCGAGCCTCCTGGCATAATCGAAGGGCCGAAACGCGCCCCCTCCTCTCCACCAGAAATGCCTGTGCCTATGAACAGCATTCCTTTCGACTCAAGATACGCCGTGCGCCGGATCGAATCGATATAATTGGAGTTTCCACCATCGATGATAATATCGCCCGGCTCCAGGTAGGGCAGCAGCATTTCAATAAAGTCATCAACCGGCTTACCAGCCTTGACCATCAACATCAGCCGCCGGGGCCGCTTGAGCAGGCTGACCAGCTCCGGAATACTATACGCACCGACCACCTTTGTGCCTTTGGCAGGCCCTTGTAAAAACTCGTCGATTTTTGCGGTGGTGCGGTTATACACGGCGATTTTGTAACCATGGTCATCCATATTCAAGACCAGGTTCTGTCCCATTACTGCCAGGCCGATCAAGCCCAGATCACACGTTGACATTTACTTTTTCTCCATGTTTACAAGTTGCTACTTGGGT
>JBGSTO010000108.1:0-10793 GCA_041736465.1 Anaerolineales bacterium | reverse complement strand
TGGTCGTCGCCGGCCTGCACCGGCACCTCGATGTGCGGCATCACCTTGGGCAGCTCCGCCACCGTATCCAGCAGCTCGTCCGTCATCCAGTTGGGGTGCGAGGTCAGGAAGCGGATGCGCTGGATGCCGTCCACCGCATGCACCATGCGCAGCAGCTCGGAGAGGCTCGGGCCGCCGGGGAAATCCTTGCCGTAGCGGTCGACGATCTGCCCGAGCAGCGTGATCTCTTTGACGCCCTGCTCGGCCAAGGAGCGGGCTTCGCTGACGATCTCGCCCGCCGGACGGGAGCGCTCCACGCCGCGGCGGTAGGGGATGATGCAGAAGGTGCAGGCGTGCGAGCAGCCCAGCACCACCGGCACGTGCGCCGCCACCAGCCGGCCCTGCTCCTCCGCCGGCAATCGTAGGGGCGGCCGCAGGGGCGGTACGCTGAACCGCCCATCTTCTCCGGGCGATTCCTCGTCCACCAATGCAAAGCGCTGCAGCACCTGCGCCTCTTCCAACCGGCGGGATTCGTCCTGGGTGAGGAAAGCCACCAGCGGGCCGGGGTCGGAGGGCGGCGAGAACACGTCCACGAAGGGGAAGCGCTTCTTGAGCAGCTCGTGCCCCTTGACGCCCACCAGGCAGCCCATCAGATTGATCACCAGAGCGGGGCGCTGCTTTTTGAGCGGCTTCAACGAAAACAAACGCCCGACGGCCTTATCCTCGGCCGACTGGCGCACGACGCAGGTATTGAGCACGATGACGTCGGCCTGCTCGGGCTGCGCCGCAGCCTGGTAGCCCAGGCGCTCCAGGGCGGAGGCGACGCGCTGCGAGTCGGCGACGTTCATCTGGCAGCCTTCAGTCCAAATGTGATAGTTCATGTCGGGTATTATAACGGATGGAGGCGGTAAAATGGAAAACAGATCGCAGGATTAAGTGTATAATATTAACTGTAGTTATTCGAATTAACAGTTAATTCTATACGATTGATTATGCCAAAGAATGCAATCGACCGCGCGACGAAGATATTCCAAGATCATCATGGGATTTTGCGGACCCAACAAGCTATCCATCTTGGAATTGCTCCTCGAACGCTGTACGAGATGCGGGATGCCGGCCTGATCCAGCGCGAAAGCCGGGGGCTTTACCGGCTGGCAGACGCAGAACCAGGTTCGAACACCGACCTGGTACAGGTAGCGTTGAGAATCCCCAAAGGGGTGATTTGTCTGATCTCAGCCCTGTCGTTCCACGAGCTGACTACCCAGATTCCCCACCAGGTGTATGTTGCTCTTCCTACCGATGCCGAGAAACCCCGGCTTGAATACCCACCGCTCAGGCTTTTCTGGCTGTCTCAGAAGGCATATTCTGCCGGCATCGAGAAGCATGAGCTGGATGGAATACCTGTAAAAATATACGGGATCGAGAAAACCATCGCCGATTGTTTTAAGTTTCGAAACAAGACCGGTTTGGATGTGGCTCTGGAGGCGCTGAGAGATTACCGGAGACGTGAAGATTTCAACATCGGAACGCAACTGCATTACGCCCGGGTCGACCGGGTAGAGCGGATCATCAAGCCCTACCTGGAGGCGATCGTATGAGTGAAGTGAAAAACCTACCGGCTTCTATTCGACAGCGCTTGTTGAACACGTTTGGAAGCCGTACCCGAATCTCTTTCTGTTATTTCCAAAGTACTCAACAGATTATTGGTGCCGCCATTACGTGCCAGCGCAAACGGGGACCTATTTAAGGGCATCTGGAAAGCAGGTGGCCCTTGGAAATTCTTCTCAGGCAGCTAACGAGCGGCTTAAAAATCCAGGCTGGGAATGCGGGCGGGTTGCATCCCGCGCAATCAGATCCGTGAGGCGCTTGAAAGATTTCAGCGAATACTACCATTCCAGAATCATGTTCGTAAAAACCAAAAATGTTTTCGCTTGTTTGCCCCTAAGCCACTACGTGGATTTATAATATTTCTATTCGAACCCAAATCAATACGCTCATGGATGGAGATAATAAATGTCTCAAACGTGCAAACAAGCTGTCTATGATGTTTTTGCCGAGGATCCTGGTCCTTTGAGCGCGCGCGAGGTAATCGACCGGGTAAATAAAAAATATCCATCAAAACCCTGGAAGAGCAACACCATTCGAGCACACTTAATCGGATTGAGTGTCAATCACACGTCTGGAAAACACCAACCAGAATTACAGAAAAGTGCTTTTCTGTTTTATTTGGGAAACGGGCAGTACAGGCGTTTAGGAGAAAAGGATAAAATTCGTGGCTATGAGCAGATAGGACAGAAAGAGCCGGGATCCAGACAAACGATTAGCTTTAGTGAGGATGCTCTTGATGGAGATGATGAACCAATTATCGTAAACAAGAAGACTGCTTTGAACGAAAGACAATGGATGACGCAGGTTCTAGACCGGATAAACGAGGAGCTGCAAAACAGAGGGTTATCGAATCTGCTTGCATCTCAAGGAGCTAAATTACCATACGCTTTCGAGATTCTTTCATATGATGCCAACAAACCAATTCAGATTAATAACATCAGCTATGAAACCGATTTATTGGTATATGAGGTTTTAGATGGCGCCGAATGGAAGCCTCGGATCGTAATCGAAGGGAAACTGGGAAGAGTCACAACTCATGATGCGATTACTTATAGCCAAAAAGCATTGACCCACAAGAACGTTCATCCATTCTTGCGCTACGGAATCCTTCTGGGAGACAGAAAACAATATCCTCTGCCTGGTCGTTTGTTCAGGCATGGCGCTTATTTTGATTTTATGCTTTCCTTCAAATCGACCGAACCAACATCCGAAGAACTTAACGATCTTATTCAACTAATTCTCGAAGAAGTGGAAGCGTCAAGGAATTTGGACGAAATTCTTTATAACAGCCGGAACCCAAACAGAAAAAGATTTACCCTTTTGCATAAGCCCCTCAAATTAAAATAGCATCGATCTTTTCCACAACAAGATTTAATAACCACAAGTAATCCTTAACCACCTGACAGATTTGTTTTACAGATGTAATAACAACGGACAATGGAATGTTAAGCCATTGACCGATCGTCTTCCGATAATCACTAGTTCAATCCGCAAAGACAGATCGGTCTACGGCTTTACCTCGTGGAAAATTCCGGGTATACGCTATCTTTATTAAATGTTATAAAATTTCAAACCCAATCCCTTTCAAGTAATCAAATGTAAAATCATAATATTCATGCTTGCGGGTAGCATCATCATTGCTGCCTTCAGGAACCACAATTACCATTCCTTGCCGAGCTCGAGTAAGCAGCACGCGATAAGCATTTTTAAGATAAGTTTGCCGTTCAGCTTTGTGAATTCGGTTCCAGCGGTCGCCAACAAACGACCAATGTCCCCAACTGTCACTACCATACCGAAAATCAGCATCCCAAGTAACACAGGCCCAATCGAGTTCTAATCCTTGAACGTGAAACTCTGTTGCTACATCCTCGAGATAGTAGGAAGATCTCACATCCTCTTTACCATCCAGAAACCAATGAATCGGATCTATTGGTGATCTAACATCTATCGCATGTGGTTTCAATCTTTCCGCCTGCGAAGATACGACAATGCCATACCTCTCGGATCCTCGAGCTTGCTGTTTTAGCCAGAGTTTGGCCTTAGAGAGATTTCTTGTTAGCACAATCGGGTATTTGGGGATTACCTTCGAAAATGTCTCTTTTGCTCCGCTGACATCAAGATCTAATAATTGCTTGATCAACAATGACACATTCTCAGCGCGAAATGAGCGCATTGAAACAGATAGGTGTAACTCGTCTCGAATTATCACATTCGAATGCGACTTTAGATCCCTCAATACTTTTCCAGCACCATACTCGCTGTCCTCAAGGCGGGAAGAAATATAAACATCCCAATCAGGAAATGACGTTATCAGAGATTCTATCCACTCGCTAATGCCAGCCTCACCTGTATTTATCTCTTGTCCTCCCCCAACTAAACAAATAACAGTGGCCCAATCCGGATGACGATCAAGGCATGAAATTAGGAATTCTGGTTCCGATTTGTTAAAACCTGGTGTATTCTTCTTGCGCATCATGAAATTAGCTGTCTGCGTCAAATTCCATGCGCGTTGTGCTTCATCAAACAAGGCAACATGCTCGATTGGCGGTTTATGAAGGTCAATAAGACATTCATCTCGAAAGTGGTGCACGTTTTGAATGAACATCTTTACATCTCTCATAACCGCACCTTTGGTAATTTTCTTGCCTTGCTCTTTTTCTCGCTGCACTTTATCTCTTGCAAGAGCCTCACGTAATATTGCGACTAATGGCCCATTCCCGGATAGAAAAACACTGTATAAGTCATTGTTCTTATCTATATGTTGGGTTGCGATGTTAAGGCCAACAAGTGTTTTGCCAGCTCCCGGAACGCCAGTAACAAAACAAATAGATTTTCGCCTGTTCACTTTTGACGAATGAATGATCTCTGAAATTGCATCAGATGTTCCCCCTAAGTTGATTGCGCTTGCGTCGCTTCGTGAAATTTCACTAACAGAATGCCCATTATACAATGCTAGCGCGGCTTCGATGATTGTTGGAGTAGGTCGATAACTTCCTTGCGACCATATTTCGGGATCGATATCTTTATCATCGGAAAAACGCAAAATATCAGCGACGATATCACCGAGATGATTGGTGTTGCATTTTATTGGATATATTATTTTGTCATTATGCCATGTGAGTTTGATTGATAATTGGGGATTAAGAGCCTTAGTTGCGATGAGAACAGGAGCAATTAAGTGCTCATGGCTAGATTCGTGAAAATTTTTCAAATCCAAAGCATAATCGAAAACTTGATCTACCGCGTAGGCGGGAAATTCTCTTTCGCCCACCTTAAACTCAAGTACAAAAATAACGGGCCCAATAATCAAGACAACATCAATTCTTTTTCCCATGCGAGGAATTGAATATTCGAAATAAATCATCCCCTCGAATGGTGTCAAGATTGTTTTTAGAATCCTGATTTCTTCCAACCACGCATCACGCTGGGTTTGATCCAATTGGAAATTATGATTTTTTGTGAGAATTCCAAGGATTCCGTCATGCGACGTAATCAAGAAGTTTTCGATTGTATCAGAGTAATACTCTCGTCTCATAATTGCTCAATCCCGATTGGCGTATGCCATAGCCTTTTGACACCACGAAAGTCATTTTCTTATAGCATTATTTTGTAGAAATTATGGCCGGTGTAATAGAATCTAGCCTGACCAGATTAACTTTAATCGACTTTCAAAACCGCCGCGTTCGTCTCGACGCGCCGATTGGATTTTATTCACTTGTTCAGCAGTTAGATTAAGAATTTTCATTAAAGCAGAGATAACCTCTTGTAGATCAGCCAATTCCATCACTAATGCGTCTGGCGAAGCGTTTTGTGCCTCTTGCGCCTCCTCCACAAGCTTAGTGCGCAGAGCTTGGATGTATTCTTCCTCTGTCATCACCTCTATTTCGCACGCTTTGCCGGCGGATCGAATGATTTCAGGGATGCGATCACGAATTAGTTTGTTGTAGAAAATTTTACTCATTGTGAATCCTAAAAAGAAGCTAAATTCCGGGCGCTGGCTATCATCTGAATAAATTCAGTCGCACAGCTAGCCAGAGAGTCTGGCAGATGATCAGGTGCCACCTTGCCATTAAACCGCATTATTGCATCATGCTGCAAAACCGGACTTAACGACTGTGAATATGTGTAATGCAAATATGTACCAACAATGCGCGGCTTGGCAATTTGAAGAGTACCTGTGCCGGGTAAACGATCTCGCTTTTTGTTGCGATTGAAGTCGCCATCTGCTGGCACAAGGTTCCACAGTTCATTGATTGGGTAGGCGCTCAGCGGCAGCAGGTGATCTAAATCATAATTTTGTGCGTTCAGCTTGCTACCTGTCCAAGGACATTCAAAAACCCGCCCCTCCATCATCAAAATTTCGATTTGGTTGCGCTCCCAGGTTAGCGGGCGACGATTATCTGGTCGATCTGTTAAAAGTGTATAAATCATCCCCCTATCCAATCTGCTGATGCTCTCAGTAAACAGGCTCCACTCGTGTATACATAAGGCTTCAATCCAGAGGGATAACTCACAAAAACTCGCCCATAATTCTGAATCAACTACAATGCAGCGTTCGTTAAGTTGCGTACCTGGGATGCATACGATATTTCGTTGAGATTTCTGCAGATTGCTCCATTTCTCTGGTGGATCAAAAACGCTGTATTGGCCGGGTCCTGCATAGCGCACCGGTTGTTGGATGGCATCGGCAATATCCCGAATTGCGCGGTCATAAGCCATAATCAAATCAGTAGGATAATTGTTGCGCCTGTGTGAGCTCTGAAATTCACTGACCAAATAGAAACCATCAGATGGTAATGAGTTGCCGCCTATCAGCTGCTCCCAGGCCTGGCGCAGTTGAGTCAATGCAAGGCGAAAGGAGATGTCTTGTTTATTCGATGGATGGATTCCTTGAGAGATAGGTGCTGCCGCGGAAACAAAAGGCCAATAATACGCCACCCAAAACATTGCCAAAGAGCGTAAAGGTACAGCCAGAGATGCACCAACCCCGGCGAGATGGGCGTAACCCAGGGCAAGATCATTCAGGCTGCGAATCATGGCAATTTTATAGCTGGCCGTCTTGCGGTCATGGTGCAGAATTGTCGCAATCAGAGTGCCCGCTTTCATAAAATAAGTATAGTCGAACAAATTGGTTTTTGTTATATGATGCTGCCAGCTCAGCAACCGCTGGTCGACTCAACCCTGCCTCCCGTTTATATTCCCCTCATCCCACAACCCGGATGCTCCCCATGGACATGCACCTCTTCTCAACCTACCAGCGCGAGTCGCGCAAGACCTGGAACGCCATCCCGAAAGAAGCTGCCCGGCGGTGGCGCGTCTCTGTTTGCGCCAGAGCAAAGAACGCTGGTCCCTTTTCTGATATATTGGAGATAAATTAGTGGTATTTGATCCCATCTTAAAGGAGACAAAAGATGATACAGATTTCAAATCTCAAATGGAGCAGGCTGCTGCTGGCGGCGCTGGCGCTGCTGGCGTCGATCCTGGCAACCGGCTGCGTGACGCAGGCCTTTGCCTACGGCCAAAATCGCTTCGTAGAAGAACAGCTGGCGAATGCCAGGGAGGCAGCGGCAGGAAGCCGGGCCGCAGCCAACCCGGCGAGCAGCCAGGCGGCAAGCGCCTCAGCGGAGGGCAGCCAACCGCAATCCACCTCGGGCGAGCCGACGGTCTCGTTCACGCTCAAAACCGGCTTTATCGACGGGCGCATGGCGTTCATCGGGGCCAGTGAGAACGTGGCGGGTATGGCCAACCCCGATCTGCAGGTGATGCCAGGAGATGTGGTCGAGATCATCCTGGTGAACGATGACGGCGTGCTGCACAACCTGTCGCTGCCCGATTTCGACGCAATCTCCGAAGATGTGAGCAGCGCGGGCCAGGAAACACGGGTGGTCTTCCAGGTGGATGAGGAAGGCAGCTTCGCCTATTTCTGCGCCATCCCGGGACACCGCCAGGCCGGCATGGAAGGCAGCCTGGTGGTCGGGCAGCCAGGAGAATCAGAGTTCGCGGCGCTGCCCAGCGCGTCGCGCGCCCCCGATGACCTGCCCGCCCCACTGAATCGCAGCGCCACGGAGACGGTGCGCATCGATTTGGAGACGGTCGAATTGACCGGGCGGCTGGCGGACGGCACCAGCTATTCCTACTGGACGTTCAACGGCCTGGTGCCCGGCCCGTTCCTGCGCGTGGGCGCCGGCGATACGGTGGAGGTGCATTTGAAGAACGCCGCCGGCAGCAGTATGGCGCACTCGGTGGATTTCCACGCTGTCACCGGCCCGGGCGGTGGGGCGGTCGCCACCCAGACCCAGCCAGGCGGCGAGACTACCTTCACCTTCAAAGCGCTCAATCCGGGGCTGTACGTCTATCACTGCGCCACGCCGATGGTCGCCCAGCATATCGCCAACGGCATGTACGGGTTGATCCTGGTGGAACCGGAAGGCGGCTTGCCGCCGGTGGACCGCGAGTTCTACGTGATGCAGGGCGAGATTTACACCGCCGAGCCGCTGCACCAGCATGGCGCCGCATCTTTCAGCCTGCCGAAACTGCTCGACGAGGCGCCGGAGTACATGGTGTTCAACGGGGCGGTGGGCGCGCTGGTGCAGGAGCACCCGCTGCAGGCCCAGGTGGGCGAGACGGTGCGCATCTTCTTCGGCGTGGGCGGGCCCAACAAGACCAGCTCGTTCCACGTGATCGGCGAGATCTTCGACCGGGTTTACGACCAGGGCTCGCTGACCTCCCCTCCCTTGACCGACGTGCAGACCACGCTGGTGCCGACCGGCGGGGCGACGATGGTCGAATTCACGGTGGAAGTACCCGGCAATTACATCCTGGTGGACCACTCGCTCTCCCGGCTGGAGCGCGGCCTGGCCGGCTACCTGGTGGTGGAAGGCGCCCCGGCGCCGGAGATCTTCGACGGCATGGTGATGCCCGGCAGCGGGCATTGAAAGAAGAGCGTTTATAATACAGCATCATCCCACACCCGGAGGCTCCCCATGGACATCCAGCAGTTCGCAACCTACCAGCGCGAGTCGCGCAAGACGTGGAACGTGATCCCGATGAACAGCGCGATCGTGTACCCGACGCTGGGCCTGGTCAACGAGGCCGGCGAGGTGGCCGGTAAGATCAAGAAGATCTTCCGCGATAAGGGCGGGGAGATCGGGGAGCAAGAGCGGGAGGCGCTCAAGCACGAGCTGGGCGACGTGCTGTGGTACCTGACGCAGATCTGCACCGAGCTGGGCTTGAGCCTGGAGGAGGTGGCGCAGGCGAACCTGGAGAAGCTGTTTTCGAGGTTGGAGCGGGGGCAGATCCGCGGCGATGGGGATCAGAGATAAGAGCTCATCCGCAGATTGCCGCACCAGTGCGGGCGCAGATGAACGCAGATAGTACGAAGATTTTTATCCACAGATTGCACAGATTTCACAGATTTATAAAAATAATCTGCGTCACCGGTGAAATCTGTGGATAAATTTGGGGGTTATCTGCGTTCATCTGCGGATAAGGAAAATACACCCGCAAATTGCCGCATCAATGCGGGCACAGATGACACAGATTTGTAAAAAATAATCTGCGTAATCGGTGAAATCTGTGGATAGATTGGGTTCTTATTCGCTGTGCTGCTCAAGCCAGCCCAGAAATTCAGCAGGCGCCAGCACACGAACTCCATATGCAGGGAGGAATGTAAAATGGCGCGGGTTGCCGGTGATCAGCGCATCCACGCCACCTGCCACCGCTGCCTCGGCAAACGGCAGATCGGCTGGATCAAGCACCAAAGCTGGCTCTGGCGCCAGGCGCATCGATGCCACCCAAATCCCTTGAACAGACAGATAGGTCAAAATGTGCCTCGCCTCGGCGGAAGGAATTTGCAAGCGAGGGCGCATTAGAACTCGCTGGTATTCGTCCATCAGGCGCGGTTCCAGCACCACGGCCAGCGCTCCAGAGAGGATCTGGTTGAGGATCAATCCCGGCCGGCCGGCGCGGTTTAGCAGGCCCGAAACCAGGACGTTGGTGTCAAGTACGATCCGGACCGGCGGCTGCATGGCGTGCGACCTGGATTTCGGTATCGATTTCTTCGTCGCTGAGCCGGTCCAGGCCGGCAGCCTCGCTCTGGAGGCGGATGGTTTCCAGCGCTTGCTGCGCCTGGAGCTGCAGAGCGTTGTAAAGCGCTGCCTTATCCGCTTCACTGAGGTCAAAATTGCGCGCAGCACGCTCGCCGCCAACGCGCTGGCAAGCAGCCAGTAGATCGTCTAACTTGTAGCCGCGCTGCGCCAGGCTGCGCTCCAGGTGGGACAGCGCTTCTTGCACGGCGATTTTTACCGGCTGGATGATCACATCGTGCTCCCGCATTGTTATGGTCACCAGATCCCCCTTTTTCAGGCGCAGTTTCTTGCGGATGTCGCTGGGGATGGTGACCTGTCCCTTTTCCTGAACGCGTACCGTCGCTAACATGACAACCTCCACGGGACATACCGTAATACAGTCATACGGTCATACACAGATTATACTCGATCCGCCTTAAATGAGAAAGACTTGTCCGCTGCCGGACGCAGATAGTATGAATATTTTTATCCACAGATTGCACAGATTTCACAGATTTTTTAAAAAATAATCTGCGTAATCGGTGAAATCTGCGGATAGTATTCGGAGATTATTCCAGCTCGCCGGCCAGCTCAAGGTCGATGACTTCTTTGAAGACTTCGAAGGGCTGGGCGCCGACCAGGGCGATGCCGTTGATGAAGAAGGTGGGGGTGGAGCGGATGCCCAGCTCGGCGGCGAAGTTGTAGTCGGCGTCAACTTCTTCCTGGTAGCGGCGGCTGTCCAGGCATTCGGTGAAGGAGGCCATATCCAGATTCAGCTCGGTGGCGTAGCGCTCGAAGCCGTTGCGGCTCAGGCCGTAAGCGTTGGAGAACAGGGCGCCGTGGTACTCCCAGTACTGGTCCTGCTCGCCGGCGCAGTTGGCGGCCTCGGCGGCGGGGACGGCGTTGGTGTGGATGCTGGAGAGCGGGAAGTCGCGGTACACCAGGCGCACCTGGTTGGGGTAGGCTGCCTGGAGCTGCGGCCAGACTTCGTCGTGCCATTTGGTGCAGTAGGGGCACTCGAAGTCGGAGAATTCGATGATGGTGATGGCGGCGTTGGCCGGCCCGATGGAGGGGTCGTCGTCTACGGGGATGTCGTAGCGGCGCACTTCGCGGTCTCCGGCGGCGGCGGTACTGGCGGCC
>JBGSTO010000069.1:0-13421 GCA_041736465.1 Anaerolineales bacterium | reverse complement strand
TTCGGGCTACGATGTCACCTTTGAGCTGTGGGTATACGACACAACCACGGGTGAATCCCGCCGGATGTCTGAGAATCTGCCCACCGTGGGGCTGGCATGGAAGCCGCTCACCCACTTGCTGGCTTATGGGCTGCAAACCGGACAGGAGTACTTCGCCTTACGCGGCCAGGTAGATTCAACCAAGGCAAAGGGCATCTGGGCCATCGACGTCGACAGCGGCGAGAACATGGAGCTGGTGGCGCCGCACAACGGTTTCTCGCTGGTGTGGCCGGTGTGGTCGCGTGACGGGCGCTACTTGGCTTTCGACGAGGTCGTGGGCTATGAAGGGCGCGGCAACTTCGCCTACTATGACTTCGAAGCCCAGGAATACGTACATATCGATAAGGCGCTTGGCATCTACGACTGGTCGCCGGACAGCAGCACCCTGGTATACGATTACCTGATCTACACCCCTACGGGCGAAGAGCGTATTTACCTGCGGCCGAGGCTGGCGGATGCAGAAACCCCGCTGTCCCCGGATTACGAGGCCGGCTACGCTTTTTGGCCGCGCCTTTCCCCGCAGGGTGATCAGGTCGCTTATTTTGCTGAGCTCAACGATACCAACGAAGATATGTACACCCTGTTTGTCGTACCGGTTGCAGGAGGCGAACCGCGCAGCCTGGGCGAGTTCGAGCAAGCCATCCACCTGAGCTGGCTGCCCGATGGCAGCGGGCTGGTGCTGGGGGCCGGCTCCTTCGAAGCCCGCCAGGTGATCGAGATCTCCCTGCAGGAAGGCGCCACCCGTCTCCTGGCAGACGGAGACGCGCCGGTGCTTACCCAGCCCCTGCCCTGATCAAACGATCTCTTGATCTTGGCTTGCGGCGATGCTATAATCCTTTCACCGCCCCAGTAGCTCAAAGGATAGAGCGAGGCTCTCCTAAGGCCGAGGTTGTGGGTTCGACTCCCGCCTGGGGCGCCAGGATAAATTCTGCATAAATTTTAAAATGCCTCTTGATTTTAATTAGATCTTATGTATAATAGAGTTCGTTGAGCGTCTGGGTGCCCCCCTCACCCAGGCGTTCAACATTTAACGGCAAGTATCACTGTACGCTGCCGGGCAGCGTAAGCACTAACTACAATTCTGCTATGGAACTCTTACGCATACTTTAAGCCAAACGTATTAAACTAAATTCTAGCCAGCCTACAGGGTGCCCCCCTCACCCTGTAGGCTGGTCTTTTTTTATCGTCCTGCGTCTGGGGACGTCCGCTCAATTTTTGGTCCCGCTTTGCTTTTCGCCTTCACTGCGAGCACCGGATTTCTGCCGCCAGCGCGCCAGGCGGGCGACTGCCGGATCGGCAACCACCCCTCCGCCGCGCACCGTAGCGCCGATGACCACTGCCGCGCTGATAATCACCAGGTTCTTGATGATATACTGCCCTTCCAACGTCGGGGCGTAAGGCACCACCTTAAAAACTTCACCGGAGAAAAAGAAAACCGGGCTGATCGTGCCGATCATCTGAGCAAACAGCAGCAGCAAGGTCGCGCGCATAAATACGCCAAAGATCAGGCCAAGCCCGATCAGGCTCTCCCAGGCTGCCAGCACCCACAAAGCCGTCTCGGCAGGCATCCATCCGAAAGTAATCCGCTCGATCGTGCGCACTGCCAAACCCTCAGCCGGGCTTAACCCCGGAAAGAATTTCAGCGTCCCAAACCACAGGAATACGATCCCCAGGCTGATGCGCAGCAGCACAATCCCATAGCGCGCCATCCACGAGGTAATGGCGGTATCTCGCTGTACGTACCAGGCATACAAGCGCCGCCATCTTCGACCAAAGCCAGCCATATCAAACTCTCAATCTACTTTACTTTTCCTTCATGCTTAGCGCCGCACGCCGCGGCGGTAGCGCCTGTACGCGCTGCTTTCAACCGGAATTGCCGCTTTCCGCAGTTGCTGTGAGCCCGCCCGCATGCGATACACTCCAATCACCGCGATCATTGCCAGAAATAGTATGCCGTACATAACAACCTCCATTTCTAAACTTTCCCTGATTATACTAGACTAAGTTTACCCCAATGCACAAATAATGTCAATGTTTTGTATATATATTATTCGTTAGAATCTTGACCTGCCGCTTTTGCCATGATAATATATATACAATAAGTAAACGTATTGGCGTCGCTCAACTCGCCGAATAAATTTAGAGGTAAACCAAATGAACACACCTCGCACAATCGTCTCGAATGTACTCGTCATTGGCTCCGGCGCTGCCGGGTTGCGCGCCGCCATTGCCGCACACACGGCTGGTGTAGAAGTTCTCGTGGTCGGAAAACGCCTGCGCAAGGATGCCCACACCGTGCTCGCCGCCGGTGGCATCAACGCCGCCTTTGGCAATGTCGACCCCGAAGATAGCTGGAAAGTCCACTTTGCCGACACCTGGCAGGAAGCCTACCAGCTCGCCAACCCGCGCATGGTCGAGATCATGGTCACCGAGGCCCCTCAGGCGATCACCGAGCTGGCAAACTGGGGCGCCCGCTTCGCCAGGACTGCCAGCGGGCTGCTCGACCAGCGCTTCTTTGGCGCTCACAAATACCGCCGCACCTGCTACGCCGGCGACTACACCGGGCGCGAAATGATGAACACTCTCGACCGGAAAATCTCAGAGTTTGCCATCCCCGTTCACGAGCACCAATACATCAGCCACCTGCTGGTCGAGGACGGTGTCTGTTTTGGTGCCCTGGGCTTTGACATCAACACCGGCGAATGCACCGTTTACCTGGCGGATGCCGTCGTGCTGGCAGCCGGCGGGCATACGCGCCTGTGGCGCCGCTCTTCCTCCCGTCGAGATGAAAACACCGGCGATGGCATGTACCTGGCGCTGCAAGCCGGCAGCCTGGTATCCGATATGGAGCTGGTGCAGTTCCACCCCACCGGCATGGTCGCACCCGAAGACTGGGCTGGCACCCTGGTAACCGAGGCCGTGCGCGGCGAAGGCGGCTACCTGCGCAATATCCAGGGCGAGCGTTTCATGAGCCGCTACGACCCGGCGCGCATGGAGCTGTCAACCCGCGACCGCGTCGCGCTGGCAGTCTACACCGAGATCATCGAAGGGCGCGGCACCCCCAATGGCGGCGTCTATCTGGATATCAGCCACCGCAGCAAAGACTACATCCTCGAGAAGCTGCCGCGCATGTACCGCCAGTTCCTGGAGTCCCAGATGCTGGATATCTCCATGCATCCGATGGAAGTCGCCCCCACCTCGCACTACTCCATGGGCGGTGTGGTGATCGAACCCGATACCACCGCCACCCAAACCACCGGCTTATTCGCCGCCGGCGAAGTCACCAGCGGTCTGCACGGCGCCAACCGGCTGGGTGGCAACTCGCTCACCGAAACCCTCGTCTTTGGGCGCCGCGCCGGTCAATCTGCCGCTGCCCATTCGCGCTCCCTGCGCAGCCATCTGCGCTCGCCGGTCGCCATCCAGTCTGCCCTCAATGACCTCAGCAGCGTAATCCGCGAAGGCAAAGAGCTGGCTCGCTCCCTGCAGCGCGCCTTGCGCAACACCATGTGGGAAAACTGCGGTGTCGTTCGCTCCGAGGAGCGCATTCTGCAAGGTCTGGAAAAGATCAACGAGTTGAAAGTGCTGGCAGAGCAGGTGGATGTCCGCCCAAGCTCCGAGGGCTACCGCGACCTGGCAACCGCCCTCGACTTCCGCGCTTCACTGGTTGTCGCCGAGGCCACCATGCGCGGCGCACTGGCGCGTCGTGAAAGCCGCGGCGCTCACCAGCGCTACGACTATCCCGCCCTGAATCCAGACATGCAGGTCAATTTTGTGCTCGCCCTAAAGCCTGGTGAAAAACTGTCCCTGCAGGCTGTCCCTGTTCCACCCCTGCCGCAGGAGCTGCAGCAGGACCTCGATCTTGCTGAATAGTATTCCTTGACCGGGCGGTTGTTGGAGTAAGATCGCTCCACAGCATGAATTCACGCCGGAGTGTCTGCAGGGCAGCGCCTGCTGCACACTCCGGCTTTTAATTTAAGCGCCGCATGCCGCCTTACACCGGGCTCTCCCCGAAGTTGTAAAACTCCTTGGTAAATTTTTTCGTAATTTTTATACTTCTTTGCTATGATAAACCAATCTGGCAAGCTCTGAGTGTCAGCGATTCGCAACGAAACTTATATACCTGTGTTTATATATTTGCTGCAATATTGTTATTGAGGCCGCTGATCCGCAAAATGCCGTGTCTACACTGCAGAGATAACATGGCTCCTGGTTGGAATAGCCCACGTCGGCGCTTGCTCGTTCCCCGTATATTTTATTAGACGACCACGCATGTGTGCGTTGGAACAAGCACATGCTGGTCTTTTTTGTTTTTTTTCGGGAAGCAGACGCTGGTCGCACGTTGTGGGCAACGCACAAGGATGTCATCCTGAGCGGAGCGAAGGATCTAGATTCTTCGGTCGCGGAGTTTATCCTGAGCCTCAACCCGTCGGGTTGGTCAGCGAAGGACTCCCTCAGAATGACACATCAATAAAGGAGGTGACAGGCAACCTATACCCCAGGCACACAGGTGCTGCAGCCACACTCTCGATTAGTTTGTTCCTGTGAAATCCAAACAAGGAGGTCTTCACCATGTCTCTATGGGTTGTATTGATTACCATCGTAATTGTCATCCTTGGCTATCGCTTCTATGCCAGTCGCGTTGACCAGGACATTATCAAAGCCGATCCCAAGCGCGCCACCCCCGCCAGAATGTACAACGATGGCGTGGATTTCATGCCCGCCAGCAGCTCTGTGCTGTTCGGGTACCAGTTCAAGTCAATTGCCGCGCTGGGGCCTATCGTCGGCCCGATCACCGCAGTCCAGTGGGGCTGGCTGCCGGCCGTGCTGTGGCTGGTAGTCGGCGTATTCTTCATTGGCTGGGTGCAGGACTACGCCTCATCCATGCTCGCCATGCGCAGTGAGGGCATGACCATGGGCGGCCTGGCCTACAAGTTCATCTCGCCCCGCGCCCGCGGCATCCTGCTGGCATTCCTCTACTTCTACCTGCTGCTCATCATGGGCGCCTTCGGTTCGATCGTCGCCGGCTTGTTAGCCAGCCCTGCCATCCCCATCGGTTTCATCTTGCTCACCCTGGCAGGCGTTCTCGCCGGGCAGATGACCTACCGCTGGCGGGTTGACCTGCTGGTCACCACCGTGGTAACCGTGGCCCTGGCGTTGGCGGGCATTTACCTGGGCACTCTGCCCTGGGCTCAGAACATCGTCAAAGCCGTCAACAGCCTGGCAGGCGATGCAGAAGGTGTCCTGTACACCACCCCCTACGGCCCCATGACCTGGGCAGTCTTCTTCTGGGGCATCGTCGCCCTTTTGTTCTGCTACCTGGGGTCTGTGCTCCCCATCTGGCGCTTTGCCCAGCCGGTCAACTACGTCTCCTTCTGGTTCGTGATCTTGGGGCTGGTCGGCTCGATTCTCGGCGTTGCCATCGCCACCTTCACCGGCGCTACGGGGGTCGACTTCCAGATACCCGCCTACGTCACCTGGAACCAGCCCCATCTGGGCTGGTTGTGGCCGATTTTGTTCGTCACCATTTCTTGCGGCGCGGTCTCGGGCTGGCACTCGCTCGTCTCCACCTCCGGCACTGCCCGCCAGCTTGAGAAAGAAACCGACGCCAAGCCGGTTGCTGCTGGCGCCATGTTCACCGAGGCCGTCCTGGCGGTTATGGCAGTCGTCTTTGCCGCCACCGCCCTCACCCGCGCTGATGGCAGCGTGCTCTACGATGCTGCCGCCAATTACAAGCTGCAGGTGGCAGCCGGCGCCATTTGGGCCGGCGGCATGTCCCGCTTCCTGAGCGTCATCGGCATCCCCGCCGCTCTTGGCGGCGCCATCGGCTCCATCTTCCTGGCGGTCATGGCCCTCACCGTCATGCAGCTCGTGCTGCGCTTCATGCGCGTCGCTTCCGCAGAGCTGATCGGCGACAAAATCGCCGCCTTCAAGAATCCCCATGTTGGCAGCTTCGTCGCCATTGGCTGGACCATGCTCATCCTGTGGACGGCGTTCTGGCAGCGCATCTGGGTGCTCTTCGGCGGCGCAAACCAGCTCTTCGCCGGGCTGGCCCTGCTGCTCATCACCATCTGGCTGGCCCGCGAGGGCAAACGCTACGACTGGGCTTTCTGGCCCGGTGTCTTCATGTATGTCACCACCGTGGCAGCCCTGTTCGTGACCGCTTACAGCTCATTCTTTGGCCCCAGCGGCGCCTTTACCGCCGGCGTGGGCATCGCCTTCCGTGTCGGCAACGGCATCGCCGGTGTCATCGGGTTATTCCTGGCGTTGGCGGCGCTTTTGCTGGCCTGGGACGGGATCAAATCCTTCAATCAAGCCCGTTCCAAGATGGCAGCCGCTCCGGCTGGAGATTAACCGAACCCACACTGCTGCATGCTTTGCTTCGGGGATTGGGGAGGGCTTCAAATAAGCCCTCCCCTGCATAAACAATCGCCTCCGGCGATTTTCGAGGGAACGCCATGACAGACCAGGTACTGCAGGTCGAAGTCGTCGCCCACGTGCTGGGCAGCATGGATCACTGCCCCCAATGCCAGGTGTTCATCGATGGCGTGGGAGTTGGTCAGCAGATTCACCGCAGCGACCTCGATTCCTACCCGCCGGATTGGATGCAAGAATGGCAGCGTCTCTCCGATCTGATCCTCGACCTGGCGGCTCGCTACCCGGGACGGCTGCAGATCAAAATCACCGATGCCCAATCCCCACAAGGATTGTGGCTGGCGCTGCGCCGCGGCGTGCGCAGGTACCCTACTTTCCTGGTCGCCGGAGAAAGATACCACGGCTTTGAGCAAAGCAGGGTGGAAGAATTGATCTCCCGCCATCTGTGACCGTTTCGCAGCGCTTTCAGACTGAATCTTGCCGGCAGCGATGCTGACCGGCAGAACCATACCACTTACATGGCTGCCTTTGATTGAGCTGCTGATCTATTCGCCTCATGAATACGACCAGGGTGCGCCCACCGGTTTTTCACTGGCGCGCGAGTACTTTCACGCCTCGCGCCTGCAAGACAGCGTATCCAAAGCTCAACACGTCGGCAAAGACCTGCAACGCGTGGTATATTACCTGTGCAGGCGCTACCCTCATCGCATCCGCGTGCACTGGGTCAACCCCTGGTCGCTGCCAGGGTTATGGTTATCCTTCCGCTTCCGCCTGAAAGGCTTTCCTTGTGTCATTATCAATCAACGCCAGGTGCTGTGCACTGATACGCTCGAACAATTGGAGCAGCGCGTCATCGACATCCTGGGGGAGTCGCCTCAAAATGAAAGTTAACCAACCCCTGCTGGCTGGCTTGCCATCCAGCCCACCCATCTCTGAGGAGTGAGACCATGACTGAAGAAGAAAAGAAGGGCTTTTTACAGAAAATGAAAGAGGGCGTTTCCGATTTCATCTACGGTATGGCCGCCCACGAAGCCACCCGTCAGGCGCTCAAGACGCGCGGCAGCATGGAGCACCTCTTCATTTTGATCACCATGGGAGACCTGCTGGGCGTGCCCATCCTGCCCCCTTATTACTCGCTGCGGCTGCTGCCCTATGTGGTGCCCCAGATCTCCACCTGGAAGCGCCGCATGCTGCGCGAAAAAGACCTAGTCGACGCGCTGGCGTGAGGTGAGTCATGTCACTTGCCAGCGTTTTTCGCGATAACCCTCAGCGCCGCTACATCATGTTCGGCGGTAAAGGCGGTCTCGGCAAGACCACCTTCTCCGCAGCCACGGCCTACTGGCTCGCCAAACAGGGCAAACGGGTGCTGGTATTCTCCGTCGACCCGCAGGCCTCCCTCTCAGACATCTTCAAGCGCGATATCTTCGGCAAAGGCGCCGTCGAGATCATGCCCAATCTGTACGCCCAGGAAATCGACGCCGACCAGCACATCAAGGCCTACCAGGATGAAATTCGCAAAAAGATCCTCGACATGTACGGCATGGATGAGATCCCCGAGGAAATCGAGACCTACATCCAGGCCGCCTCGGCCGAGCCTGCCATGGAAGAGTCCGCCATCTTCGACCAGGTAGTAGACATCGTCGTCGCCGGTGGCTTCGATTACTACATCTACGACCTGGTGCCCCTCGGTCACGCCCTCTACTACCTCTCCATGGCCAGCGTCTACGACCAGTGGATTAGCCAGATTACCTCCCTGCGGGAAGAGATGCGCGAGTACGAGCAGATGGCAGCCCGCATCTCCCGCAAGAAAGAGACCGAAGAGGATCAAATCCTGCGCGAGCTTCAGGATATCAAGTACCGCATCTCCACTTCCTCCAGCATCCTCACCGACAAAGAAAAGACTGCCTTCTTCTTTGTCATCATCCCGGAGGAGATGATCCTGATCGACACCCAGAATGCTGCCCGCCTGTTCTCCAAATACGATGTGCCCATCAGCGGCTACATCGTCAACCGCGTCATTCCCCCCTACCTGATGCAGTCAGAACACCTGCCCGACTACCTGCGCAATCGCTATGCCATGCAGCAGCAATATCTCACCAAGATCGACGGGCTGTTCGGCTCAGGTGTGGTGGCGCGCGTCCAGGAGATGGAGCGCGACGTTGCCGGGCTGCCCATGATCGAGCGCATGGCTAAAGAAATGTTCGGGGAGGAGACTCTGTGATGGCGACGATCACCATAGAAAAGACCATGGCCCAGTACGTGGATGAAAATCCTGGCCTGAAATACATCTTCTTTGGCGGCAAGGGCGGCGTCGGCAAGACCGTTCTGGCGGGCGCCGCCGCCGTAGCCTTCGCCAAACGCGGCAGGCGCACCCTGCTGGCCTCCACCAACCCGGTTCACAGCCTGTCTGGTCTGCTCACCCAGAACGTCTTCGGTAAAACCGTCGCCGTGCAGGGCGTGCCCAACATGTGGGCTTTCGAGATCGACACCAAGGACACCATCGAGCGCTCCAAGAACGAGATCCGCGAGAAAATCAACTGGTTCCTCAAGTTCGCCGAGATCAAGGGCAAAGCCGACGAATTCATCGAATCGGCCACCATGAACCCGGCTTTCGAAGAGTCCGCCATGTTCGAGAACATGATCGACATCATGTTCAAAGACGAATACGACGTCTACGTTTTCGATACCGCCCCCACTGCCAACGCTCGCCGCCTGCTGGGCATGTCCTCGGTGTACTCCTTGTGGGTCAACAAAATGATGGACAGTCGCAAAGAAGCCCAGGCCATGCGCATCAGCCTGTCGTATAGCAAAAAGGCAAAAGACGAGAAAGATCCGCTGATGGATTATCTGGTCGAATTCCAGCGGCGCATGCTGCGAGCCAAGAACCTGCTCACCGACCCGGCAAAGACCTCCTTCTTCTTCGTCACTCTGCCCGAAGCGCTGCCCATCGCCGTCATCCGCCGCTTCATTAACTGGTTCCACGAGTTCGGCATCCCCGTGGGTGGGGTTGTGGTCAACATGCGCATCGACAAAGAATCCGTCGATGAGCAGGCGGACGAGTTCGTGCGCAACCGTATCGCCATGCAGGATGGCTACATGCAGGATATCGCGGTGCAGTTTGACAACATGGTGCGCTGTGTGCTGCCGCTCTACGATACCGAAGTGCGCGGCGTCGCCATGCTGGAGCGCATGGCAAGCATGCTCTTCGCCTGATAACTGGCTGGATCCTGGCAGGCGCCAACCCGCCTGCCAGGACTGGCTTCTGAAGAGTGGGCCAAAACACAGTGCAGCAGCGGGAGGCCGTGATCGAAAACCTGGTCAAACACGACGTCTATGCAGGCAACAACCTGTTCGGCGAAGCCCTCTTCTTGCGCCTGCCCCTGCCCGAGACCTGGCAGCTTGCGCCCGGCGTCAGCCGTCCGGAAGTCTCCGCCACCCACGAACGCCGCAACCACACCTGGGTTGTCAGCGGAAGAGCCTGGTTTGTCGTTCACCAACCGGAGCAAAAGTGGGCGCTCGAGCTGGCAATGAATCTGCATCCGCTCAGCAAACGCCACGCCCAGCTTGCAGCCGGAGAAGCCAGCGTTGCCGGGCACCCCGCCAGCGTGAGCTGGCACACCCGCCGCCGCGGCCTGCCCTGGAACCGCCACGACGTCACCTTCATGACCCTCGACTTCAACTGCCCCCTCTCAGAGCGGCGCATCCAGCTAGAATTCAGCGGCTGGTGCCCGCAGCTCGGTTTTCAAGAAATGCTGCAAGCCATGCGCCAGCTTTCCTGCCATTGAGCCTGGCAAATAATCGTCTATCATCCCGAGCGCACCTGTGTCATCCTGACCGCACCTGTGTCATCCTGAGCGCAGCGAAGGATCTCGCCCTACTCTCGTAGGGGTAAAGCATTTGCCACAACCCCTCCGGCACACAACCGTGCGGCTCCAGGCAAATGCTTTACCCGCAGCGCCAGTCTCGAACACCGTCCTCCTGAGCGCAGCCATGTCGTCCTGACCGCACCTATGTCATCCTGAGCGCAGCGAAGGATCTCTCTCTGCTCCCGCAGGGGTGGGTTTGTTCCAGCAAAGCCCCCTGCCGCAAAGAACCCTCCCTCAGGCCCCTCGATCCGGCCAACCAGGGCAAAAACCCACCCACCTTCACCCCGTCATCAGCAGCTCCCTCAGCTCTTTAAAAAACTCCTCCGCCGGCTCGCGACCCACCTCCGGCAGCTGGCTTTGCAAAATCAGGTGCGGCTTATTCCTCTGCAGCGAAAGGCGTTCCACCTGCCCCGGATGCCGCCCCAGAAATTCTTGCAAACCCTGCTTCAGCCGGTCGGCCTGCGCCCCGCGCCAGGCAATCTCCAGCCCCCCCGCAGCCGCTGCCCGCGTGTACGGATTTTTCAAATCCCGGGTGAGCGCACCCTCGAACTCCCGCTCCCCTGCCCTCCCGGCTTCCACCTCCACCGCCGGCGTCCCGCGCAGCGTTGCCTTCAAAATCATCTGGTCGCGCTTCCCACGCAGCCGGTTGAAGATCCACAGCGGCAGGATCTCGCGCGACTCCAGCAGGTAAATCGCCTCGATGCGCTGGAACGGCTTCTCCGGGCTCTCCACCACCAGCCTGCCGCCCGAGCCGGAAGACCCGATCCACGCTGCCTGGCTGATCTCGCCCAGCTGCTTCAACCCGCCCCGCATCCACGCGTACACCCCCAGCCCGCGCCGCCGGTTGATCACCGCAAAAACGAAGTACCAGGCTGCCAGGAAAATTGATAGAATAATAACAATCTGCTGTCCGGTATCCAAGGTAACCTCCACCGTTTCAAGGATGTATGCCGTGCCGGTTCAATCGCTTCACCCAGGCATTGCTTCACGTATAAGGTGCTATGAGAAAAATCATCGCTAAGCTCAAGTCCTACTACGAATGGCTGCGCGGCTTCATGTACGGCATGATGGTCTACGACATGGTGCGCGGCTTCCGCCGTAAGCGCGGCGACCTGGAGCACCTCTTCGTCCTTATCTCCTTTGGAGACCTGATCGGCGTGCCCATCCTGCCGCCCTACTACTCACTGCGCCTGCTGCCCTACATCGTACCCATGATCAACCTGTGGCGGCGGCGCATGCTGCGCGAAAAAGACCTCACCGACTTGGTCATCGATTAACATCCGGGTCTGCATATTTCCGGATTTGTTGAAGTATATCATTCACTCAAGCTGGTCGCCGTAGTGCGCCACACACAAGCATGTCATCCTGAGCAGAGCACGTAGTGCGCCACACATAAGCATGTCATCCTGAGCGCAGCGAAGGATCTAGATTCTTCGGTCGCTTCGCTTCCTCAGAATGACAATTTTTCTCTTTTTCAGAGGGCTCAATAGCTCCCATATCAGTTATCTGACTGCTGACTGCTGACTGCAAATAAAAATGGCCCGGGTTTCCGAGAAAACCCAGGCCGGGTATGGAGGGGTCATGGGACTTGCTTAATACATCGGCAGTTTTTCCAGGATATTAAATTTTTTTCTCTGGCCCGGATATTTTTCCTGTACCTATTCTTCCTAATCCAAACAAAGACCTTGATATTACCCAGAAGAAGCTTATCAGAAAAAATATAGGGCGTGCCGCGCACGCCGAAATCATGGCGGCCACGGGGGCCGCCCTATCTCTTTAAAAAGAGGCCCGACATGACCCCTGAAGAGTCTTATCAATGGCTGTTAGACCACAGCCGGGAAACTGCCCTCCTTCTTTCGGTGGAGCAGCTTCTCGGTTGGGATCAGCGCACCTATATTCCCCCCAAAGGCCACGCCTACCGGGCCCAGGAGTTGGCCCTGATGGCCCGCCTGGTGCACGAGCGGCTGACCGACCCCCGGGTGGGGGAGCACCTGGACCGGGTGGAAGGCAGCAATCTCACGGCCGACCCGGAAAGCGCCGAAGCCGTCAACGTCAGGGAATGGCGGCGCACCTACGAGCGCATCACCCGCATCCCCCAGGAGTTGGCCGTGGCGCTGGCCAAGGCCGGCGTGGAAGGGCAAACTGCCTGGGAGGAGGCCCGCCCCAACAACGACTGGCGGGGCTTTCAGCCTTTTCTGGAGCGCCTGCTGGATCTGTCCCGGCAGAAGGCCGAGGCCCTGGGCTATACCACCGAACCCTACGACGCCCTGCTGGACGGCTATGAAGTGGGGGAGACGGCCGTCGGCCTGGAACAGCTGTTCGCCAGCCTGCGGGAATTTCTGGTGGGGCTGCTGGACGCCATCCAGGGGGGCAGTCTTACACCGAATGAAACCATTGTCCACCGGCATTACCCGCGCATCCTCCAGGAACAGCTCTGCCGGGAAGCGGTGACCCGCATCGGTTACGATTTTGCGGCCGGGCGCCTGGACCCCACCGCCCATCCCTTCAGCACGGGCCTGGGCCCCGGCGACGTCCGCATCACCACCCGCTACGACGAAAATTTCTTCAACTGCGCCTTTTTCGGCACCATGCACGAAGCCGGCCACGCCCTGTATAACCAGGGCCTGCCTCCGGAGCACTGGGGCACCCCCCGGGGCGACGATGTTTCGCTCGGCATCCACGAATCCCAGTCCCGGATGTGGGAAAACCTGGTGGGCCGCTCCCTGGGGTTCTGGCAGGGCTTCTTCCCCCGGGCCCAGGAGGTCTTCCCGGCCCTAAAGGATGTGGCTCTCAAGGATTTTTATTTCGCCATCAACCAGGTGGCCCCCAGCCTGATCCGCGTCGAAGCGGACGAAGTCACCTACAATCTACACATCATCTTGCGTTTTGATCTGGAACGCAGTCTCATCAACGGCGGTCTGGAAGTGCGGGATCTCCCCGAGGCCTGGATTGCCAAGGTCCAGGAATACTTGGGATTAACACCCCCTGACAACCGGGACGGGGTGCTGCAGGACGTGCATTGGTCCGGTGGCGCCTTCGGTTATTTTCCCACCTATTCTTTGGGAAATATCTATGCAGCCCAGTTTTTCGCCAAGGCCGACCAGGAAGTGGGGGGGCTGGAAGAGCACTTTGCTAAGGGAGGGT
>JBGSTO010000057.1:0-9793 GCA_041736465.1 Anaerolineales bacterium | reverse complement strand
CCAGCTCCAGCAGCTCCTCGTCATCCATCATGTCCACTTTGTTCAGGAACACCACGATCGCCGGCACTTCCACCTGACGCGCCAGCAGCACGTGCTCTCGCGTCTGCGGCATCGGCCCATCCGGCGCTGCTACCACCAGGACCGCCCCATCTACCTGCGCCGCTCCCGTGATCATGTTCTTGATGTAGTCCCGGTGCCCAGGCATGTCCACGTGCGCATAGTGCCGCTTGTCCGTCTCGTACTCCACGTGCGCGATGTTGATCGTGATGCCGCGCGCTTTCTCTTCCGGCGCATTGTCGATCGAGTCGAACGGGCGGTACTCGCCGTACCCGCGCATATTGCACCACTTCGTGATCGCCGCCGTCAATGTCGTCTTCCCATGGTCAATGTGCCCCATCGTTCCCACGTTCATGTGCGGCTTGGTGCGCTCAAATTTCTGCTTGCCCATGATTGCGCTCCTTTGATTTCACTCTAACAGTTTAATAATATTTATTGGATCAGGCCCGGATGATTTCCCGAGCTACGTTTTCGGAGACGCGTGCGTAATGATCAAACTCCATGCTGAATACACCGCGTCCCTGAGTGGCCGAACGCAAGTTGGTAGCGTAGCCGAACATTTCAGCCAGCGGAACCATGGAGCGCACAGCCTGAGCATTCCCCGGGCGAACTTCCATGCCCAGGATTTCGCCGCGCCGAGAGTTGAGCTGGCCGATGATATCGCCCAGGAACTCTTCAGGCACAACAACTTCCACTTTCATGATCGGCTCTTGCAGGACAGGGGCGCCTTTCTGCACTCCCTCCCGGAACGCCATCGAAGCTGCCACTTTGAAAGCCATTTCGTTGGAGTCGACTTCATGGTAAGAGCCGTCATACAGGCGTACCTTGATATCAACCACCTGGTAGCCGGCAATCACGCCTGCTTCGGCTGACTCGCGCACGCCTTTTTCAATTGCGTTGATGTATTCCCGAGGAATAACACCACCAATAACCTTGTTTTCGAACTGAACGCCGCTGCCAGGTTCACCCGGTTCCAATTCCAGCACCACATGTCCGTATTGGCCGCGACCACCGGTCTGCTTGACATAGCGCATCTCAGCCTTCGGCACGGAACGGGTAATCGACTCGCGGTAGGAAACCTGAGGCCGTCCCACTCGCGCCTGCACGCGGAATTCACGCAGCATGCGGTCCACCAGCACCTCCAGGTGCAGTTCGCCCATGCCGGAGATGATCGTCTGGCCGGTGTCCTCGTCCACGCGCACGCGGAAGGTTGGGTCTTCTTCCGACAGCTTGTGCAGCGCATCCGCCATTTTATCCTGGTCAGACGTGGTCTTGGGTTCGATTGCTACCGATATTACCGGCTCGGGGAAGCTGATATTCTCCAACAGGATCGTATTGGAGGCGTCGCACAATGTATCGCCGGTGAAAGAGTTCTTCAAACCAAGCACAGCGCCGATGTCGCCTGCCAGCACCTCTAGTACATCCTCGCGGCGGTCGGCATACATGCGGATCAAGCGGCCGATGCGCTCGCGCTTATCCTTACCCGTGTTATATACCATCGAACTGGCAGTCAGCTTGCCGGAATACACGCGCACATAGGCCAGGCGCCCCACGTAGGGGTCGGTAACGATCTTGAATACCAGACCGCTGAACGGCGCATCGTCTTCAGCCGGACGCTCGATGATTTCATCATTTTTCGGATTGAGGCCCTGTACTGGCGGGATGTCAGCCGGAGACGGCAGGAAATCCACCACAGCATCCAGAAGCGGCTGCACGCCTTTGTTGCGCAGCGAACTGCCGCAGTAGACGGGTGTGGCAGTGCCTGCGATCACCGCTCTACGCAGTGCAGCTTTGAGCTCAGCTATGCCGATCTTTTCGCCTTCCAGGTATTTCATGGTCAGATCTTCGTCGGTTTCTGCGATCTGTTCCACCATGCGTTCGCGCATTTCGGCTGCCTGCACACGCAGGTCAGCGGGGATCTCGATCAAGCGCGGTTCCTTACCCAGATCATCTTCCCAGATCGTCGCCTGCATTTCGATGAGATCCACAGCGCCTTTGAAAGACGCCTCAGAGCCTATCGGCAGTTGGACAGCGATCGCATTTGCGCCCAGACGGTCTTTAATCGACTCGATGGTGCGCTCGAACGAAGCCCCCACCCGGTCCATTTTATTCACTAAACAGATACGCGGCACGCCGTAGCGATCAGCCTGCCGCCAAACAGTTTCGCTCTGCGGTTCCACACCCTGCACCGCATCGAAGATCACCACACCACCGTCCAGCACGCGCAGCGAGCGCTGCACTTCGGCTGTAAAGTCGATATGGCCTGGCGTGTCGATAATATTAATTTGGTAACCACGCCATTCGGCGGATACAGCTGCGGAAACGATGGTGATACCTCGCTCGCGCTCTTGCTCCATCCAATCGGTCACCGTTGTGCCGTCATCCACAGAGCCAATGCGGTGTGTCTTGCCGGTATAGAACAGGACACGCTCGGTGGTAGTAGTTTTACCGGCGTCGATATGGGCAATTATGCCGATGTTGCGGTAGCGGTCAAGCGGGTACTGGCGAGCCATAGCAATCCTTACACGTCTTCAAGACACTCCCGGTTTACATCCGGTAGTGCGAGAAAGCGCGATTTGCCTCCGCCATCTTATGAGTTTCTTCACGCTTGCGAATGGCGTTGCCGGTATTGTTGGCAGCGTCCATCAACTCCGCGGCTAATTTTTCAGGAAAAGACTTTCCGGTGCGGGAGCGGGCGGCTTGCAGGATCCAGCGGGTCGCCAAAGCGAAACGTCGCGCCGTTGGGACTTCCATCGGCACCTGGTAAGTGGCGCCGCCGACGCGGCGCGGCTTTACTTCCATCACCGGCGCCACGTTCTTGATCGCCTGCTCGAACACTTCCAGGCCGCTGCGCTTGGTGCGCTGCTCTGCCAGGTCAAGTGCACCGTACACCACACCAGCTGCAACGCTTTTCTTGCCGCGTGTCATCACACGGTTGATGAACATCTGCAGCTGAACGCTGTTGAAGCGTACATCAGGCAGGACTTCTCGTTTTTCTGGGATATATCGTCGAGGCATCCAACTTCTCCGTAACAAACACTGCTTGCGGTAAGAATCGCCGGCTCCAATTGCTAAATCCGGCGATTCCTTTTGAGTCTATCCGATCGTAAACTAACTCTTCGGCTTCTTGGATCCGTACTTGGAACGTCCCTGGCGGCGGTTGTTGACGCCGCCGGTATCGAGCGAACCACGCACGATATGGTAGCGCACACCCGGAAGATCTTTAACACGCCCGCCGCGCACCAACACCACCGAGTGCTCCTGCAGGGTGTGGCCCTCGCCGGGAATGTAGGCAGTGACTTCGATGCCGTTGCTCAGGCGCACACGGGCGATTTTGCGCAGCGCCGAATTTGGTTTTTTCGGCGTCATCGTGCGTACCACCGTGCATACCCCTCGCTTTTGCGGGGCGCCCCTGCTCTGGCGAGTGCGGCGTTGTTTCATCGAGTTGAGCGTGTACAGCAAAGCCGGCGCTTTGCTCTTCAACTTCTTTGTTTTTCGTCCTTTGCGGACCAACTGATTAATCGTTGGCACTTTCGCCTCCAGAGATGATCACAAGTATTTCTTGTCGTTTTCAATAAGGGAGGCCATCTTTTTGCATGATGGCCTCGCCGATGCTACCATGTCAATTGCCAGGCGCGTCTGCCGCGCCGTCTAAATTGCAACGGGGAGTGAGTATACCATGCGCCCCAAGGGTCGTCAAGGATTCCCCATACGGCTTTTTTTAGTACTCCTCGCCCAATCCCAACAACCCGGTGGGCATTTTTGGCGGTCGGGCGCGCTCCTCGTCCTTGCCAAACTTGATCAGCTCGCCAGCGTCGGTCACAGCTTCCACCGACAGACCCAGGCTCTGCAGTTCTTTCACCAGCACACGGAAAGAAGCCGGGATGCTGGGCTCTTCGATGGGCTCCCCTTTGACGATGGCCTCGTAGGTCTTCACCCGTCCTTGCACATCATCCGACTTGACAGTCAGCATTTCCTGCAAGGTGTAGGCTGCACCATAAGCCTCCAGCGCCCAAACTTCCATCTCACCGAAGCGCTGACCGCCGAACTGCGCCTTGCCGCCCAAAGGCTGCTGGGATACCAGGCTGTATGGGCCGGTCGAGCGGGCATGCACCTTGTCTTCGACCAGGTGATGCAGTTTCAGCATGGTCATCACGCCAACGGTGACAGGCTGGTCATAGGGATCTCCGCTCTTGCCATCCCGCAGAATTTGCTTGCCCAGTGTGGGCAGCGGCTCGCCGTGCTCCCAGAATAATTCTTCCAAATTCTCCTGCATCTGCTCGAGGTTCATTTCGCTGGCATCTACGCCCTTCGTCTCCAGCCAGATGCGCTTGCAGGCGCTGATCACATTATCGTCCAGCTCCTGGCGTGACAAATCAGGTTTGCTATCCGGGAAATGCACCAGGGTTTCGGGCTGGTAGCCGCGATCTCGCAGCCACTCCCTGAGCACCGAGCGGCGCGCATAGTTTGTGTCTGCAATTACCTGGAAGATATCATATCCCTTGGGGCCGAGCCAGGCTTCCAGATACAGGTTGCGCACTTCGTCGTCATCCTGGATGGTTTCGGCTTCATACCCCTCTCCCTTCAGCCACTGCCAGGCAGCCTCACCGGTCTCTTTCCAGGCCTGGTCGATCAACCAGGCGCGTGCCAGTTCAGCCTCGATTTCGTACTCACTGGCGCCATCGAACACCGGCGTTACCGCGCGGAAACCCAGCCGGCTGGAAGCCCAGCCCAGGTGCGTTTCCAGTACCTGGCCGATATTCATACGACCGGGCACACCCAGCGGATTCAAGATGATATCCACCGGCTGACCGTCATCCAGGAAGGGCATATCCTCGGCAGGCACCACTTTGGAAACCACACCCTTGTTGCCGTGACGTCCCGCCATCTTATCCCCAGCAGTGATCTTGCGGCGCTGGGCAACCGATACACGCACCATCATATCCACGCCCGCAGACAGATCCGCGTTGTCTTCGCGGGTGAATACCTTGACATCTACCACCTTGCCGCGTTCGCCGTGCGGCATGCGCAGTGAGGTGTCTTTCACATCGCGCGACTTCTCGCCGAAAATGGCGCGCAGCAGGCGCTCTTCTGGGGTAAGCTCTTTCTCGCCCTTGGGCGAAATCTTGCCCACCAGGATGTCATTTGGCCCTACCTCGGCGCCCACACGGATGATGCCGTGGTCGTCCAGGTCGCGAATCGCATCTTCGCCCACGTTTGGAATATCGCGGGTGATCTCTTCCGGACCCAGGCGGGTATCGCGAGATTCGACCTCGTATTTCTCGATGTGCACCGAAGTGAAGGCATCATCCTGTACCAGGCGCTCCGAGATCAAGATCGCGTCTTCGAAGTTGCCGCCTTCCCAGGAGAGAAAAGCCACCACCACGTTCTGCCCCAATGCCAGCATCCCACCTTCCGTGGAAGAGGAATCGCCGATCACATCGCCGCGCTTCACCAATTGGCCTTTAACCACCGCAGGGCGCTGGTCGATGCACGTGCTCTGGTTGGAGCGCTGATATTTTCGCAGCATGTAGGTGTGCAGCTTGCCTTCCATGCTGCGCACCCCGATGGTCCGCCCGGTCACAGAAACCACTTCGCCATCTTCTTCAGCGATGACCACCTGACCCGAGTCGACAGCGGCATCGTACTCCATGCCCGTAGATACCTGCGGCACATCCGGTCGCAGCAGCGGCACTGCCTGGGCCTGCATGTTCGAGCCCATCAGCGCTCGGTTGGCGTCGTCGTGCTCAAGGAAGGGTATCAGCGCTGCGCTGATACCCACGATCTGGTGCGGGGCTACGTCCATGTAATCTACGCTGGTGTGCGCAGAGAAAATGAATCCGGAGTGGTAGCGGCAGGAAACCCGCGTGCGCACAAACTCGGAGCCATCGGTGAGCGGGGCGTTGGCCTGAGCAATCACAAATCGATCCTCAGTGTCAGCGCTCAGGTATTCCATCTCTTCTGTGACGAACGGAACCACCAGCACTTCGCGCTTGGGCAGCTTGGCGATGGCAGCCACCTGAACGTCGCTCAGACGGTCTCCGCTGCGGGCAATCACCTCACCCATTTCGGGATCGGCAATATCTTCACGCAGCTCTCGCCCTGCCAGGCGTGGATCGTTATTCGGCAGAATCTTGCGCACTCGGCGGTAAGGGGTCTCGATAAAACCGTATTCGTTCACCTTAGCGAAAGAAGCCAGGCGCCCGATCAGGCCAATGTTCGGACCTTCAGGGGTCTCGATCGGGCAAATGCGCCCGTAATGGGAGTGGTGCACGTCACGCACATCGAAACCGGCGCGCTCTCGGCGCAGACCACCCGGACCTAAGGCCGAAAGCGTGCGCTTGTGGCGCAGCTCAGCCAGCGGGTTGGTCTGGTCCATGAATTGTGAGAGCTGGCTGGAGCCAAAGAACTCGCGCAGGGCAGCCACTACCGGGCGGATATTGATCAACGTCACCGGCGAGAGCTGGTCCTGGTCGCGAATCGACATGCGTTCTTTGATCACCCGTTCCATCCGGCGCAGGCCGATGCGCAGCTTATTTTGGATCAGCTCGCCCACGGTCTTCGCCCGGCGGTTGCCCAGGTGGTCGATGTCATCGGCAGAAATCGTGCCGTTGTTGATGCTGATCATGCGCTGCACCAGGCGTACGATATCCCAACGGCTAACCGTGCGGTGGTGGATCGAAATCGTCTCCTGCAGATCCAGCTTCTGGTTGAGCTTATAGCGTCCCACGCGTTCCAGATCATAATGGCGCTGGTCGAACAGCTGCTCTTCCAGGAACTCACGCGCGTTTTCCAGTGTGGCGGGATCGCCCGGGCGCATGCGCTTGAAGAACTCCAGCAGCGCCTGCTCGGCGACGCTCAAGTCCGAGCTGGCATCCCATTCCGGCTCCTGGTACAGCGTGGAAGCGATGAACAGGCGGTCGGGATTGTTGTCCACGTCGCTGAAAACCTGCATCAGCTCTTCATCTGAACCGGTCTTGAGGGGCGAATCTTCCAGACCATCTTTCACCGCCGCCAATGCACGCAAGAAGATGGTCACTGGCACGGTGCGCTTGCGGTTGAAGCGCAGAGTCAGGTAATCGCTTTTGCGAGTCTCGAACTCCATCCAGGCGCCCCGGTCTGGGATCAGCTTGGACATCGCCAGCGGGCGTCCGGTGGAGCGATCCAGCGGGGCTTCGAAATAGACACCGGGGGAGCGAATGAGCTGCGAAACCACCACCCGCTCGGTGCCATTGATAATGAACGTGCCTTTTTCGGTCATCTCCGGGAAATCGCCCAGGAAAATATCCTGTTTGATCGGCTCGGCCACATCCGGCCCTGCCAGCAGCACCGAAACATATAACGGCGAAGCATAGGTGAGATCGCGTTCGACACACTCTTCGATGTTGTGCTTGGGTTCTCCAAACCAATAAGTCAATCCCCACTCTTCGGATTCGCGCGTCCGGCTGGGGAAGTACAGCTTCATACCCTTGTTGTACGACTCGATTGGAGACAACTCGTGAAACAGGTCGGCAAGCCCTTCTTTCTTCAGGCGCAAGAACGAATCGAGCTGTACCTCGATCAGATCGGGCAGCTTGATCTTGACATCAATGCGCGCATAAGATTTACTGGGCATTAAGTTTGCCATAATGCACTCCTGTACTCTTGAATGGTTGTCGGTTTAAATCCGGCTGGTAAACGCAAAACGACCAACGCAAGGGCTGAAAAGCCACCCTTACGCCTCACGTCGTGGTTTTACGATCGTTCCATCCGTGGACCAACTACTCTAAATAAGTCTTATCTGGCCTGATAGACAAACAACTATTATAGCATAGAAAAGGTCAGAGTCAAGCACATTAATTTTCTGTAATTATCGAATAGCGTAGCCGGGGATTTTCCTATACAATAGAGGCTATGAATGATGAGCACATCGAAACCTTCCGCACCGGCTTTGTAGCCGTGATGGGTAAGCCTAACGTGGGCAAATCCACGCTGATTAACGCCCTGCTGGGGCAAAAAGTCGCCGCTGTATCGCCGCGCCCTCAGACCACGCGCAAGCGCCAGATGGGCATCCTCACCCTGGAGACCGCCCAGGTGATCTTCGTCGATACCCCAGGACTGCACCGGCCTCGCCACAAGCTTGGCGAGAACATGAACAAGGAGGCGCTGCAGACCCTGGAGGAATGCGACCTGGCGCTGTGGATCGTCGATGCCAGCCAACCGCCCGACGATGAAGACCGGGCGCTGTCAGAGAAGCTGCTGCTCTTGAAACGAGACCTGCCGCGCCTGCTGGCGCTGAACAAGGCCGACCTCATCTCCGGCGAGGCGCTCGAAGCCCACCAGCTGGCCTTCCAGGAGCTGGCCCCCGGCGCCCGCACCCTCACTA
Organism: Anaerolineales bacterium; assembly: GCA_041736465.1. Classification (GTDB taxonomy): domain Bacteria; phylum Chloroflexota; class Anaerolineae; order Anaerolineales; family UBA4823; genus JAJUJL01. The sequence goes on along the minus strand of JBGSTO010000057.1, from coordinate 1,371 downwards.
TTTCTGCCCGCTACCGCCAGGGTCTGGACGAACTGCTGCAGGCGATCATCGAAAACCTGCCCTACGGCGCGCCCTTCTTCCCCGAGGAGCAGCTCACCGACCTGTACGAACGCGAGCTGTCCGCCGATTTGATCCGCGAATCCTGTCTCAATTTGCTGCGCGACGAGGTGCCGCACGGGGTCGCCGTGCGCATCGATCAGTTCACCGAGCGCAGCGAACATGGCGCATACATCGAAGCCACCATATTTGTAGAACGCGAATCCCACAAGGGCATTGTCATCGGTCAGGGCGGGGGCATGCTCAAGCATATCGGCTCGCTGGCGCGGCAGGAGATCGAATCCATGTCGGGGCGCAAGGTGTATTTGCGCCTGCGGGTCAAAGTCCGCAAGAACTGGCGCGACGACGATAAAGTGCTGCGCTGGTTTGGATATTGATGCGCAAATAACGTTCTGTGGGAGGGATTGGCATGAACTATACCTGGCTCGCGGCTGCTGCCGTCATCGCTGTGCTGGATTGGATTGCTGTCGAACGCAAGATCAAACCCCTGGAGTACTTCGCCAAGCCGGGCGCCATGCTGGCGCTGATCATCTGGCTGTGGCAAGCCAGCGCTTTCCAGGGGAACCTGCTGTGGTTCGGCCTGGGTCTGCTCTTCTCGCTGGCGGGCGACATCTTTCTGCTGCTGCCGCGTGAGCAGTTCATCCCCGGGCTGGTCGCGTTCCTGCTGGCGCATGTGGCCTACGTGATCGGTTTCAACAGCGAAGCGCTGCCTGCCTTCAACCTGCCTGCGGCTGTGCTTGCGGTAGCGGTGCTGGTGGCAGCCGTGCCGATCTATCGCGGCATCGCCTCCGGGCTGCAGGCTTCCGGTCAGCCCCGGCTGAAAATGCCCGTGTTGGTTTATACGCTGGTGATCAGCCTGATGCTGCTCTCTGCCCTGTTGACTTTCGTGCGCCCGGAGTGGCAGCCTGCTCCGGCGCTGATGGTCAGCCTGGGGGCGCTGTCGTTTTTTATCTCAGACAGTGTGCTTGCCTGGAACAAGTTCGTCGTCCCCCTCTCTCACGCGCGCCTGGTCACCATGTTCACCTACCATGTGGGTCAAGCCCTGATCGTGCTCGGCTGCACAGCCCATTTCCTGGCGTAAGCGCCCCTGCCCTCAAACCAACCGGCCCCGAAAACGTGATCGGGGCCGGTTTTGATTTTCTCAGGCAAGCTCAGCTTTCATCGCCAGGCGGTTCTTCCAGATCTGCCCTTAAGCCGGGCGGCAGGTCATCCTGCCCGGGCGCTGCAGGGCCGCCCTGCGGAGCAGGAGGCGGAGCAGGCGCCTCGGCAAGCTCAACCGGCGCTGCTCTGACCGGGGGAGCCGGTGGAGCCGGC
>JBGSTO010000012.1:0-3679 GCA_041736465.1 Anaerolineales bacterium | reverse complement strand
ATCGCCGAGATCGATGCCGCCGCGGCGGAATTCCAGCGCGAGATCGACCGCGCTCTGGAAAACCTGCGCACTTTAGCGATGAGCGACCCGGTGCGCGCCGCCGATTTAGCCAACCAGATCACGAGCGCCCTGTCTCAATATGCCCGGGTGCTGTCAGGATTGGCTGCCCAGGCGCCAGAAACCATCCGCCCGGCATTACAGCAGGCGCTGCAATCCACCTCCGGGCAGGTGCTGACAGGCGAAGTGGAGTTCACCGGCGTGCTCGATGCCATGACCGAAGCGGTGTGGACAGTTGCCGGGAGGTCCGTGCTGATCACTTCCACAACGGAATTCAAAGACGTGATGGTCACCGGCGATACGGTCAAAGTGCATGCGACCCCCAACACCGACGGCACCTTCACGGCTCGCGAGATCGAGCTTATCCGCTCAGACGATGACGACCACGGTGGCGATGATGACCAGAACGAGAACGAAGACGATGACGATGCCGGCGGCGAGGCCGGCGACGGTGAGGAGAACGATGATTCGAGTTCAAGCAGCGGCGCGGCTGGCGAGGACTCGGATAATAACCAGGATGATATCGACAGCTCGAATTCCGATGACGATGACGATGATGGCGATGATGACGGCGGTGACGACAGCGGTGACGACAGCGGTGACGACGATGGTGACGACGATGGTGACGGCGGCGAGGCCGATGATGACTGATGGAGCCCCATCTTTTGCTCAGTAATTCACCGCTATCGCAACATATGTGAAGTCTATCGCGACCCCGAGGCGGTCATTTTCCATATCACCCCTTAATCTGGATTCAGCGCACGTATTGGTAAAATTGGGCCATTCATCTGATTGCCTGGAAGGCCAGAAATGCGCCCCGATTGGGATACCTATTTCATGAAGATCGCCCACGACGTCGCCGCTCGCTCCACCTGCGACCGGGCCTACGTGGGCACCGTGCTGGTGCGAGAGAAACGCATCCTCACGACCGGTTTCAACGGTTCACCGGCAGGACTGCCGCACTGCGACGAAGCCGGGCACCTGATGGTCGAAGGGCACTGCCTGCGCACCATCCACGCCGAGGCCAATGCCATCATCCAGGCGGCGCTGCATGGTGTGTCCACCAAAGGCGCAACCTGCTATGTCACACACTTCCCTTGTATTGTCTGCGCCAAAATGCTCATCAACGCCGGTGTGGTGCGCATCGTCTATGAAAATAATTACCGCGTCGATGAGAACACCATGCAGTTCTTCAACCTGGCAAATATCGAGCTGACCCATATGGGGGCTGTCAAAGCGGAATAACAAAACCCGCCCGCGAACGTTTACAATGCTTTGAAAGCCTGCTCAGCCGCTGCAATCGTCATTTCAATCGCCTCGCTGTCATGGGCGGTCGACATGAAGCCCGCCTCGAACTGAGAAGGTGCCAGGTACACACCCCTCTCAAGCATCCCCTGGAAAAACCGTCCAAATAGCGCGGTATCGCTCCGGCTGGCAGAGTCCCAATCCACTACCAGGTCAGCCTGAAAGAACGTGCAGAACATACTGCCGGCGCGATTCTGAGTAACCGGTACGCCTGCCTGGTGTGCGGTCGCGGCGATTGCATTCGAAAGCATGCGGGACGAGGCTTCCAGGCCTTCGAATACCCCGGGTTGGCGCAGGATCTCGAGCGTCTCGATGCCCGCAGTCATCGCCAGCGGGTTGCCAGACAGCGTGCCTGCCTGGTACATGTTTCCCGCCGGGGCAACCAGGTGCATGATGTCGGCCCTGCCCGCATACGCGCCCACCGGCAGGCCTCCGCCGATCACCTTCCCCAGGGTGGTCAGGTCTGGCATCACCCCAAACAATGCCTGTGCGCCGCCCAGGGCAACCCGAAAACCGCTCATCACCTCATCGAAGATCAGCAGTGCGCCGAATTCCTCGGTTAGCTGGCGCAGCCCTGCCAGGAAACCTGCCTGCGGCAGCACCACCCCCATATTCCCGGCTACCGGCTCAACGATCACAGCCGCTACTTGTTCCGGATTGGCCTCCAGCAGCTCACGCACCGCAGCCAGATGATTGAATGGCGCGGTCAGGGTATCCTGGGCTGCGCCGCGCGGCACCCCTGGGCTGTCCGGCAGTCCCAGGGTTGCCACGCCGCTGCCGGCTTTCACCAGCAAACTGTCGGCATGCCCGTGATAGCAGCCTTCGAACTTGATAATTTTATCCCGACGGGTGAAGGCGCGCGCCAGGCGCAGCGCGCTCATCGTCGCTTCGGTGCCGGAATTGACAAAGCGCAGCATTTCAGCCGAGGGCACCAACTCGTAGATGATCTGCGCCAGCCGGGTTTCCAGCGCCGTCGGCGCGCCATAGCTGGTGCCGCGTCCGGCGGCATGCCGCAGCGCCTTGACAACCTGCGGGTGAGCGTGCCCCAAGATCAATGGCCCCCAGGAAAGCACGTAATCCACATAGCGATTTCCATCCACATCGAACAGGTAAGCGCCTTCGCCGCGCTCGATGAACAAGGGCTGTCCCCCCACCGCACGAAAAGCCCTCACCGGCGAATTGACGCCGCCTGGAATGCGCCTCTTTGCAGCCTGGAAAAGCTCGATCGATTGGGAATGGTTCATTTCGTCATATTCTCCTGAAAATAGTTTATTCTGAATTATAACTTGGGCGGAAGAGCGCTATTGTGACACATACCGCCAGGGTTCATGACAAACATCATTTGACGTCCCTGCCATCTTAATGTTAAATTAAAGATTGTGAAAACATATACGATATGTCTGACCGGCCTCCAGCAGCGCCGCTGCGTTGTCGTGGGCGGTGGGAACGTCGCTGCGCGCAAAGCAGCTGCTCTGCAGGAAGCCGGTGCGCAGGTCACGCTGATCAGCCCTGCCCTGGGTGATGATCTTCAAGACGCAGCTGCACAGGAGAAGATACGCTGGATCGCTCGCCCCTATCAAGATGGCGATCTGGAAGGCGCCTTCCTGGTTATTGCTGCTACAGATGATACAGAAGTTAATCACGCAGTCTATGCCGAGGCCGAGCAGCGTCACATCTTAGTGAACGTTGTGGATGATCCAGAGCATTCGAACTTCATCCTGCCCGCGCAGGTGCGGCGTGGTGACTTGAGCATCACCATCTCTACCGGCGGCGCCAGTCCGGCCCTGGCGCGCCGTTTACGCGAGCGAATCGAGTCCGATTTCGGAGCTGAATACGCCCTTCTCGTTCAAGTGCTCTCAGAATTACGCCCCCTATTGATCCAGCGCTTTCCTCCAGGCGAACCGCGCCTGCAAGCTGCGCTGGAACTGATCGACTCGGACCTGCTTACCGTTTTGCACCAGGCAGGCTATGCAGCCGGGAAGGATTACGCACTGCAGCTCCTGGAAAACAAGCTTGCTCGTGCTTCTTGAAGGATCAGCTAACATGGCAGATGACAGCGCACGTGGATTCGTATATTTAGTTGGCGGCGGCCCGGGCGACCCCGGCTTGCTCACCTTGAAGGGCGCTGAGTGCTTGCGCCGCGCCGACGTGGTGGTACACGACCGCCTGGTCAATACGGCATTGCTCGATCACTGCCCCCAGGCCGAGTGCATCGACGTTGGTAAGCAGCCCGACCACCATCCTATCCCACAGGAATCGATCAACGCCATCCTGGTGAGGGAGGCATTGGCAGGCAAAACCGTCGTGCGCTTGAAAG
>JBGSTO010000011.1:0-4883 GCA_041736465.1 Anaerolineales bacterium | reverse complement strand
GTCAGCTCCGGTACTGCCGGTCTGCACCTGTGCGTGCGCGCCGCCGGGCTGGGAGCAGACTCGCACCTGCCGGGCAATAACAGCACCGATCTGGCGATTACCACCCCTTTCTCGTTTGTCGCCTCTGCCAATGTGCTGCTTTTCGAGCAAGCCGCGCCGGTCTTTGTGGACGTTGACCCGCAGACGGGAAATATCGATCCCGCCCAGGTGCAAGCCGCCGCACAGGATTTAATGCACGGCGGAGCCGCTGCCCGCCGCTGGTTGCCGCGCAAAGGCGTGGCAGAGAAGGTTGCGTTGAAAGCCATCCTGCCGGTGGACGTATTCGGGCAGCCGGCGGATTTGGACCCGATCCTGGACACAGCCCGCCGCCACAATCTAAAAGTGATCGAAGATTCCTGTGAAGCGCTGGGGGCGCACTACAAAAGGCGCCAGGCAGGCACCCTGGGCGATTACGGCGTTTATGCCTTCTATCCCAACAAACAGCTCACCACCGGCGAAGGCGCCATCATCGTGACGAACGATGATCAGGCCGCCTCTCTGATGCGGGGGCTGCGCAACCAGGGGCGCGCCCCCGGCGACACCTGGCTGCAGCACACCCACCTGGGCTACAACTACCGCCTGGATGAAATGAGCGCCGCCCTGGGGCGCGTCCAGCTCTCGCGCCTGGACGAGATGCTGGGGCGCCGCGACCAGGTCGCCGCGTGGTACCAGGAGCGCCTGGCGGAAATCCCCGGTGTGCAGGCGCCGCAGGTGGTCGCCAGTACCACCCGCATGAGCTGGTTCGTGTACGTAGTGCGTTTCGCCCCGGGCATCGACCGCGACGCCGTGGCAGCCCGCCTGGAAGCGCAGGGCATCCCGGCGCGGCCATACTTCCTGCCCATCCACTTGCAGCCGTACATGGCGGCGCGCTTCGGATTCCGTCCCGGCGACTTCCCGGTAACTGAAGACCTGGGAAGGCGCAGCCTGGCGCTGCCCTTCTCCGGCGTGATGAGCGAGGCCCAGGTGGAGCTGGTGTGCCAGTCCCTGCGTAAAACTTTAATTTAATATTTCCGAAGGAGTTTTACATGAACTTCGCCATGTGGGCCAAAGCGCTCCAGATCATCCCGCACGTCAGCCAGGATGAATGGAAGCGCCTGGATGTAATCTCGAAATGGCTCATCTCCACCCGCGCCGCAGTGCTGATCATGACCTTTCTCTCGGCCGCCCTCGCCGGTGTGCTGGCGTTCCAGCAGGGGGCGTTTAATTTTGGACTGTGGCTGCTGGTGGCGCTCGGATTGATCCTGGCGCACGCCACCAACAACCTGCTGAACGACTACACCGATTATGTGCGCGGCGTTGACCAGGATAACTACTACCGCAGCCAGTACGGTCCGCAGCCGCTGGTGCACGGGCTGATGACTCGCCGCCAGCTGCTCACCTATGCCGCCGTAACCGGGCTGCTGGCTTTGGCAGCGGGTGCGGCCCTGATCTATCTGCGCGGCGGGCTGACCTTGATGCTGCTGGGTATGGGCGCGTTCTTCGTCTTGTTCTACACCTTCCCGCTCAAGTACATTGCCCTGGGAGAAATTGCTGTATTGATTGTTTGGGGGCCATTGATGGTCGGCGGAGGCTACTACGTCATCGCGGGAAGCTGGGATTGGAACGTGGTCATCGCCAGCCTGCCCTACGCCCTGGGGGTCACCGGCGTCATCTTTGGCAAGCATATCGACAAATACGAAATGGACCGCGCCAAACGCATCTTCACCCTGCCGGTCGTGCTGGGCGAGCGCCTGTCGCGCTTTACCGTGGTCGGTATGCTGATCTTGCAGTACCTCTCGGTCGTTTACCTGGTGCTGACCGGCTTCTTCTCACCACTGCTGCTGATCGTTTTCCTGGCATTGACCGAGTTTTTCCGCATACTGCCCATGTTCCGGGGGCCCAAGCCTGCTGAGAAGCCCGAAGGCTTTCCGGACGTGTGGCCCAACTACTTCGTTGCCGCTGCTTTCGTTCACAACCGCCGTTTTGGGATGCTCTATCTGCTGGGGTTGGTCGCCAACGCCATCTTGCAGCTGTTCATCTAGGTATCGCCGCACTTGCTCTTTAACGGGATTGGGATTGGCTGCTGGAGCCAATCCCAATCCCCTTTCCCGATACACCCCACCCTCAAGGAAAGTCACTCATTGCGCCCGCGCCGCAGGGAATCACGAACAAAATTCAACTCATACAAGGATTTATCCGCATCACTGGCCTCATGAGAGGCAATTGTGTGCTCTGCTGAGCCAAACAGACGCTGCAAGCAGTGTGCATATCGATGGCTGAATATTCCCCCCACCACACCGAATATTCCCAGCCCCAACAGTCCTGCGCCAGCCGTTGAAGTAAACAGCATGACACCAGCCATGGTGAGAGCCACTCCCCCCACCAGGTGCAGCAGGCGTCCAATCGGGCTTATTACGAATTTCGGTAGCGGCGCCATCGATATGTCTCCTTACATCCGCTTCCTGTCTGTTCCATCATCAGGGCTGCTGCTGTTCAAAAAATTGCTAACAATTGAAACGAGCCTGAAACGAAACTGTTACAATCCTGGCACGCAAATACAGTTTCAATATCATTACATATTAATTGCATTATACACCAATAATCTCACTAAAACATTGCAGTTTATAATATTTACGGGACTTTAATAAATCAGAGCGCCGGTTCGGGAAGATCCCGAGCCGGCGCTCTGAAAAGCCTTGGCGGTGAACGGTATTAAGCGTTAAATACCACTTCTTCCCTGCCTGCCAGCTTATCCTGGATGCGCTCTACCACAATATCCAGGTGCCGGCTTTTATTGACAAAGTCGAGATCATCGGTGCGGATGGTCAGCACCGGGCAGGTATCGAAGGTTTCCATCCAATCATCGTAGAACGACTCCAACAAACCCAGGTATTCTGCGCTGATGCCCGTCTCGATGGATCGCCCACGGCTGCGAATGCGATCCAGAAGGATTGAAACCGGAGCCCGCAGATAGATGAGCAAATCCGGCGCCGGCAAACCGGCAACCACCAGGTCGAATACCCTGCGGTAGGACAGATAGTCGCGTTCGTCCAGGTTGCCCATCTGGTACAAAGCCCGCGCAAAAATGTACGCATCTTCGTAGATGCTTCGGTCGAGAATGGCAGACTGCGGCATGTTGGCATACTGCAGATACTGCTCGGCACGGTGACCGAGGAAAAACACCTGCAGATGAAAAGACCAGGTGCGCATGTTGGCGTAGAAATCCGGCAGGTAGGGGTTATCGGACACCGATTCAAAAGCCGTCTGCCAGCCCAGGCGCGCCCCGATGCGCTCGGTGAGGGAGGTTTTGCCGGCGCCAATATTGCCGGCGACGATGACAAGTCTCTTGGTCATGTGATCCACCTGATTGAAAGAAAGGTTTGTTTTTCGGGGCATGCACGCACCCCGCGCATAGCTGCATGCATATTATAAATCAGCAACCAGATCTGAGATACGCTGCGCCAGCAGCACGACCTCTTCAAAACGCTCACCCTCCACCACCTTCCCCTCGACCACCAGCGGGCGGCGAGTGGAAAGCAGGGAGCGGCTGCGGCGGTACATCTCATCCGGCACCAACACGACGAATACCCCCGCCGTATCTTCCAATTCCAGGCGGTAGAATGGTCGACCATCTTGATTGAAGAACCGCTGCAGCGTCTGGCGAATCCCCAGCACCCGCACTACCTGCCCGCGCCGCTCCAGGGCCTGGGCAGTGGTCAGGCAGTTAGCGCTCGCCACCAGGCGGGCGGGCAGCAGCTCCAGGGGGTGTGCCTCCACCGGCACTCCCAGCAGCTCCTCCTGGGCGGCTACTCGTTCTGCCAGGCTCCAGTCATTTGCGGAATCCTGCCCGGGCAGCTCGAACAGCGGCGGTTGGGCGTAGCGCCAGGCTCCCTGGTGGATCTGGTCCAGCAGCTCAGGAATGGCGCCAAAACCAGCCAGCGCGCCAACCCGCGCCAGGCTTTCCGCTTCCGCGGGCCGTGGATCCACTCGGGTGAGAAAATCGCTCATCGAATGGAAGGGGCGCTCCGACACAATGCGGCGGATCGAGCGGCGCGTCAGCCCGCGTACCTGGTTGAGTCCCACGAACAGCGTGGCGGCGCCCTCGGGATGCGCCAGACAAAATTCAGGGCGGGCGTAGTTGACGTGCGGCGGGCTCAGCCGCAGACCCAGGCGGCGCGCTTCGCTCATATACACCCGCTGCCCGTAGTAGCCGCCCCAGTTTGCCAGCACCGCGGCGATGAACTCACCCGGGAAGTGCGCCTTGCACCACGCCGACTGCCAGGCCACGCGCGCGTACGAGGCGGCATGCGCCTTGGGAAAACCATAACCCGCGAAAGCCGCCATCAGCTCCCAGATCTGCTCACCCGTATGGGCGGGCACGCCGCTGCGCTGCTGGGCGCCTTCCACGAAGCGCTGGCGCAGCGTCTTCATCCGCTCACCAGGGTCGAAATGGCTCATCGCCCGGCGCATCAAGTCAGCATCCGCCAGGCTCAAGCCCGCCAATTGGCTGAGGATGCGCAGCACCTGCTCCTGGTACAGGATCACACCGTAGGTTTCTTGCAGCAGCGGGCCTAACGCCGGGTGCAGGTGCTCCACCGGCTCCTTGCCCAGATGGCGGCGGATGAAAGCTTCTTTCAAGCCCCCCGTCAGCGGGCCGGGGCGGTAGAGCGCCAGCGCCACCAGGATATCTTGCGGCGTACGCGCGTCCACCTCGCGCAGCGTCATGCGCATACCGGGGCTTTCGATTTGAAAACAGCCCACGGTCTGCGCCGCACGCACCAGGGCCGATGTTTCGGCGTCTTCCACAGGAATGCCATCCAGCAGGCTGACCGGCGAAACAGCCAGTCGCACACCCGGCAGAACCG
>JBGSTO010000073.1:0-7793 GCA_041736465.1 Anaerolineales bacterium | reverse complement strand
CACAGCCAGGGCGCTGGCGGCTGCCGCCAGGGCGTAACGCTGGCGGGCAAAGGCGGCGAAGGCGGCCAGGCAGAATGCCAGGTAGAGCGGCGTCTCCGAGCCGGTGGTCATCGCTGTCAGCATGAAGGTGGGGTAAAGGAGCAGCCCGGCCCACGCCGCCATGCGGCTGTTCAGGACGCGCCCCAGATCCCACACTAAAAGCCCGCCCAGGGCGATGCTGGCGGCGCTGATCAGATTGGCAACCCGCGGCAGGTCATGGTAAACGGCTGCCGGGATTGCGAGCAGCAGGGCGAAAAGCGGCGTGGTGGTGCTCAGGATGCGCTCACCGGGATTGTAGACGAAACCCAGACCGTGCGCCAGATTCTGGGCATAGCGGTAGGTGATGAAAGGATCGTCGTAAGCCCAGTTGCGGAAGATGACGAAGATCGCCAGGGTGGTAAACAGCCAGTAGCCGCCGTATTGCAGCGCGAGGCGAAGATGCCGCTTTGAGGCAAATCTGGTATGCAATGTAGAAGCGGGCACTTCAGTAGAAGCGATTGTCATTGGCAGTCACAGCCGGAGGAAGAGCCAGAAATACTGGCTGTGCAGATTTTTACGGAGATGGCTTGGCTGGTAAGCGAACAAAAAGGTATTCCCGGTTCGTTCAGCAGCCGGGTTCGATCTCCACCAGCAGCGAGCCCGTTGAAGCCGGGATGTGCAGCTCTCCATTGGTATCCAGGTAGGCGGGGGCGCTCGGGTACGAGCGGGCGCTCGGGCCGTTATGATCCACGAGCACACCGTTTACCCAGATCAGCGTTTCCGCAGACATCTGCGGCAGGATGATCTCGCCCTGAGTGCCGGCAGGCGCACCAACTTGCAGTGTCGCCCGGGAGCAGCTTCTCTGCCAGGAGACCTCCAGGATGCTGACCCGACCCGGGTTGTTCTGAATAGGGATCGCGCCCTGGACAGACTGAATGGCGGTAAAGGATGCGCTGGCGGAAAAGGATGCGCTGGCGGTAAAGGATGCGCTGGCGGCAAAGGGAGGGCGAACCTCCCAGGTGGTTGGGCTGGTTTGTGTCGCCCCCAGCACGTAGCTGCTCAGGAACCAGGTGGGTGAGACGCCCCAGGCATGGGATAGGCTGGCGCGCCAATCAGCATCTGCAGCGAACTGCTCCCACCAGGTGGCGGCGCCCTGATCGAGCATGCTGCCGTAATACAATGCGATCAGGTCCAGGGCCTGGTCGATATGCCCGCTGCGTCCCAGCCCTTCCAGCACCCAGTTAAAGCCAAGGATATTCAAGTTGGGGTTGGCAGGGTCTGGCGAGAGCAGGTCCAGCAGCGCCTGGGCCACGCGATCCTGTTCGCCGGCATCCGGGATGCCGTAAGCCAGCGCCCAGGCCTGGGCATGTGGGGTCGAGTCAACCGGCTGTCCCTGGTACAGGGTGCTGAGATAGCGCCCCTCGCTGAGCCGGTACAGATGCTGGTTGATTGCTTGGCGCACTGTTTCGGCTTTTGATTCCCATTGACCGGCGGTGCTGGCATCTCCGTTGTACATGGCGATCTCAGCCGCAGCGCGCAGCGCCTGAGTGTAGAGGGCGTTGAGCGCAGTAGATTGACCGTAGCGGCTGTCCTGTCCAAGGGAGTCGATATACGCGGTTTGCGACCAGTGCAGCTGCGGCAGGTCCAGCAGCCCGGTGGAATCGTTCTCGAGCATCTCCAGGTGCTGCACCAACCCTGAAACCTGGGGATATGCATGTGTTGCCTCTGCCAGGTCGCCGCTGACCCGGGTATAGGATGCCAGGCTGTCCACCCACAGCATTGCATAGTCCAACATATGCGTGTCGTTGGGATGCGGCGCCATGCCGGGCGCTTCGTAAGTTACCAGTGCATTCGCCATCAGTCGCAGGCCGCGCTTCCACAGCAAGGTGTCGCCGAAGGCTGCCCGGTTAGCGAGAATGCCCACGTAGGCATCTCCCCACCACTGCCCGCGCTCGCGCCAGGGTGTGTCGGTGTAAGCATCGGTCATGTTAGGGCGCATGGTATCGATGCCGGTCTGCCAAATCTCATTGAGCTGGCTGTCAGGTGATAGAAAAAAGCCGGTTTGCAAGGCAGGGTAGCGTTCTTCGGTAACCGTGATCTGCTGGAGTTTGATAGGGCCATCGCCCCACGCAGCGATCAGGATGTAGCGACCGGCGCGGGCATCCAGCGTGCTAATCGGGCGCTGCGATCCGTCCAGGATCCACGAGTCGACCTGGTTCCACTGCGGGTGGAGGGAACCGGGGTAGGGAAGCGGTCTGCCGCCTGGAGTCAGGCGCTCGTCCCAGCCGATGTCCAGCACCGCGCCCGGCGGGCCGCTCACCTGGGCAGCCAACCTGCCGTGGATGGTACGTCCCAGGTCCAGGATGATATAGCCCGGCAGGCTCTCGAACGAAACGCTTAGATCAGCGCCCGGGGAGATAATCACTGCCGCCGGATCTGGCTGAGGGTTGGCGAGCAGCAGGCGGTGACCGGCATGCAGCCCCTGCTGAAACGGCAGCTCGACCTGAAGCGCCGGGGGTTGCTGTGCGGGCGCTTCAGTAGAAGCGGGGGCGATTGCAACTGCCATACCGGCTGCAGGCACGGCGTTGAGCAAAATCTGGTGACTGCCGCTTTCCAGATACAGGCTGGTGGTATACACGTCCGGCCTTTCAGGCAGGGTCGGTGTACCCACCGTCGCTGCCGGCAGCCATAACGGTGCAGCGCCATCTACGGTCAAAGAGACGGTGGGCGGCAAAGATTCCTGCAGTATTTCCAGCGTTACGGTCAGGCCGGTGGTCACAGTCAGCGGGACTGTATACGTTACGGCGGCGACGCCGGAGGCAGACGGTAAAAACTCACCCAGCAGAAACCCCGGAGAGAGGCGTCCTGCGTCGGCAACCAGCGGTGAGACAGTGTATTCGACGAGATGGGGAATCGAACGCGGCGCATACTCTGCCGCAGGATCGAGGCTGCCTGCCTCAAGCAGTGCGGCATAGCCCCAACCAGCATCATCGAAGTTTGGGGTAAACCAATCCACAGGCAGACGGCGCAGATCCAGCAGCTCGGTTGGACCGATCAGGCTCCAGGCGTGCACCAGGGCAGACTGAGACTGCCAGGCATCCGTTTCCAGTGCGCGCCACTCGCTGCTTGTGCGCGCCAACCGGCGGACACCGGACTTGCCGTTGCCCTGCAGATGCGCCCTGAGCATCGGAACGCTCGACTCGGCGCGGCGGATATTGGGCGCCCACTGCACCAATACAGCCAGAACATGTTCCCCGGCGGGCAGATTTCCCAGGGGGAAAATATCGTATTCCCGGTAGGTTAATGAAAAGCGGGCCGGTCCACGACCGACCCACTCACCGTCCAGCCATACCTGGTAGCGAGTATCGGCGAAAATGACCAGCTCCGTTTGTTGGAGATCTTCATCCGGGTAGAAGCGGTGGCGGAAAAGAGATACCCGGGCCTCGCCGGTCAGGTCGCTGCTAGCAGCGGGCGCGCTGGCAGCGACCTCGAGTTCTGGTGGAAAGGCGGCGCCCATGGACGCGGCCGCGGAGGCGGAATACAGGACATTCCGTTGGACCAATGAAGACCAGATCGCGGGATCCTGATAGAAGAGCGGCTGCCCGGCAATGTACGGGAAGTAAACCTGGGAGCTGGCGCCAGGATACTGGCGGGCGCCAGGATAGGCGGCGCCAGTTTCTTCCACTCGGGGCAAGCTGTTAAACGCTTGCCCTACATCAGGGCTGGCGTTGGAGGGCGCAGGCGCTTCAGTAGAAGCGGGCATATCACCGGCTCCACTCCGTGCACTGGAAGGGACGCTGCCCAGCGGGGCAAGGAAGCTTTGACTTGCGGAGGGGGGCGCTTTCCAGCGCATAGGATTACCCGCCTGCAGGTAAAATGCCAGGAATGCAAAGATCAGGACGGCGACGGTGGGTACACCGGGGGGCGCCAGCAAGAACAGCGCCAGCCTGGCAGCAGGCACCCAATATCGGATCAGGCGTCTCCTGCCGGGCTGCATCGATGCGGAATACAGAACATTCCGGTGCATATTTACGCTAACCTTTGGCTCCCCCTGAGGGCGTTTGAGTACAAACGGGGCAGCAGGGGGCGTTTGGGTACAAACGGGCGGTTTAGGGCGTTCGGAGGATGTATACCGGGCTGAATCCTACCGGTACCGGATAATTGTCGCCGATAGGCTGTATGTTGATTTTATTCCCGAAAATGTCGTAGGCGTCAACGAAAGCCGCGACGGGTATATCTATAGTGAATGAGCCGCTGGGCAGGCTTGCCCAGAGCACGTCGGTGCGCTGAGACAGCCGGCTGAAGGTATAGGCCTCGATACCCGTGCCGTAGTCCACCGGCGATTGGTAGCTTAGACTTCCCAGGCGCTGCACCAGGTGCTTATAGGCGTGGTATACCAGGCGCGGCTGTTGGAAGGCGTCCAGCATGCCGGTGTTGCGCCAGCCAGGGCCGGTGATCGAATACCAGATCATGCCCATAACGTTTTCGCTCAAGCCGCGCACGTAGGTGCGAACAATGTAGTATGCCTGGTTTTCGAAGAACAAAGTGTCCGGCGGGTCGCACCAGGTGACATCGGGCCTATCGGCGATGGAAATGCAGCCAAACCCGGATTCGTTGAGGAAGACCGGTATGTTTACCCCATAATCCGCCATGATCTGGCGCAGGTAGCGCGCTTTTCCGCGGATGCCGCCTCCCCAGGCATTCCAGGGTCCGTCAAGCAGGTTGGTATCATCGACATCATAATCGTAATCCGCGGTCACGTTCCAATAAGACGGGTGCCAATGGTAAGGTACCACGTCGATATATGGGCCTGCCCCGGCAGCCAGGATGCCGCGCAAAAAGTTTTCCGGTTTTCCCAGGGCTGGGTCGGTGGTATTGGGCGTTGCCAGCAGCAAGCCGCCCACCCACACCCGCGCGCCGGGATCGGCTGCCTTGATTGCCTGAGAGACGACGATCAGCATCTGCCCGTATTCATCGCCGCCGTAGTAGGCGGTGTCATCGATATCGCCCCAACAGCCGAAGAGGTAATCTTGGGGCACCAGGGTGGGATCGACGTCCGGCTCGTTGCCGATTTCCCAGTCGTGCACGTTGAATTCCTCGGTTTTATAGCGGTTGACCACCTCGGTCACAAAGGCGGCGAAATCATCGTATCTATCCGGAGCGATCGGGCCGCAGGAGGTCGGGTTCCCGTCTTTGTCCACGGCGGTCGGGTCAAGCGCCCAGTGGGGTGTATCCTTGATAATCACCACCGGACGCGTTCCAGAATAACGCATGTCGCGCAGCTCTTTCTCGAAATTGGTCAGGTAGCTCCAATCGATGGAGCCGTTTTCGAGCGGCTGCATATCCTGCCAGGAAATTTGCCAGCCGTAGCGGATCCACCCGCCGCGGGTTTCGACGGTCTGGGTGGTGACCACAGACCCTATCCACAGATGAGATGTGGATTCGACGCCAAACGGCGCTGTCCAGGGATCGCCGAAGTAAACCTTCGGCAGGTAGATGGCAAATGTCTCTTCAGGCTGCTCAGGCGCCAGATCCTTCACTTCGTTCAGGATGACAGGCACGCCGGCAGCATTGGAAAACAAGAAGGCGCCAGACGCCAAAGCCAGGATAACAGATAGTAGTATGGCAGTACGCCATATTGCAGGGGGGACTTGCATCATTATCTCCTTGCGTAGGGGCGGATCGTGATCCGCCCTTTTCGGATCGTGATCCGCAGTAACCTTGAGCGGCATTCTCTCATAACCATAAATGGATGTCAAGGCAAAGCGCTTGCTCCGCGGGTTACGTTCTGGTAAGCACGGGCGGTGGGCAGGCGTTTGGCAAGTACTTAAAGCGGCAACCAGCGCCGCAGCCACACCCGCAGCGGCATGGGCAGCCAGGCATACACCAGCGGGCGCAGGCGGGCTTTCAATACCAGCGGCGAAAGCCAGGTGCCGCCTTCGCGGTAGTGCACGCGCAGCATCTCGGGCCAGCAGCGATCATCGGCAACCACCGATTTACCGCCGCCGTGCAGCCGGAAGTTGGCCCACAGGCGGGGGTGGTAGTGCAGCGGCGCCAGCCGCGCCAGCCGCACCCACAGATCGTAATCCATGGCAAAGTAGAAGCTTGGGTCCAGCGGCCCGACCTGCTGCCACAGGCTGGCGCGGAAGAAAGCCGCCTGCTGTGGGATGTGCACATAGCCGCCCCTCAGGCGCCGGTAATCGGTCTGGCGGGCAGGGAACTTGCCGGTGACCGCGCCGGACTCGTCCACCAGGTTGGCATCCCCGTACACCATGCCCGCTTCGGGGTTGGCTTGCAGATAAGTCACCGCCTCGCTGATTGTCCCTGGCAGGTAGGTGTCATCCGAATTCAGCCAGGCAAGAATCTCACCCCGGGCGCGAGCAAAACCTTTGTTGATGGCATCGGTCTGCCCGCGGTCTGGTTCCGACACCCACCAGCGGATGCGCCCCAGCTTCGGGTCATCGCGGTTACCAGTAACCGTTGATTTGGCGTACTTTTCGATAATAGCGCGGCTGTTGTCGGTTGAACCCCCATCCACGATCAGATATTCCAGGTTGGGGTAGTCCTGTTGCAGCACAGACAGGATGGTTTCTTCCAGGTATTGGCCCTGGTTGAAGGATGGGGTGACAATAGAAACCAGCGGGCGTTTGAGTACAAACGGGTGCATGAAAAATTGGGTCAATCCCAGTCGATTTCCGGGTAAAACCTGGCAGCCAGATCGCCGGTTAGCTGCTTGATGCGCTGGATTTCTTCCGGGCTGAGGCGGCGTTTCCAATTATGCAAATTGCTGCGGCTGTCCAGCCGCACGGCGTGAACGCGCTTTTTCGAAAGCTCCTTCGGGTTCTCGGCGCTGCTGGATGCCAGAACGGCCTGCTCGGCGCGCGGGGTGAAATCGAGATGCAGCTGTTGGTACAGGCGCTTGAAGCCTTCCACCGGTTCCAGCGACAGGTCTTCGTGCCGTACGAGCAGGTATCCCGAGTGTTCCTGCTGCATGGCATCTACTGCCTGGTAAACCATGCGCCACAGCAGCGCTCCCTGCCCCAGGATGTCGTTGGCATGCATGGACAGCATCTCTTCCCGGAAGGGCTCCAGCCAGCGCTGCATGAGCGGCTGCTGCTGCAGCAGGTTGGTGAAATCGAAGGGCCAGTCGAGGCGCTTCAGGCTGCTGGCAAACGCTGCCGGATGGCGGATGGTGACCACCACTCTGCAGCCCAGGCAGCGAGAGAACCAGGGCGCGGAGAATACCGCAAACGGGTCTTTGAGCAGCGGACGCTGCTCTGCCAGCCGGCCGCGCAGAAAAATCCCCAGATCACGGAGCATGCGTAGAAAATCCTTGCGCGAGCGCAGCGAGCTAATTTCTGCCAGCAGGTGGTAGTCATAGGACAGCATCTGGCGCAGCGCCGGCAGGTAATGATCCTGGTTGTTTGAGTCGATGTACTGGTACCAGTATGGCACCTCAGCGCCCATCACGCCTGGGCGGTGCCACACATTGAGCGGCTCGCTGATGTACGCCGCCTGCCCGCCGGCAGCCAGCATCTTCCCGACCCAGGTGGTGCCTGTGCGGTGCGCTCCAGTGACCAGAATGGGAGATCGATCAGCATTCATAAAACAGTGCCAGGGGGGCGTGCAGCGCGGCGCAGGTAATGCGCTGCCTTTTGCCCGAACAGCAGGTAAACCAGGGCATACGCCATGCGGCGCCAGTGCTGCAGGGCAAAAGCCGGGTCGTAGCGCAGGGCTTGCAGGTAGGCGCGCAGCGCCTGCGCCGGCTGTTCGCC
>JBGSTO010000725.1:0-9155 GCA_041736465.1 Anaerolineales bacterium | reverse complement strand
CGGGCAATCGCCACCCGCTGCTGCTCGCCCCCCGACAGCTCGGCTGGCTTGTGGCGCGTGCGGGATGCCAGCCCCACCTGCTCCAGCATCTGCAGGGCCTGCCGGCGCGCTTCCTTAGTCCGCATTCCCCTGGCGAGATGGGGCAAGCAGACGTTCTCCAGCGCGTCCAGCGACGAGAGCAGGTTGAAAAACTGGAACACGAAGCCGATATGCTCACGCCGGAAGCGGGTGAGCTGGTCTTCACTGGCTTGATGGATGGTGAAGCCGCCCACCGAAAGCGTGCCGCTGTTGGGGCGGTCCATCCCGCCGATCAGGTGCAGTAAGGTGGACTTGCCTCCCCCGCTGGGTCCGGTGACGAACACAAAAGAGCCGGCAGCGATCTGCAGGTTAACCCCCTGCAGGGCGTGTATTTTCTCCGCGCCGCGTTGGTAGATCTTGGTGAGTGATTGTGCGATGACCAGCATTGAGTTTGCCCCGCCGGGTATTTAAAAATTATACATAACCTGGCTGGCAAACGACCCTATCAGTTCTGTCAGCGCGGCAGACTTCCTACCCGCCTGTCACTACGAGCGCAGCGAAGCAGTCTCCCTGCCTGCCTGGAGATTGCTTCACCCGGCACAGCACGCCGGGTTCGCAATGACAGGCGCTATCGCAGTGCGGCAGTCTTCCTGCTCACCTGTCACTGCGAGCGCAGCGAAGCAGTCTCCCTGCCTGCCTGGAGATTGCTTCACCCGGCACAGTACGCCGGGTTCGCAATGACAGGCGCTATCGCAGCGCGGCAGTCTTCCTACCGACACAGCCGCCGATCTGTTCGGCAATATATTGTGCATCCTCTCCCATCCCCACCAGCAGACCGGACTTCTGCTTGTGCAGCCACGGCAGACCCACAAAATACAGCCCCGGGTACCCGGTCACGCCGCGCTGCTGCATGGGATACCCGTCGCCGTCGAAGATGGGCAGCTTGACCATATCGAAGTCGAAGCGGTAGCCCATCGCCCAGATGATGCTGCCGATTCCTGCGGTGCGCAGGTCTAATTCAGTGGTTTCCTCGCCCTCAAACCCGTCGCGCAGCACCGGCAGCGTCTCCTCCGGCGCCTGCAGCCCCACCCGCTGGATGTAGCCCTCCACCAGCTTGACGATTTCAGCTTCGAACTGGTCGGCTTTCGCCAGGTTCTCCTTGAGATCTCGCGCCAGGTGAACCCGGTTCCCGCTGCCCGCCTGGATGCGCCCCAGCAGCGTCACCTCATCCCGCGCGAACTGGTGCAGGTTGAGCGTCCTGCCGCCTTCGCGTGAGGAGAGGTGCGGGTTGGCGCTGAACTTCGCTTTAGGAGAGGGCAGCATGTCCACCGTGCGGTCCAGGAAACCGCTCAGGTGCAGCCACTCGTAAACGTCTTTGCCGCGGTAGCGCCTTGGCGCCCGCCCTGCGCCGCTCACGCACAGGTACACCTTGCGCCCACTGAAATACAGCTCCTCAGCGATCTGGGCGCCAGACTGCCCGCTGCCCACCACCAGCACGGCTCCGCTGGGCAGAGCAGACGGATTGCGGTACTGCCCCGAATGCAGCTGGGTGATGCGGCTGGAAAGCTCGGCAGCGAAGGCGGGCAGCTTGGGGCGCTGGAAAAGCCCGGTCGCCACCACCACGCTGCGCGCCTCGAAGCTGCCGTCATCGCTCTCCACGCGGTAGCCGGACCCCTCTTGCGCCACGCTGCGCACGCGCACCCCGTACTGCACCGGCAGCTCAAAGCGCTGAACATACTGTTCGAAGGTCGCCACGATCTCATCGCGGGGCATGAAGCTATCGGGCGCCGGTCCTTGATACGGCGCGCCGGGCAGTTGGAACGACCAGTTGGGTGTCAGCAAGGCAAACGAATCCCAGCGATCATTGCGCCAGGCGTTGCCCGCCTGCGCCGCCTGCTCCCGCACCAGGTGCTCTCGCCCCTGCTTGCTCAGGTAGTAGCTGGTGGCTAAGCCTGCCTGCCCACCTCCAATAATGATCGTGTCAACTTTTTGGCCCATACTCACTCCTTGTTTGGTCTGTCATCCTGAACGAAGTGAAGGATCTAGATCCTCGTGAGTGGCACACTACGCTTGCCCAGCTTATGAATGGCTGTCTCGGGTCCGTCCAGAAGGAGAACTTTCTATCCGCAGATTTCGCAGATTTCGCAGATAAAGACTGGGAGGAAATCATCCACAGATGAAACAGATTTTTATTGATTCCTAAAATATAATCTGAGAAATCTGTGTACGCCGGTACTCCGGCGCAATCTACTGATGAACCACCTGCGGATGAACCATCTGCGTGATTCAGTGTGCATCTGCGGTTCCTTTGGTCTGCAAACTGATTGAAAAATGCCTCACGTCGCACACCTTACGAAACCCCAGCCGCTGGTAAACGCTGAAACCCATCTCTGACGACTGCAGCGCGCCGAGGTTGCAGCCTCGGGCACGCGCTTCCAGCAAAGGCGCCAGGGTGATTGCCGCGCCCAGCCCCTGCCCGCGGGTGCTTTCTGCTACGGCGACGTTATAAATTCCTGCAATCCCATCCGAGTAGAAAATGCTGGCGGCAGCTGCCGGCGCCGAATCGAGATAGCCCAGGTAGTGCTGCAGGCTGCCCTGTAAGCCCAGGCTTGCCAGCAAATCAAAAAAAGGCTGGTCGAAGGAGGTGGGTAAGCCGTAGCCGTCGATGAAGGTCCTCACCCACAGCTCGAGCGTGGGAAGGTCCTGCACCAGGTGGACACTGAAGCCTGGCGGCACCCGGGTTGAGGCAGGCAGCTCGTCCAGCGCACACACCATGCCGGGTGGTTCGTGGTTGAGCCTGAAGCCATGCGGCAGCAGCCTTTCTGCCCATGCCTCCATAGACAGCCCCGGTTCCAGCCACCAGGTGAAAGCCAGCACGCCCCGGGAGCGGAAATATGCCACCTGCTCCTGGATGCTGGCAGTCTCGCTGCCGGTGGGCGGGCGAGAGACCAGCACCCCGCTGAACCACGGGTGGGGCACAGCAGTGTGGTAGCGCAGCAAACCGGGCTGCTCGCTGCACTCGGCCTGCGAACTGAACTTGAACTGGCTCCAGAAAGCAGTCAGGCTGGCGATGGGGGCAGCCGCGTGGGGATCGGGTGGAGCAGTTAGCGGGGCGCCCTCCTTCAAAGGCCCAGCCCCTCGAGCCCGTTTGCACCCAGGGTCAGCGAGATCTCACCGCCGTGGTGCAGGTCGTGTTCGATCAGGTGCCAGATGACCCAGGCGCGGGTGTACGTTTCCGGTTCGCTCTCATCTTCACCGGGGAAGGTTTGCTGCCACTGCTCCGGCGTCCAGCGGGCGATGGCTTCCTGCATCCCCTGCCAGGAAGTTTCAAGAGCCTGCGCCAGCTCAGCCGGCGTTCGCTCCGGCGCCCCCTGGCGGTCCCAGCCTCCCAGCGCTTTGAAGCTCTCATTGCCCTCATCCAGCCCATAGAACCAGCGCGCCCGCGCCCCGATCATGTGCCGGGCGATGTCGCTGATGCTGCGCAGCCCCGGCGCCGCGCGCAGATCCAGCTGCGCTGCCTCCAGCTTTCTCAATTCCCGGCAGACCAGATCCTGGTAATTCTTCCAGCCTGCATACAGGGTTGCGATGGTGTGTTGAGAGATGTCCATATGTATCCTCCATTCCTGCCTGAGATCTACCTGCAGCGGTCAGTCAAGCATCCTGCTTTGAATCAGGTCGAGAGCCTCGCCGAAATTCCTGCGCCCCAGCCCGATGCGAAAATGATTTCCGGGGGTTTCGAACACGCTGCCCGGCACGATCATCACGTCCGTTTCCTCCAGCACCTGCTGGCAGAACTGCTCCACCGTCCCCGCACCGCGCCACTGCGGGAAGGCGATCGAACCAGCCCTGGGCGGGATCCATGCGAACAGCCCTGCGTTTCTGGCGAAAAACCGCTCTGCCAGCGCCAGGTTTTCCTGCACGATCCCCAGGTTGCGTTGCAGGATGCGCTCCTGGTTCTGCAGGGCGATGATTCCCAGGATCTCCGATGGCGCACTGCTGCAGATGGTCGTGTAGTCTTTGATCACCAACCAACGCTCCACCAGCCCTGGCTCGCGCGCCGCCAACCAGCCCAGCCGCAGACCTGCCAGCGCAAACGACTTCGACAACCCGGAAAGCGAGATGCCCTTCTCGTACAGATCGCACACCGGCGGCAGCCGCACGCCCGCATCCCACTCCAGCAGGCGGTACATCTCATCCGAGAACAGGTACAGCCCGTGCCGGCGCGCGATCTCAACGATCGCCTCCAGCTCGTCCAGCGAGAGCGTATGCCCCGTGGGATTGTGCGGGAAGTTGATCACCACCAGCTTTGTTTGCGAAGTGAGGCTGCGCTCCAGCTCGTCCACATCCAACCTCCAGCCGCCCGCTTCCGATCTCAACCGCCACGGCGACAGCGTGCAGCCTGCAAAACGCGCTACCTCGTGCAGCGACTGGTATGCCGGCGCCACCGCGATGACGTGGTCGCCGGGTTGCAGCAGCGCCAGCATGGCGACGAAGATGGCTTCTTCCGGCGCGGCGGTGAAGATCTGACCTGGCGGCACGTTCTCGTACTGCCGGGCGATCTCGAGGCGCAGCTGCGGGTGTCCTTGCGACTCGGTGTAGCCAAGCCTCAGCTCTTGCCAGAGCTGCAGGCTCTCGGGCGAAGCCATCTCCAGCAGCGCCTGCATCGGCAGGCTCTCGCAGTCCGAGGCGCTCAGCAGATAACGCGCCTTGAACTCGTAGCGGGCGAAAAAGCGCTCCAGTTGGAACGGGGCAATTTGCATGGAAAAAACATCCTTTTTAGAGTATTGTTGTCGGAATATTTTAAGATATTATATCGCCATTTAAGATCAATTTGGTCGTATAATTAATTGGATTAAGGGATCCTTAATGACAGTTACCAGCGGTGGAATTTTATACGAAAGCATATCTTCATTCTGCACAGGAGAGTGAGCGATGAGGAAGCTGCTAAAGTGGGCAGGTATCGTTTTGGGTGGGGTGATGGCGTTGGCAGTAGTGGTTCTCGCCGGAATGTCCATCAGCACCCAACTGCGCATGGATCGCACCTACGACGTCCAGGCGGAATCGGTGGCGATCCCGACCGACGCTGCCAGCATCGCAAACGGCAAACATTGGGCAGACATCCACTGCACGAACTGCCACACCGCAGACCTGGGCGGCGGGTCGTTCTTCGAAGATCCTGCCCTGGGGATTGTGGACGCGGCGAACCTGACCTCCGGTGCAGGCGGCGTCGGGGGAACCAATACCGATGCTGACTGGGTGCGGGCGATCCGCCATGGCGTAAAATCCGACGGCAAATCGGTGTTCATCATGCCAGCCAACGATTTCTACTACCTTAGCGACGCCGACCTGGGCAGCATCATTGCCTACATAAAGACGGTGCCACCGGTAGATCGCCAGACCCGCCCACGCAGCTTCACCTTGATGGCGAAGGTGCTGTACGCCGCCGGCGCCTTTGGCAACCTGCTGTACGCCGAAGACATCCCGCACGATGTGCGACCGCCGGCGCCTGTGGTAGGCGTGACTGCGGAATACGGCGAGTACATGGTCAAGACCCACGGCTGCGGCGCCTGCCACGGGGAGAACCTGACCGGCGGCAAGAGCGCTGACCCGGCAGCCATCCCTGCGCCCGATATCACCCGGAGCGGTCGCCTGCCTGCCTACACCGAAGAGAGCTTCATCAACACCCTGCGCAGCGGCGTGCGCCCCGAAGGCGCGCCGCTGGATCCGGAGCAGATGCCCTGGCAGTTCATGGGCAAAATGGTGGATGATGAGCTGAAAGCCATCTGGTTGTACATCAATACACTACCAGGCGCGCAGCAGTAGAAAAAGCTGCTCGCACTTCGTGGACCGCGCACAAGGATGTCATCCTGAGCGGAGCGAAGGATCTAGATCCTTCACTTCGTTCAGGATGACAGATCAAATAAGGAGCAAACGATGTATATCTGGATGCTTTTCCTGCACATTGCCGGCACTTTCGGTTTTCTGCTGGCGCATGGCGCCTCCGCCAGCGTCTCCTATGCCCTGCGAGGCGAGCGCAGCCCCGAGCGCATCCGTGCCCTGCTCGAGCTGTCTGCCGCTTCCTACCGCGTGATGTATCCAGCCTTGCTGCTGCTTCTGGTGAGCGGCATCATCGCCGGCTTTCAGGGGCGCTGGTGGCGCTACGGCTGGATCTGGGCCTCGCTAGTGCTGCTGATCGCCATCGTCTGGGCGATGAGCGTGCTGGGCTCGCGCTACTACGGGCAGGCGCGCAAGGCTGCCGGGCTGCCCTACTTTGAAAAAGGCAAGACATTGCCTGCTGTAGAAGCGCTCAGCCCGGCGGAAGTCGAGGCGATTCTGGCAAAGACCAACCCTCACCTGCTCACGCTGATCGGCTTTGGCGGCATCTTGCTCATCGCCTGGCTGATGATGTTCAAGCCGTTCTAGGAATCATGCCAGCTCGGTAATATTGCATCAGGAGACTAAGATGAATTTTAAACCTGCGCTGCAGGGCGCCTTGCTGACCGTCGTCACCCTTTTTGGCGGGATGCTGTTCGGGGTGGTAGCGGGCAACCTGGTGTTCGACGCCCTGCCCGGGCACAGCATCGCCAACCCCAGCTCGCTGCACGTGCTGCTGGCAGCCCTGCCCGCCATCACCGGCATCCTGGCAGGCAGCGCCTCCTGGGGGATCGCCATGGGGCGCCTCGCCGGCGAGGAGAATCGGGTGCGCATGGCGGTTGCCGGCATCCTGGGCTTTGTGCCGGTTGCCATGATTATGGCGGTGCTGCTGCTGCGCATCGAGACCGCGGTGGTTGAAACGCAGACGAATACGATTCCCCTGCACCGCCTGTTTACCTTGCTGTTCGTTCCTACCGCGTTTCTGATTGCCGGCGCCAGTGCCGGTGTGATCGGTCTGGGATTAAAGGATCGCCCGCTGGCGCGCAGGCTCGTTCTGGCAGCCGGGTTGAGCGCTGCCGCAGCATTTCTGGTGATCAACCTGGGCATGGAAGCCGCCGGGTGGGTGGTGGGCGCGCCACGTGCCGCCGAGCGCTTCACCATGCTGGTGGTCATGTTCGCCGGAGACTTTGGGGCTGCCCTGGCTGGCGGTGCCGCGATGGGCTGGCTGCTGTTCCGGCACAAACAAAGAGTATAGAAATGATGCCGTACCCGGCGGCCACGTTAGCCCATAGATATGCCTCTTGGAATTTCCCTCGGCTGGCTCGTGCTAGACAGCCTGCGTGTCCACCTGATAGACTGCAGGGTTGTCCGCAGGCAGCTTTCTCCACATTTTATCGAGCACGCTAACAAACACCGTGAAAACCAGGATAAGAATGAGGGCGCCGATTGACGCGGTGAGAAAATTGCCTGTTGTGTTCATAGCGGGATGAATCAGCGCGGTCACCAAGATGCTGCCTTTTGTGCGATTGAAAAGCCACGTGAAAATTATGGTGACCAGCACAATCAGAACCCATTCGACGAGTGTATCGGATAGGCTGCTGGTTTCGATTCCCCCGAATTTCGCCGGCGCATGCCAGACTGCCCAAATAACTCCGAGGATCAGGCTGGAAACGAGCGGGCTGAACTTTGCCTGAAGCCTCGGCAGGGCAAAGCCCCGCCAACCGGGCTCCTCGGAAAGCCCACCATAGATGAAATTGTAGAGAAAGAAGAGGATCACCAGCACCAGGAGATTGGCATCCACCACAGGATATCTGGAAAATGGGACTTCCATTCCCAGGGCACGACTCAATAGGTTTCCCAGGAGCCAAATCGCAGGGACCAGTACGAGCGCCAGGAGATAGTAACCGGAGGCGCCCCTTGCCGTTATATACGTCCGAAGATGATCTCTTACCCCGGGTATCGTGGAAAAGACAGAAGAACCGACAAAAGCCGGCAACAGCCCGGTAATGGCACTTACGATCAGTAAACGTGTGGACAATCCCATCTGTTGGTTTAAGGTTAGAAACAGAATGATGATCAGGCTCGCAAGAAACCAAACAACGATAAATGTAAACAGTTCGGGTTTGCGGCTACCCTGCCTGGGCTGTGGCTTGATGGCAGCCGACAGCCCGATGCTTACCAGCGCAGGGGCGAAGATGCCCAGGCTGATCAAGGGCGCCACAATTCTCTGCCCTTCAAGATAACTTGGTTGGAAGAATATCAACAGCACCCATGTGCACAGATAAGTCAGGATAAAGTACGCGATTAACTGGTTACGCTTGAGGTATTCTGTTACGATAGGCATCTACTTTCATCCCTTCAATAAGCGGCTGCCGCATGCCCCGCGGGCCAGTCGTCCACCGGTGGGCTGCTGTCCAGGCATTCAGAGTAAACTCCCGATCAAAAACCCAATGACAATGCCAACAAAAGTCGGAATGATGATCAGACCAAAGAAAGCAAGGATAACCACACAACCCGAACGGAGTCCACGTGAATGGAGAAGATAAACTGGAAATATTATTGGCCAGGCTATGAAGATTATCAATCCTTGATCCAGGCCCAAAGAGGCGCCTGTTGAGCTGAGATCATTCTTAACCCATAGAACGAGGCTGGTTCCAACAGTAATTGGGAATAAAATTGCTAAAATTGGAGATCGTTCAAATTGAAGACTGGCAAAAAGTGCAGCGGCGAAACTTTCGATAAAGAATATGAATCCAAAAAGGAATATCAAGCCGGCTTGCAAGATCCTGTTCTTGTTGAGGCTGCCTGGAGTATTCAATTACAGACCTATTGCATCGCCTTAATGAATATGGCGCTAGATGCCTGACCGGTGCATCACCCGCCGCCTTGCGGTTCATTTCGCGAAATACGGGCCTATAAATATTATACTCCGAGGTTGGCATGCTCCATTCGAACACGCCTCCTGGATCAAGTGCGCAGCATATATACCGGGAAGTGCTTGGCTTGCCGCTCGATTTCGCCGACGATCTGGGCGCGGCGCTGTCCTTGCGCCGCGCCCAGCAGCAGCCTGAGTTTGCTACTCCTTGATCACCATTGGGAGTGCGATTGCCCCGAACGTGGGCGCATAATACGCCACCCGCACACCACAGAACGTGTTTGTGGCTGCATTCACATTCGGCGCAATGATGATCGTGTACGCCCAGCTCGTCAGATCTACCGTATGGGTGATCACGGGGCTCAACGTCGAACCCACAAGAGCTGAA
>JBGSTO010000716.1:0-3208 GCA_041736465.1 Anaerolineales bacterium | reverse complement strand
CACCTACGTGCTGATGCCGCGCGAGCGCGAACGCGCCTACCGCTTGATCCGCAGCCAGGTCGAGGCCGGCCAGCAGGCTTTTATCATCTACCCGCTGGTGGAAGAGAGCGAAAACAGCGAGTCGCAAGCTGCTGTGGAAGGCCAGGCCTATCTCCAATCCAAGGTATTTCCGGAATTCCGCCTCGGATTGCTGCACGGTCGCATGCGCCCTGAAGAAAAAGAAGAAGCCATGCAGCGCTTCCTGGACAACGATTTCCAAATCCTCGTGTCCACCTCGGTCGTGGAAGTGGGCGTGGACGTGCCCAATGCCAGCGTGATGCTTATCGAAGGCGCCAACCGCTTCGGCCTGGCGCAGCTGCACCAGTTTCGCGGCCGAGTGGGGCGCGGCAGTGAGAAATCCTACTGCCTGCTGGTACCCGAAAAACCCGAAGAGATGGAAAACCAGCGCCTGCAAGCCATGGCTGCCACCACCGACGGGTTTGTACTGGCAGAGATGGATCTCGAGCAGCGCGGCGCCGGCGATTTCCTCGGCACCCGCCAGGCGGGCTTCGGCGAGCTGCAGCTTGCCAACCTGAGTAATGTGAAAATTATCGAGAGCGCACAAAAGCAGGCGCGGGCGATTTTCGAGCAAGACCCCGCATTGCAGCACCCCAACCACGCCACCCTGGCTGCTGTACTGCAGCGCTTCTGGACTGCTAACCGGCGAAACGACATCAGTTGATAAATGCGGTCACCCCTAGGAAGCATTGTCATTCTTTGTATGCGTTGGCACCCTTTGGAAGCATTGTCATCCTGAGAAATGATTGTCATCCTGAGCGAAGCGAAGGATCTCCGCTGCCCAGGATGACATGAGGAGAGGATATGGTAAGAGCAGTATTCCCCGGCACCTTTGATCCCATCCACCTGGGACACATCGATATCGCCCGGCGCGCCGCCAACCTGTTCGACGAATTGGTGGTGGCGGTGTACGACCGCCCGTTGAAATCCCTGCTGTTTTCGCCCGAGATGCGCATCCAGCTCGCTTCCCAGGCCTTCGCCGGGCATCCCAAGATCAGCATCATGGGCTACAGCGGGCTTACCGTGGATTTCTGCCGGCAGATCAGCGCCCGGGTGGTGGTGCGCGGCCTGCGCGTGTTCTCCGATTTCGAGTACGAGTTCCGCATGGCGCTGGCAAACCACCGCCTGGCCCCAGAAATCGAACTGATGGCCCTCATCACCGCTGAAGAGCACACCTTCCTGTCCTCCTCCACGGTGCGCGAGATCGCCTCGCTGGGCGGCGACGTCAGCAGCATGGTGCCGCCCCACGTCGAAAAAGTGCTGCACGCGCGTTTTCGCGAGCTGGGCGACGGGCAGACCCTGGTGCCCACCCATTCCATGCCAGATTGAACGCTCAGGTGGCACGCAAAGTGCAACGATATGCAAGCAGATATCCGACTGCTATTGACGGATTTCAAGTTTGAATGTAATCTAATGTTAACAGGCAGCACTAATCATCATCGTACTTGCTCATGAAATATTACGATCTTCCAGAGTTATAGGAAGGGGAGGAACCCTTATGGACATCATGCATCTGGTCGACCGGCTGGAAGAATTGTTCAACCAAAGCCGCCCAATCCCATTTACACACAACGTCGTCGTGGACGAAGACCGCATGCTGGATCTGATCGACCAGATGCGCATGGCCATTCCGGATGAAATCCGCGAATCTCAGAAGATCCTGGCGCAGCGCGACCGGGTCGTCGCCCAGGCGCAGGAAGAAGCCAACCGCACCCTGACCATCGCCCGCGAAAAGAGCGAGCAGTTGTTAGGACGAGACGCGCTCATGCAGGCGGCCCAATCGCGCGCCGAGCAGATCATCCAGCAAGCGCGCGCCGAAGCTGAGAGCATCCGCCGCGACGCCGACGATTACGTCATCGACACGCTGCGCCGCGTCGAGATGGAGCTGGATCGGTACCTCACCCAGGTGCGCAACGGCGTTATGACCCTGGAATCACACCGGCGTAAAGAACCTGCCTCCGAGCCTACCTCCGGCGCGAACGATTAGGGAGTTCACCGTTTTAAACTCGATAGGGGCGTTGCTGTAAGCACAGCCTGCAAGAATACCTCTTTCTCGTGAGAACCAGACCCCAAAGGTTTTGAAAACCGTTGGGGTCTCGCCTTAAATGGCGTTGTGCAATACCGCCTGCAGCAGCACGTTAGCGCCGTTGATACAGTCTTCCCACGAAGTGTATTCCAGCGGCGAGTGGCTGGCGCCGCCCTGCGACGGCACGAAAATCATCCCGGTTGGGCAGATGCCTGCCAGCGCCTGGGCGTCGTGCCCCGCCCGGGAGATGATCTCTGTACAGCTCAAACCTAAATCCGCTGCGCTCTCCTTCACGGCAGACACGATATGCGCATCCATCGCAGCCGGGTCGCGTTTGCCGGTGAACTCGATATCCAGCTCCAGGTTGAAGCGCCGGGCCTGCTCCCGGGCGTTATCCAGCAGCGCTTTCTCCAGCCGGTCGAACTGCTCCGGCTGCGGCGAGCGGAACTCCAGCGCCAGCTCGGCTTGCTGCGGCACGATGTTGAACATACCCGGTCTGTATTCCACGCGCCCCACGTTGGTGAAGCACTCCGGGAAGCCGCCCATGACGATATCACGAACTGCCAGGGTAAAGGCGCTGGCGCCCCAGGCGGCGTCGCGCCGCTCCTCCATCGGCGTCGTCCCGCCGTGATCGGCCCTACCGCTGTAGGTCAGGCGGAAGAAGCGGATACCGGCAATGTGCGTTACCGCGCCGATCTGCACACCCGCCTTCTCCATGCGGCTGCCCTGCTCGATGTGCAGCTCCAGGTAGCCGGCTAACTGTCCGGGATCGCCGCGGGCAGCCAGGATCGAGCTGTGCGACAGCCCGGCTCGCTGCAGGCCTTCCGCCAGCGACTGCGGATCGCCGCGCGGCTTCTCCAGGTCTGCCGGGGTGAGCAGGCCGCAAAAGGCGAAGCTGCCCAGGAAGCTGACCAGCGTGCCTTCCTCGTCGGTGAAGTCGATTGCCTGCAGATGAAATGGCAGCTTCAGTCGGTGCTCCTGCACCGTGCGCAGCACTTCCAGCGCCGCCAGCACACCCAGCGCGCCATCGTAACGCCCGCCTTCGGGCACCGAGTCCAGGTGCGAGCCGAGCAGCAGGTGTTTCGCGCCGTCCGGCCCGCAGCGCAGCAGCGCCGAGTGGTTGCC
>JBGSTO010000701.1:0-6761 GCA_041736465.1 Anaerolineales bacterium | reverse complement strand
TGCTCTTCCGATCTATTCGCTGATCCTATTCTCCTTGAACTGTATGAATATGCCTTCGCCTCTCACTTCATTTGCCGGTACCCAGGTGAGCGGCTGCCGCGCCAGGGGCGCCATTTGGGCTGGCATGCCCCAATCCGGATCGGTTAGTTCTCCTGCCGCGTCGATGCGGGTAAAACCGATCATGGCGCGCACTTCTCGCAGCCGTTCCGCCAGAACGACCTGCTGGATGTGATTGCGGAAATCAGCAGGCGGTGACACCGGACGCAGGCGAAAATCTTGGGAATTCAATGCCGGATTGAAGCTGGCCAGCACCTCCCATTCCGGCGAGCGTAAGTCCAACACCTCAGTATTCGATCCCAGCTCGCCTGAGTCCTGGCGCCGTTTTTTCTCGATCGCTTCCCAAATTTCCTGGTTCGAGTATTGGTTCAGCTCGCCGCCCAGTTGCCCGATGGCGCGGAACGCCTGGAGAACCTCTTGCGAAGTCACTGCGTGCAACTGAGCCCAGTTATCAACTACCAGCTGAGACAGCTTTCCGCCTTCAACTGGAATGGCTATCGTACTTTGCACCACAGGGAACCAGGCGTTGGAAGCCCCCAATATGATGGCCCGCATCTTGTGCTCGCATTCATCAGAGTCGAACTCGCGTAAGTGCGGCCAGCGCCCGCGGCATTGCGGCATTTTATCGCGGTTGTTGGTTCCGAAAGCCTCTGCCAGGCGCCGCCTAGCCTTGCAGTTTTCACACCTCACTTCAATGTCACGCGCCTCGCCAGATGGTCCCAGTTCGCTCAAGCGCAGTATTGGGGCGCTGCACGGCGCGCCGCTGTGGATGAAATCGATCCAGGGAAAATCATCCAGATGGCCTTTCTCGCAAGCTACCATAAAGCGAGCAGGCACGACCTCTGGAGCTTTGCTGCCGCGCGTTTTGCTGCAGCCTGTATGGCGATAAGCTGTACGTTCAGGGTAATATAGATCGGGTTTGAGCTCGAATAACCCGGAGCTGAGTGGCGCCAGTAAGCGGCATTCGGGGCAAACCATCCAGCGCGGGAATGCCGCAACGGGCACGCCGATTTTTGCAGCTTGTTCGTATGGATCGACAGGACCTTCTGATTGATCAATCGGAGGGGCAAGCAGTCGCGTCACATCTGGATGTGTATACCGAACAGCTTGCAGAAGGCGATCTTCGATAATAGGGCGAACCTCAGGCTGGGCGGTAGGCCAGTCATCCAGGCCAGACACAATGACAGAAATCCTGGGCAAATCCACCAAGGCGCCGATGCCGTAGGTGAACAGCGCCTGGCTCGGTCTGATTTTCCCGACTCGCGTTGGGTGTGATTTTTTCATTGGCTGCCCTCGTCAACCTCTTCCAAGAGTGGTGGCGCGCCAGGCTCACGGTCCATGCCATAATCTCTCAAGACCAGCGGCACTTCTGGCTCGACATCTCTTAGCGAATTCAAGCAGGTAAACATTTGCCAATCATGGTCTTCTGGCTTGAGCAACAATGGCACGGATAAGCCGCCCTTTTGGCGCTTATAACCCAGCACCGCCGGCGGGGTTATATTTTGGGCTTTGCTCAGCCATTCATCAAGGCGAGCTTGGATAATCTGGCGCACCAGCACACCGTTGGCGTTCTTCCCAGAAACAAACGCAGCCCGTTGAGAAATCGAATCAAGAGCCTGCTGGATAAAGGCATGATTTGCCTTGATTTTTCCTGCACCTGCATTGCTATTGAAATCCACACCCAGCAGGCGGAGATATGAAGCCAACACTGCGCTCAAGCCGCGATCCAGCGCTCGGAGAGAAAAGGGTGTTACCGACAGCGCTTCAACCTGCTGGTAGAAGGTGGCATGGTAGTGCGTGAAGCGCTCATAATGGCTCAGGTCTCTGGGGCGCGCCCAGTTATACACCGTGCAAACCAATCCCGGAAAAGCGCGGCCAACCCGGCTGGTAGCCTGGATATATTCAGCGGTAGCCTTGGGCTGGCTGGCAACGATCATCAGACCCAGGCGGGAGACATCCACGCCTACCGAGATCATATTCGTCGCTAGAACGACGTCCAGAGGAAATTGAGTGGTGGATAATCGTTCACCTGCTTTGGAGCGCTCCCGGCGTTCAGCTTCCATACCCGGATCAAACACTGATTCCAGGCGATCCAAAATGCGCGGGATGTCCGTCGCAGATTTGCGCGACGTGAGCTCTTCAATCCCCCATGGGCCAATGAAACGCTGCGCCAGACCGCGTTCGTCCATATTCCGCAGGCGTGTGCGCAGTGCGTCATCTACCACACGGCGCATGCCGCCCAAATCGCGCAGGGAGTTGAAGTAGCCTACTGTTGTCATCCAGGGATCGGCGGAGCGACCATACCGGTCGTAGAGCACTTGCGCGGCTGCCATAAATGCAGCATACACGCGGATTAGCACGGACTTCAAGCGAGTGCCTGGAGCGCAGATACCAATATAACGCCGGGCAGGAGTTTTCTCGGTAGATGCGACTCTCCGTGAGAAAAAATTGTCCTCTGCATCAAGGCCAGATGGAGGAAAGATCGTTACCTCACGCATAAACAGGCTGTACACCTGGTCGCGTGCTCTCCGGATGGTGGCAGTCGAGGCGATGACTTTCGGGTACACCTTGTGACCGTTGCAATCCCAGGTGGACAATTCATCCACGGCTGTTTCATACAACCCAACCAATGTACCAAGCGGACCGCTAATCAGGTGCAGCTCATCTTGAATGATTAGATCCGGCGGGCGTAGCGATCCTGCCGGCTGGGTTTTCACCGCTGGAAATTTTTGGGGCTGCGTACGTACGGCATTATGGCTATCAGCGTCATTGATTTCCGGGGAGCGGAAGCCGTGACGAGGGCAGTAGCCACTTACCCGGCCGAACAGCATCTGGGTTTCACCTTTCCATGGGAGCTGGGCGAACTTATCCACTGTGGCTATCAATAAAGTTGGAAGGCGCCGGTAGATTTCTTCATCGACCACCACAATTGGCAGGCCTTCATCAGGCGATTGCCTCTTGCTAAACGGGCAGTTTCCGTAAGGGTCGCTGCAGTACTGAAAGGTGCGAGCACGGCCGCTGGGGTACTGCTCAATCACAATGTTTACGCCCGGGTTGATTGGATTTCCGCACCATGGGCAGTTGGTAAGTTGAGCAGGCGTGCCTTTCCCTCCCGCTCCGCCGGTGTAAACGTCGTGATCTTGCTTGATAATTTCTGCGGCATCCTCTGTCCAGTTGGGTGTACTGCGTTCGCCCACCCACAGTCCAATCCTGAATGGCTCAGCGCCCCATTTAGCGGGATCCTGGCGGCGGATCATTTCGCAGGCGCACATCAACGCGGTAGCGCGTTGAAACTGCTGCAGAGTCAACAGCCGGAGCGTGTACCGCATCAGTACGGTTACCCCAGCCGCACCAGAGTAGCCGCCCAGGTTCCCCTGTAGCCGGCGGATTGCCATGGCAAACGCCGCCACCCCCAGGTAGGCTTCGGTTTTCCCGCCTCCTGTAGGAAACCACAGCAAATCTGCTTTGGCCTCATTGAATTTGCTGCGGTCTGGATGGGTTGGATCCACCAGACCAGGCAGGTTGAGCAGCAGGAATGCCAGTTGGAAAGGACGCCAGCTGCGATTATGAGGTACGTCAATTTCCTCCAATGCAGGCTTCTCGCCCTGGCGTACCAGGCGGGTATAGATCGTGCGCACGCGCTGCCAGGCCATGGCCAGATTTGCGAAGCGGAAAGCTTCGGCTGCCTGCTCATGGCTGTCTAGTAGGGCAATCCCCGCTCGAATGCGCGCCAGCGTCTGGCGCCCGTTTCTTACTGCATTCTGTCCTTCGAGGATATATACGGTCAGGTCGGGGGCAGGGTTTTGCAGGCGCGGCTCCTGATCCTGAAGCCATTTTTCATATGCACCTGCCAGAGGCCCGAGCGCAGTGTCAAACTCCCCCATAGATAGGCCGGCGAAGGTTTGCATGTCCAGAACAATACCCTTCAACTCTGGGATGTCTTGAACCGATGGGGCTTCCATGCGCTCTACTTCGTAAGATGGGATCACATCCGTGCGCACCTCTACCGCATGTTCCCATTCGCCTGGAGCCATGGCTGCCGATACACCGACCCCGTGCCCAACCGCGAACTCGAGCTGGCGGCGGTAAAGCATGGACACCATGCGATCCTCTGCGTGGTTGTCGCTCAATCTTGTGGGTAGACGCCGTTTGACAAATACTGCCTGATCCTGTGGATGGCGTACGATCAGCTCAGGCTGAAAAACCCAGGCCCCATCCTTGCTGGTTTTCGGCTCGGTTTGGGCATTGATTAAAAAGAGAGTCACTGCCCAGGCATCAGCCCTCCGGCGCGCAAGGCCTCGGACGTAAACTTCTTGGTTTGAGGGATCAGGACACCAAGGGCCGATCGGCCCCGCTTTCAATGGAATACGATCTGAAATGCCTTCGATCTGCTTGCGCTTCCAAATGTGCTTTACACGTGCGGGCGCAGCTGGCTCTGGGGCTGCTGCACCATCATCTGTAGCATCGACTTCATTTGGCTCAGGTGGTTCTCCGCCTGTGGCTTCTCCAACCTCTGGCGGTATGTCGAGGGGCGCTCGATAATAGCGGCCCCAACGGGCAGTCACCTGGATCGCCTCGGCATCGGGTGCGACCGAGAACGTGATCCCGATCGAAGAGGGCAGCATGCTGCTGGCCTGGGGTACCGGTGAGGCGGGTTTGCCATCCTGTGTAGCAATGGAGCCATCTACAGCCAGCTCATCCTGTTCATCCGGCACAGTACTCTGACCGCGCGGCGCAAGCAGGCCCAGGATATACCGGCCGCGCACGGTGGGTTCCTCGATGATTTCCTCCGGACCGCCGGCAGGACCCAAGAGGTCTTTTATGACCATCTGTTGCAGTTGGTCGCGCAGTTCAAGTGGTGAGGGAACTTCAAGTAGGTCTGCCATTTTGCTTTCTCTTCATCATACACTCAGGACTATTTGCATCGGTCGATATTCCACAAGAGCTTACTAAAAAAGTAATTGGATCCCTTGCACTAATTGAATAAATTTTTCGATGATCCCCGTTTGAAATAATGAATCAAGAAAAATGAACGGGACTACAAAGAATAATATAACCCGGACTCCGCCCAGCCATCGTGAGCCTATATTGACTGTTGCACGTTCACCCCAGCGTATATAGATATCGTAGGAGGCGATTATGAGGATAAGATACCTACAAGCCAGCCAGATCCAACCGTATAGTTGATCCATAACTAAAGGCTGCGTTTCACTCAAATATCCAAGTGCGAACAGAAGTACGAGTACAACGAAAATATATTTCAAGCCTTGATATTGAATAGTGATCAAGACACGCTGGGATAATGGGATAGGTAGGTACATAAAGTCTTCCTTATAGGAGAAATCCCTGTAATTTGAGAAAACAAATACAGTAAGCCATTCTAAATAAAGAGACTGCAAGTCGCTCCGAGATTGAGATCCTGGCCGAGATGCAATTTCCCCAGTTTGATAAACCTGAGACGCCATCTGAAAAAATGACCCTTTAATATCTGTGGATGCGATTTCGAATGCGTGGGGAAGCTGCGCGATTAAGAGCGAACACCGTCGTATACAGTCAAATAAAGTTCTTTTTTTTGCAGACCATCGGAGTGCATTCTCATCCTCAAGATTGGCCAAGATCTTAATCATATGAATAATGATCAATGCATCATCATAACGGTTTATGGAGACGCGTTGATTATAAAAATGCCGGATTTGCCTTATACCCAGAAATATAATTCCTAAAACAAGTACTCCGTTGATATAGATAAATGACAAATCCCAATCACGAACTATATTCAACTCTACGTCCAGTCCCAAATGGGTCATGAGTAATGTCAAGAACAAGGTATGTCCGTATCTAGTCTCTATAAGCTTCTCTAACAAGAGTGGATCAATACTAAAATCCGGGTTGCTCTGAGCCAGAAACTCTGGTGGATCTGATTCAACTCGATAGAACCTGAAAAATATATCTTTGCTATCAGTGTTTCTTAATGAGATCTCAAGTTGTTCACCTGCGCTTGCACTTAGGCGAAAATAATCAACATCGCTTCCGCTTGTTCTACCCGAGATCACAGTTGCCGCAGAAATAAGATTAGCTTGTTGAATGATATTATTCGGCTCAATTTCGTCTGCTGGCGTGATGTGTCTAACTCCGAAACCATAACGATATTGCTCTTCACTCGACACGAGGGTGAAAAATGTATTTGGGAAGCTGACGGTAAGCAACAAGGGACCTGTCGCCTCTGCCTCACACGATAGAGCGCCATAGCCAAGAGCATTGCCTGGTGATCGCAGTGTTGTGCTACCGCAGTCAATACTCTGTGCGTCAGAAAGTGAAAACACTAAATCCGTGTCTGCATACCAGCGTTGAATATCAATAACAATCCTCTCTGCTTCTTTCTTTTCAATCAAGTAGTTGTGTTGTCGGGGATACACTATTGTTGTTTGTACAATCTCATTGCCTGCAAGTTTATAAACATCGGCGTCAGAAAAATCCGGATCCAGAGTTAGTTTGCTGGGTTGGCTGAGTACCATGCTGTATTGAGACGACGTTGGAAGCGGACTTTTCACTTCCAGCAAATATTCTCCCGTTTCTGGAATAGTCAATTCTTTTCCTGGAACTTCCCATAATATTCGCAGAATTGTCAAGAAACCAAGCAGCCATATTAAGAAGAACAAAACAGATAATATGCCAACCATAATCGCTGTAAATTCGAGCGGCGC
>JBGSTO010000655.1:0-3266 GCA_041736465.1 Anaerolineales bacterium | reverse complement strand
CTGCACCAACGCTGCGAACGGCAGGTGATAACCCAGCCGGTGTTCTTCTGCAAAGCGGCAGGCTTCAGCCGCCAGCTCGATTGCCCGGGCATGCTCGCCGCGAGCGCTTTCCACGAGGGCGGAGCCGGCCAACAGGCGCGGCCGCTCCAACTGCGAAAATATATTCGGTGTGTTCAAGCCTCTCTCAATCGACTGCTCGGCAATCGCCACATCCCCCAGGGCGAGCGCGCAGTGCCCAAGGTCTGCCCAGGCGAGGCTGCCGGTCATCGCGGCCACCGGGGATTCCAAAAGCCGCAGTGCATGCCGGTGAAATTCAGCAATTTTATCGACCAGCCGGGTGCTGATCTCCTGGTAGATCGAGCCTAGGCATCCCAGGATGGGAATCAGAAAGAAAGGCATAAACGCTTCGAGAGGCAAACCGCTTCCTAAAGAAATGCCGCCGTAGTGCAGAGCGCGTTCATACTCACCCCGCCAGCGGGCGATATCTGCCAGTAAGAAAGCAGCCAGAGTCTGGACCGGCAAAGAGCCGATCTTGCTGCCGATCTGCAATCCCTGCTCGAGCGATGCCTCGGCAGCCCGATAATCTCCAGCATGCAGATGCAAAAGAGGAAAGATATAGCCGAGCAGCGTTGCTTCGTGATAACGGTCGCCGATTTCACGGGCGACTTGCAATCCTTCCTCAGCGCGCTGGCGGGCTTCGTCGAACCGCAGCATGTACATCAGGCTGCTGGCGACGTGCTCCATGCCCATGGCAACGTAATGGGGGTTACCAAGCTGGCGCCCGACGAGGATGACCTCATCCATCACCTTCACCACGCCATCGAAATCACCCCGGGCGGTACACATCTGGCAGCGGATTAGGTTGGTCTCCGGGATGCCGGACAGCTCATGATGGCTGCGCGACAGGCTCTCGGCTTGCGCCAGGAGCAGCTCCGCCGGCTGAAACATGCCCATGTGAAGCGCAGAAATTTCAGCCATTTTGTTGAGCGCCTTGATCCTGGCAGGTATATCCCCTTGCTTCTCGGCCTCCTGGCGCATGGCATCGAATATCTGCTGCGCCTCCTCGATCTGGCTGGTAAGCACCAGGATGTCGCCCAGACCTGCATAGGCCCTCCATAGAACAGGCGCCTGGCTCACAGTGTGTTTGTACGTCAAGGCCTGCCGGAAGAAATCGATCGCTTCTCGGCTGGCATAGGCGCGAGCAGCGCCCTCGCCAGCCTGCACCAGGAACGGCACGGCCCGGGCAGCCTGGCGGGCTTCCAGCAGGTGCTGAGCAATTTCGGCTGCCGAGTCCGGGGTGTGAGCGATCAAGGCGTCGGCTGCCCGGCGGTGCAGCTCACGCCGGCTGCTGAGCAGAACGGTGTTGTAAGCCGCTTCCTGGGTGAGCACGTGTTTGAATGCGTAGGTGCGCTGCGGAAAACGCGCCTTCTCGCGCAGCAGCTCCCGGCGCTGCAGCTCGACCAGGCAGTCTTCCAGCGGGTCGGAAGCTTCAATGATCTCTTTTAGAATCTCGAATGAAAACTCCCGCCCCAGTACCGCCGCAGACTGCAGGACCTGGCGGGTAGAATCGTCCAGGCGGTCCAGGCGGGCGGTGATCACCCCCACCAGGGTATCCGGCAGATCGATGGAGCGGATCTCGGCGGTCGCCTGCCAGTGTTCGTTGACCCTGACGACCAGCTTGCTGTCAAGCAGCGAGCGGATGACTTCTTCGACGAAAAATGGGTTGCCCTCCGACTTGTTCAGGATCTTCTGGCGCACATCTTCGGGCAGCTCGTCGATCTGCAGCAGGCTGGACACCAACTGGCGAGATTGGGAGAGATCCAGGGGGTTGAGCATCAGCAGTTGGTAGCGGTGGCTGTAATCGCGCTCTGCCAGAGTGTGAAATTGCCAGGAAAGCTCCTGCCGGCGCGGGCGGAATGCCGCCAGGATCATCAGCGGCGCCCTGTCGGTCAGCGGCAGCAGCGCCTGGAGCAGCTCGATGGAGGTCGGGTCCGCCCAATGCAAGTCGTCCAGATACAGGACTGCCGGTCCTGCGGAAAGGATACGCTCCAGCAGGTAAACCACCTGCTCAAAAATCTTGCCCCGCACCTGGGGCGGTTCCAAGAAATTGATGCGTTCGGCGGTCTCGCCTTCGACTTTCACCCCGAGCATCGCCGCGATAAACGGCGCCACCTCCCCGCTGTTTGCCGGGAAGAGCGTCTGCAGGCTTGCGTCAATCTTTTGGTAGCGCTCCAGATGCGATTCAGCGCTCGAAATGCCAAAGTATGCGTTGAACAGGCTGATAAATGGGGCAAACGGGGTGGCGGCATCGTACGAAAGGGTGCGCCCTTCCAGCCATTGGACAGCAGCTCCAGCGCCAACCGGCAGGTTCTGGCAGAACTCGCTGACCAGGCGGGATTTTCCCAGGCCTGCCTCTGCGCACACCGAGACAACCTGCCCGCTGCCTTGCTGCAGCTGCTCTGCCGCCGCCAGCAAAGCTTCCAGTTGGGGCTGGCGCCCGATCAACGGGGCGGAAAGACCCTGTAAGCCGCGCAGGCTGCCGCGCTGGGCTTTACGCTGCAGCACCCGATAGGCAGTCACCGGCTCGGAGCGGCCTTTGATCGCCAGTCCGGGGACGGCTTCCACATCGAACAACGGGGCTACCAGCCGGTGCGTCGGTTCGGCAAGCAGTACGCTGCCCGGCTGTGCGCTCTGCTCCATGCGTGCCGCCATGTTGATCGCATCTCCCAGGGCGGTGTATTCCATGCGCAAATCCGAGCCGACAGCCCCAACTACCACCAGTCCGGTGTTGATGCCCACGCGTACATTGAAGTCGATATTCCACTGCCGCTTAATTTTTGCGCTGTAGGGGTGCATGGCGGCCAAAATCTCAAGCCCCGCCAGCACGGCGCGCTCTGGGTCGTCCTCGTGGGAGATGGGCGCCCCGAAGAATGCCAGCAAGCCGTCGCCCTGCAAGCGGGCAACCGTGCCCTCGTAGCGGTAAACCGGCTGGATCATATATTCGAAGGCGCCGTTGATGATTTCGGCCCACTCCTCTGGATCCAGCCGGGAGGCTGCCAGGGTGGAGCCTTGCACATCGCAGAATAAGATCGTCACCACGCGGCGCTCGCCTTCCATCATGCGGCTGCGACCGGCGGTTTCCAGCCTGGCAAGCAGTTCTTTCGGAATGTAGCGCTGCAGTAAACTCACGCCTGGCTCTTGTGCACCGGCTCGCGGCGCTGCCTCGTCTGCGGGCGCCTGGGCGCCGGTTGGCGCTGGGGCTGCTG
>JBGSTO010000553.1:0-5819 GCA_041736465.1 Anaerolineales bacterium | reverse complement strand
TCGAGTGCGGTGATGTCTTCCTCGGATAGGTTCAGGCCCATCATATGGTTGAGAAACTCGGCGGCTTCGGAGGGGGTAAAACGCAAGTCGGCGGCGCGCAGCTCGGTCAGTTGGCCCCGGGCGCGTAGCCGGGCCAGGGGCAGATGTGGATCCTCACGGGTGGCAATGACCAGGCGCATCTGTGGCGGCAGATGCTCGAGCAGAAAGGTGAGGGCGCCGTCGACGTCCGTCGACGCATCAACCGGTATGGAATCAATCACATGGTAGTCGTCCAGGACAAGGACGAAATGGTCCGAGATGGTAGTGATTTCATTGAGCAGAGCTGTCAGAATCGATTCGATTGGCGGTGGCTGAGGGGATTGGAGCGCTCCCAGGAGACCTGCACCAATCTCCGCTTTGATTGTCTGCAATGCCGCAATGATGTAAGATAGAAAGCGTGATGGGTCGTTATCCCCTTCATCAAGCGACAGCCAGGCAGCCGATCGCTGGCTACTGGCAAGCCATTCGCTGGCCAGCGTGGTTTTGCCAAACCCGGCAGAGGCTGAAATTAGGGTCAGCTTGCAGCCTGGAGCGAGACCTTGGTTCAGCCGCTCGATCAGGCGCGGGCGGGGGACAATTTTAGGCCGAGGGGGGGGAATATACAGTTTCGTGGCCAATACTGGAGACATAGCTCAATTATAAAGCAGACACCCAAAAAGCAGCGCAGCGTGTCGCTAGGATGATCTTCTTTGCAGAGAATCCGCGAGGCGTACTACGGAGCCGGTTTTATCCAAAAATCATACAGTTGCCATTTGGTTATGCCCCACATACCAGCCTCGAAAGCACATCCTGCCAGCAATTGAATAAAAAGAAATGCCCTTTTCCAGGCAGGAACGTCACGCGGGTATGAGGAATAACCGCACACAAAAACCTGGCGGCATGCAGGGGAACATTAACATCCGCATCGCCATGCCAGATATCGATCCGCGGCTGCACGCCTGCCGGGTCAAACCCCCATGCCTGGTTGATCAGGATATCATCGCACGCAACACCCCGAGAACCAGAGCGAAAACCTTCCCGGACCGCACTGACAAACATCCCGAAATCCTGCGGAGCGTAAAGAACCGCCTTATCCGCGGCCGGGATGGAAGACATCAATTGGCGAGTGGTTTTCTCGATGTCTCCCATCACCATGCCCCGCATCTGCCAGCGGATTAATTTTGTAAACCAGGGGAACCAGCGAGCAGATTTTGCCAGGACTTGGTTGAAAAATGGCAATCCCTGGTAGGCTCCAGGGCGTTTCATGGGCGCAACGCAGCCATACACTGCACCTGCGAGAACCCTTTCTGGGAGCTGGTGAGCACACGCCAAAGCATGCGGCCCACCCGCGGAATATCCTTCCACGTAAAACTCGCCGATTCCCAAGTGGTCAGCCAGGTGGCAGACATCTTCAGGCCAATCCACCAAACGGCGTTGAGGTTGAAAATCGGAGAGACCATGTCCCGGCCGGTCGACGGAGATAAATCGAATGCCCATCTGGTCAAGCATGCTTTCCGCTGAAGGATGCTCAAACCTTGAACTGCCCGAGCCATGGAAGTGGAAAACCGGGCGACCGGTGCCCGCACCGTATTCGGCGAAGCCCATGCGCCTGCCGTCTTTGAGGGTTACAGTTTGGTTTGTATTCATCGTTACCCTTCAACCTCGATACGGTCCACCTGGACCTGCGAGCCGTTGTAGTCAGGCACATTACTAAATAACGTGCCATAGAGATGAACGATCTTGCCGCTGTCGCGTAGTGTCTTGATCTGTTCTTGTACCTCCGGGTCCATTGAATCAATGCCAAAATAGATAATCTGCCCGTTAGTCCACAACTCAAAGTAGTCATCATACTGTGCGCCTGGTTCCGTACTCTTAATGACGCCCCGCCAATCTGCTATCTCTTCTGAGGTACCTGGCACCATGTAACCACCACTGGCATTTGAGGTTGCATCAACAGTCGCGATAGGTTCGGGGGTTATTTTTACTGCAGGGCCACACTCTCCCCGGTAATATGCCCACTCGTCACAGGTGCTGCCATCCGGAAAAACACATACTCCGAATTGGCTGCCATCCGCAGCCGTGCGAATTTCGAGTTTGTTCCCATTCTGCTCGCAATAGACCGAGGCAGGATTCGGCATATTCACCTGAGGTATGTCCGTCCCAGTAGTTTCAAGTGTCTGGACCTGGAACTCTGTGCAGGCAGTCAGTGCCAACAATATGATTATGAATGGAAAGATCCTTTTCATTTTTCATTCTCCTGTTTATCAATCCACAGTGATGACTACATTTCCTTTTTTGTGTCCTTTTTCGACATAGCGGTGAGCTTCGGCAGTCTGTTCCAATGGATAGCTTCTGTCAATGACCGGTTTTATCTTCCCCGCCTCAATCAACACAGTGAGGAAGAGCAGATCTTTGATTTTCTCCCTTGCCGGCCTCAAACCCGTTGCAGCAAACTTTACCTTTTTGCTACCCCGCCTTGAAGTCCATAGCGCTTGAAGCATAACTACTGGAGTAGGAACTGTCGTAAGATAGATGCCTTCATCCGTCAGCGAACCCTTGCCCTCTGAAAACGAAAGCTTGCCTACCGTGTCAAAAATTATGTCATAGGTCTTGCCGTTTTCGGTAAAATCCTCTTGGGTGTAATCAATCACCTGATCGGCTCCCAAAGATTTAACCCATTCCAATTTTGCAGTGCTGCAGACCCCGGTAACCTCCGCCCCATAGTACCTGGCAAGCTGTACCGCAGCAGCGCCAACCGATCCGGAAGCGCCATAGATCAGCACGGTTTGTCCGCTCTGGATCTTGCCCTTATCTCTCAGAAAAGGCAGCGCGGTTAATGCCCCATTCGGAATGCTGGCCGCCTCCTCATAGCTCAGATTTGCCGGTTTTATGGCCAGCGCCCCGTTTTCAGACATACATTTGTATTCAGCATACGCGCCAAACATGTCTATGCCAAATACCTGGTCGCCTGGTCTGAATCGGGTCACGTCTCTGCCAATAGCTTCGATCTCCCCGGCTAGCTCCTGCCCCAGGATCGGATTTCTGGGTTTCAGAAGACCGTTAAAACCCGGGGAATTTCTCATATCCGGGTCTTCTTTTACGACTGTCGTCGCATAGATTTTTATCAGCACCTCATTATCTTTGGGCGTGGGTTTTTCCACCTCTTGAAGATGAAGCACCTCGGGCGGACCAAATTTTGAGTATACAATCGCTTTCATGGGTTTTCCTCCAGGATTACTTTTCAAAATCGGAGCGCAGCAGCACGATCCCCAGCCACACGTACCAGATGATTTGGCTCAAGCCAAAAAGTCCGACCATCGCCTCGGTCAACCCTGGGATGATGGAAATGATGCCCACCGCGCCGGCCAGCAAGCCGAGCATGCTCAGGCCCCTGGGAAGCCCGCCAGCCCGCAGCGCAGCCAGGCTGACCAGCAGCGCCCAAAGACCGCCCAGGATTTCCCCATTGCCATTGCCCAGCCCGCTTGCCACGGATTCAATTCCCTGCCAGGTCAACGCAGCCTGGGCTGGGTCCTTGGCATACAGCGCAGCAACAGGAGCAATCCCGGCATCCGCCACCATGCCGCTAGCGACCAGCGAGCCGGCCCAGATGATCCCGATCACGGTTGCCACCTGCATCATCGCCGGCGCGCCGGATTTCAACCGGTCGTACAACGCCAGCGACAGGACGATCAGAAAAACGCCAAACAACACGTACATCAGCAGGTTGGTCGCAAAGGTGACCATCGGCATTTCGACCAGCACAGCCACCTTTTGGGCCGGGTCGGTGATGCTGGGGTAGTCCAGAACGACGAGAAAGATAACCATTCCGATCAGGTAGGCGGCTGCCAGGTACAGCGCTGCGAGACCGCCGTATTTCTGCAAGCTTTTCATGTTTTTCTCCTTATTTGA
The DNA here is from genome assembly GCA_041736465.1 of Anaerolineales bacterium. Lineage (GTDB taxonomy): Bacteria > Chloroflexota > Anaerolineae > Anaerolineales > UBA4823 > JAJUJL01. The sequence goes on along the minus strand of JBGSTO010000553.1, from coordinate 1,892 downwards.
TCTGTCATCCTGAACGAAGTGAAGGATCTAGATCCTTGTGCGTGGCCCACTACGTGCGACCAGCTTTTTTAAACGATATGCATGGATTGCCACCCGGTGCATTTGCCGGACTACCCTTCAGAGCTGCGCCATTTCCAGGCAAACCAAACAATCAGCAGCAGGCATGCAGCTTCTACACTTGCGATGAATATGTAATGGGGATAGGATACTCCGCCGCCAACAACGAACGCCATCGTGATAATGCTCGTAATGATGTTGGTCCAACGGTTGACTTTGTACTTCAACACCCGCGACAGCACGATCATGAGGATCGAAATCTCCATCATGATTGCCCCGCCCAACATCAATTGGGGAATCGGGGTGCCGCTGCTGCTTGATGTCTTCGCCAATTCTTCCGCCGAGCCAGGGATGTACAGCGAAAGGATATCCGCTTTCAGCATGTTGATCATGACAACCACCCACAGGGTTGAAAGCAGGGTTCTCGTGTCGATCTTCTTCGTAGGGTTTGCGCTTGTGTTCATTTTTTGTCTCCTTATTTGATCTGTCATCCTGAACGAAGTGAAGGATCTAGATCCTTCGCTCCGCTCAGGATGACATCCTTGTGCGTGGTCCACTACGTGCGACCAGCTTTTTCGAACGATATGGATGCGTTTCATGGGATTGGACCCGCTTGACCGAGATCAATGGCAAACCCAAATCACGCACTTTTTTGAGCAAGCCATGCAGCGCAGCCTGATCAACCACCGGACCGGTTAAAAGCGTGTCGCCGTCTTCTTCCAGCGTGATGGTCAGTCCTTCAAACCATTCGGTCCACCGGTCATCCAGGTGTCCCTTGATACGGATTTCGTAGCACGGATACTGCTTATGTTTTTCGTCGATTGTTTGTTTGTCACTCATCATGCGTCTCGCGTTTTTCCTTTCATTGTTCATCTGTCCCAAGGATACCGCCCGATGTGGTGAGCAGTCATCACCACATGATGTGATTGAGGTGATGATTGCTGGCGAAAAACAAAAAGCCCCGGCAGGTTGTTGTGACACCCGCCAGGGCTGGGGTTGGGATTTTCGGGTCAGCTAGAATAAATCGAGTTCCTCGGCTCGGCGGACGGCCGCCCGGCGGTTGTTGACCCCCAGTTTATTGAAAATGTTCTTGGTGTGGGTGCGTATGGTATTGAGCGATACGATCAGTTTCCCGGCAATTTCTGGACCGCTTAAGTCGCTTCGCAGCAGCCTGAGCACTTCCAGCTCGCGCTCGCTTAAAGATTCAACCATGCCTGATTTTTGACGCATGATTGCCGATTTTGGCGCCGTCGGCCCCGGTTGTGTAAAGGCAGCCAGGAGTATGTCCGCATAAGCGCTCAGCGCATGGTCTCGATTGCGCGATTGTTTTTCAATCAACAATCGCAGCAGCGACCGCATCGCTTCGCCTTCATCCGCAAAGATGCGAACATAACCGCCCGGCTCTGCCAGAGCCAACGCTTCGCCCATCACTCGCGCGGCCTTTTCCTCTTCGCCATGCGCTTGCAAAGCGACGGCCTGTAAAACCATCACCTTGAGCTGTTCATCCACCCATCCTTTTGCTTCCATCTGTTGGCGCAAGGGCTCCAGCACTGCCAGCGCGGCAGACGGGTCTCCTTGGGCCAGATATACCCGAGCCTGGCTGAAGGGGAGCTCATGCGTCTGCGCGAGATGAGCGGCTGCATCTAGATCGCCCTGATGAAGCAACACGATCACTTGTTGAGCAGCTACATCGGGTATCCGATGCACAAAGTTATGCTGGCGCACGGACTGCTCGGTCTCCGCTAATATGGCGGCCGCCCCGTCTGCATCCCCCCTCGCCAGTTTCAGGCGGGCAAGAAACACCTCACAAACAATGAATCTGTCAATAACGCGAT
>JBGSTO010000544.1:0-2973 GCA_041736465.1 Anaerolineales bacterium | reverse complement strand
GTAGAAAAAGTTACGTATGTTAGAGCCGAGTATAACTTTAAGAAGGCCAAAGCAAAGGGAGAATAGATGGACAGAAGAAGCATTAAAAAATTTAAAGGCAACGATGGGCGATTATTGGTGCAGATAATGCAGTCTGAGAATGGAGAATACGAATTATGGGAAAGAGAAAAACTGAATAATGTGCTGGGTGGCAATTTGAATAAACGTAGAGGTAAACCTTCGAATTTTGCTGCTGCCCGGGCGACAGGCGATAGGATCGTTTATCGTTATAATCAGGATCAACCGTTAGGATAGATAGAAAATACTTCATGCCGTCCTCATGTTTCGCCCACGGTTTTGGGGGGTGTCTAGTTGACGGTGTATCGCATGCCTTTTATTTAGGTATTGCGTACGCAGCAGTCGCCCATGGGAAATCAACTATTTTGAGCTTCTACAAATGGCAGGCTAGTGCGCCTGATGAAAGGATGCGAAAATGGAAATGAAAAAAGTGATGGCAGGATGGAGCAATATATGCCCTGGCTGCAACATTGGGCGCAAATATCCAGATTCCTTTATCGGCAAGAAAGTGAGAAACCACTGGAAAAAAGGTTGCTTTACACATAACGCCTATGTTGAGGTGTACGGCAGTGACGAGCCTTCACCGAGCAAAAGCAAGAAAACCTCCGACGATAAATGAATTTGTAATTAGCCGTGAAGAAAGGGGCTGCTATGCAGCTGTGAAATCATCCGACGTATCCCAAGGAAACTTGATTTTGTAATATGGTCTTAATTTGATGTTGACAGAGATGCACTAAGCGTTGCTACTCGAAATGCCGCCGCCTAGTTTAAATATTGAAAGTGGCCTATGCGTTAACGACCGCCATAAGGAGCCCGATATGTGCAAAGCTGATGGCGGGAGCATTAAGGCCGGCGATGCCCGGACAACAGCGGCATCACACATTGCGTTATCGGACGGACCTGTAAAAGCGGCGCTTCCGGCTTGTCGGGTCTGTCGAAGAAGTTCGGTTCCAAATTTTTCCAGCTAATGCTTTATAGGGAAGGTAGGTTAGGGCATCAAATTTCGGAATAGCCGTCGATAAAAACAGCAACGGCCATGGCTTGAGGTTGTCAGGCGACTTCGACGGCACATCGGCATATGAACTGATCTATGCCATAAAAAAATTGCCTGGAGACAATCTAAAGATCTACGTTTGCACGAATGGCCTGAAAACCATAAACTCTTTTGGCCTGGATATTTTCCATAAGTTCATGAGGCCCCTTAATGGCCAATCAGCCCAAATTGTATTCACCGGCAATAGCGCCTCCCAGCTATCCTCTGGAAATTCCCGGCTGACTTTTTAAGCAACAGTTTCGATAAAAAGTAGATAGAAAGCATCATGCAGGCAACATTGATACCCAAGGATATTATTAAACCGGCAATCAAATAGGGCAACTAAGCTGCATATGCCACTTTCGGGTGTTTGAAGAACTTTATTACTCGCTGCGGTTGTTTTTGCAGCGACCTTAAATGCGACACCGCTTTCTTGGTTAACTGGGTCCTGGTGCGGACAGTTTCAGCCCCGTAAACACCACTTTTCAGATCATTGTTAAGGTATTCATCTGGGTTGAGCTCGGGGCAGTATGCAGGCAAATAGAACACCTCAATCTGCTCTTGGTGTGAGGCCAACCACTCTTTGACCGGTTTGCTGTGATGAACTTTCAGATTGTCCACAATCAAGAACACCTTGCGTCCGGCATCTTTGACCAGTCGCCGAAGGAACTTTTTCATCACGGCGGCATTCATGGCATTGCGGTAAACCATAAACCGCATCTGACCTTGGTTGGTCACTGTGGAGATCAACCCGATGCTTTCTTTGCGGGCACAAAACCGTATAGCCGGAGTCTGCCCCATCGGAGCATAGCTGCGACCGTATTGGTAGCCATTGCTCAATCCTGTCTCATCGCCCCAGTGGATCTCGGCCTCCTCGCGCTTGGCCTGCTTGGCGATGGCCGGATACTGTTCCGCAAGCCATTTGCTCACCGCTTTCGGATTCTGTTCATAGGCGCGACGAATCGGCTTCTGGGGCGTAAATCCCCACCGCCGCAGATACTCGCCCACCGTTCGGATCGGCATCCGAAGCCCCCACTGCTGGCGGATCACCTGCTGAACGGCCAACCGCGTCCACAGGGCAAAGGCAAGCTTGAGTTGATCCGGCGTCTTGTCGCGAATCATTTGGCGCAACAGCTTTTCCTGATCAGCGTTCAGGGTTCGACCGCTTCCCGGTTTACGACCGCGCTTTTGAATTGCCACCGCCTTCGGACCGCTTTTTTCGTAAGCGCGGCACCACCGGCACACCCTTGTGGGGTGAGCGCCAATAGTTTCTGCGATTTGCTGATGGGTAAAGCCCCGCTTGCGAAGACGGATGGCTTGGTTGCGCAGTTGTTGCTGCGCCTCAGGTTTCAGTTTGCGTGCATCAGTCTTTTCCATGCACGGATCTATAGCATAACTTAACCTAAATTGCCATATTTAATTGCCGCGCTAATAATTGAAACTTAAGATCTTTCGGTCGGTTCGTAAGCCAAGACGTGGTAGGGGATGGTCGTTTGCGAGCGTCCATGAGGCGAGTCGGCTTCAGTCGGTCCGCCGGCCGCCCAGGCTGGTGAGCCCCAGTGATAGTACGATCATAAAAAGGGCGACCATCTCGGTGGCCGTCACGGGCTCTTCCAGGATCAGGGCGCTGCTGAAGACGCCGATCACCGGGATGCCCAAGGTGCTCAGCGCGGCGACATTGGCCGGGAAAATCTGCACGACCATGAAGAACGCCCAATGGCAGAAGATGGTCGGCAGCGCGACCACGAATATAAGGGCGACGATGGCCTTCCAGGAGACCGCGGCGATCGCGGTGACGGGATCGATCAGGATCGCGCCCAAGACGATGGGTACCCCCCCGATAAGGAGCTGCCATCCCATGACCAGGGTCCCGGGCATGTGCC
>JBGSTO010000554.1:0-46414 GCA_041736465.1 Anaerolineales bacterium | reverse complement strand
TCGAGATGGTGATGCCTGGCGATAACGTGGTCATGGAAGTGGAATTGATCGTACGCGTCGCATTGGAGCAAGGCTCGAAGTTTGCTATCCGCGAAGGCGGCCTGACAGTCGGCGCCGGCGTGATCACTGAGATTTTGGATTGAGGATAAGAAGTTATGGCTAAGCAGAAGATCCGCATCCGTTTGAAGGCGTATGATCACCGCGTCCTGGACCAGTCAGCGCAGCGAATCGTTGAAACTGCCGAGCGCACCGGCGCTCGCGTGGTGGGGCCTGTGCCTCTGCCCACCCGTATCGAACGCTTTACAGTGCGCCGCTCAACCTTCATTGACAAAGATTCTCACGAGCACTTTGAGATTCGCACTCATAACCGCCTGATCGATGTGCTGGACCCGGATTCCAAGACGATTGACATGCTGATGCGCCTGAACCTTCCGGCAGGCGTGGATATTGAGATAAAAATATAAGGTTTTTAGGCCGGTCACAGCCGCATGAGTGCTGCTGCAGCCGGCTTGAGATACAGGCCCCGTAAGAGCGGCGTCTACGCGAACCACCAACGTAAGCTTCGCGTGAATGCCAGTTGACTGCGGTGCGGTCAGGGATGATGCAGCCATGCCCAGGCTGACAGTCCCGAAACTATATTGCAAGGAGACAATCGAGATGTTGAAAGGGCTGATCGGCAAGAAAGTCGGTATGACCCAGATTTTCGACGATACCGGACTCGCTATTCCGGTGACTTTGATCGAAGCTGGGCCGTGCTATGTAACCCAGGTGCGCACTGCGGAGAGCAATGGCTATTCTGCAGTCCAGCTGGGTTTTGGTGAAGCCAAGCCAAAGCGCCTCACCGCTGGCCAACTCGGGCACCTCAAGCGCAACAATACACCCCCGTTGCGCTTTTTGCGCGAGTTTCGCGATAAAGAACCCGGTGTGGCCGAAGGGGATGTACTCAAGGTCGACCAGGTATTTACGGTCGGCGAAAGCGTGGATGTGATCGGGACCAGCAAAGGCAAAGGATTTGCTGGCTCAGTCAAACGCCATCATTTCGCAGGCGGCCCCAAGACGCACGGTCAATCTGATCGGGAGCGCGCACCTGGCGCACGCAGCTCAGGTACCACGCCCGGTCGTGTGTTCAAAGGTGCGCGCGGTGCTGGTCACATGGGCAATGAGCGGGTGACTGCGCAGAACCTGCGCGTGGTCCTGGTAGACGGCGAACGCAATCTGTTGGGTGTACGCGGCGCCATTCCCGGCCCCAGGGGCGGGGTGGTGATGATCAAGAGCGCGCGCAAGCAGTAGCGCGGGAAACCGGAACGGAGCAATACAACTATGGTTATTGACGTATTCAACATACAGGGTGAAAAAGTCCGTGAGCTGGAACTGCCAGCGCGGATCTTCGAGGCCCCGGTCAATGTGGATTTGATGCACCAGGCATATGTTCGCCAGATGGCGAACGCCCGCCTGGGCACTCACAAGACCAAGACTCGCGGTGAAGTAGCCGGCGGAGGGCGAAAGCCCTGGCGCCAGAAAGGCACCGGTCGCGCCCGCCAGGGTTCGATACGTGCTGCCCAGTGGGTGGGCGGTGGCAAGGTGCATACCCCCCAGCCGCGCGATTACAGCCAGCTCATGCCGCGCAAGATGCGCCGGGCAGCGCTGCGATCGGCGCTCAGCGTGAAAGCGTCCGAGCAAGGCATCGTCGTGTTGGACGAGCTGAAACTTGACGATGCGAAGACGCGCGTGATGGTACAGGTATTGGACCGCCTGGTAGGCGGCTCCACTGTGCTGATCTTGATCCCTGAAAAAACGCTGGAGTACGATCAGGTGATCCGCTCGACGAACAATATCTCGGGCGCCAAGACGCTGCTGGCTTCTTATCTGAACATTCGAGACCTGCTGGGCTACGATAAAGTCGTGATGCCTGTCCAGGCGCTCGAAGTGATCGAATCGTATTTAGGGTAAGGTGGAGGTTGTGATGACTACGATATACAACGTACTTCGCCGCCCGATTGTGACGGAAAAGTCGAACTACTTGAGTGGTGACTTGCAGCAGTATGTGTTTGAGGTGACCAACGACGCCACCAAAACACTGGTGAAAGATGCTGTTGAGCTGCTGTTCGATGTCAGTGTGGTACGTGTCAATGTGATCAACGTGCCTGCCAAACGAACCCGCCGCCTGCGCAGCCGCCGCGTGCTCATCCGACGCGGAGGCTATAAAAAAGCAATTGTTTCCTTAGCGCCAGGCCAGACTATTGATTTATTTGAAGGGGTGAAGTGATGGCTGTAAAGAAGTATAAGCCCACAACTCCCGGACAGCGGGGGATGACTGGCTACACTTTTGAAGAGATTACTAAAAGCACCCCAGAGCGTTCCTTGCTGCGCCCTCTGCGCAAGAGCGGCGGGCGGAATGTTTATGGGCGTGTAACGGTTCGCCATCGCGGCGGCGGCACCCGCCGCCACATCCGTGTGGTGGATTTCAAACGCGACAAGCGCGACATACCGGCGCGGGTGGCTGCGATTGAGTACGATCCAAACCGCACTGCCCGATTGGCGCTGCTTTTTTACGCCGATGGTGAGAAACGCTATATCATCGCTCCTCAGGATCTGCGCGTGGGAGAGACGGTGGTCGCTGGGCAGAATGTCGAAATTCGCCCCGGCAACTGTCTTCCGATTGCAAACATCCCGGTGGGCACGCTGGTACACAATATCGAGATCAAAGAAGGCAAAGGCGGTCAGCTGGCACGCTCTGCAGGTGCTGCTGCCCAGCTGATGGCTAAAGAAGGCGATTTTGCGCAGGTGCGCATGCCTTCAGGCGAGGTGCGCCTGGTACGCCAGACCTGCTTTGCTACCATCGGTCAGGTGGGCAACCTGGATCACAGCAATGTGAAACTGGGCAAAGCCGGAAGGAAGCGCCACCTGGGTATTCGCCCAACCGTGCGCGGATCGGCAATGTCCCCGCGTGACCATCCGCACGGCGGCGGTGAAGGCCGCCAGCCGATCGGTATGCCAGGGCCAAAGAGCCCCTGGGGCAAGCCAACATTGGGTTATAAGACGCGCCGCAATAAGTCGACGGATAAGTACATCGTCCGCCGCCGCGGCAAAGGTCGCCGATAAGTGAAGGAAGAGGCAAACCACGCACCCTGCACCGCAGGGGCGCAGGCTGCCAGGAGAACGAACGATGGGACGATCGCTGAAGAAGGGGCCGTTCATAGCCCCGAAACTATTGAAAAAAATTGAAGCGATGAACGAGCGCAATGAGAAGAAGGTAATCCGCACCTGGAGCCGGGCCAGCACGATCTTTCCGCAGATGGTCGGACATACGGTTGCCGTCCACGATGGACGCCGCCATGTGCCGATCTACGTGACGGAGAATATGGTTGGTCATCGCCTGGGCGAATTTGTGCCCACCCGCACCTTCCGCGGCCACGTGGCGGAGAAAAAGGTCAAGCGAGGGAGCTAAGCCATGGAAAACGATATTCGTGCTCATGCTCACTATATTCCTCACTCCGCTCAGAAGGTGCGCCTGGTGATCGACCTGGTGCGAGGCAAGCCGGTAATCGAAGCGCTCACCATGCTGAAATTTACAACCAACGCGGCTGCTGATCCGATCGCGAAGGTGGTGAACTCGGCAATGGCGAATGGAGAAGAGAATTTCGGTGTCAGCCGGGATGATCTGTACGTATTCCGTATCTTTGCCGACGAGGCGCCCACCCGCAAGTGGCGTCGCTTTGGGGCACGTGGGCGCTTCAAGCCATGGCTGCGGCGCTCGTCACATGTTACCGTGATCCTGCGGGAACGCGGTTCGTAGGTAATGGAAATGAGCGCCTGCAGCTCTCCGGCCTGAATGCAACCGGAGAAAGCGCGGCGCAAGGAGATAATATGGGTCGTAAAGTACATCCAATCGGTTTCCGGCTGAAGATCAATAAGACCTGGGAAGGTCGTTGGTATGCTGAAGGCAGGGAATATGTGCAGCAGCTGCATCAAGACTTTGCCCTGCGCGATCTGGTGCGCACGGAAGTTCCCAAAGCTGGCGTTTCTCGCGTCGAAATCGAGCGCTTCCCTGGCAAGGTAAAGATCGTGGTGCACACGGCCAAACCCGGCGTTCTGATCGGACGCAAAGGTGAAAACGTGAAGAAGCTGCGCACTACGCTGGAGGGTGTGGTCGGGAAGAAAATTGATCTGGAGATCAAAGAGATCAAGGATCCCGATCTGGACGCTCACCTGGTTGCCACCAATATTGCCGAACAGCTCGAACGGCGCATCAGCTACCAGCGTGCTATGAAGCGCGCCATGCAGCAGTGTGCTCGCCAGGGCGGGCTGGGCATTCGCCTGGAAGTGTCAGGACGCTTGAGCGGCGCCGAAATGGCTCGCACGGTAAATATGCGTGAAGGCCGTGTCCCGCGCCAGACACTGCGCGCCGACATTGATTTTGCCCTCGCCCAGGCGACTACCACGTACGGCCAAATTGGCGTGAAAGTCTGGATTTATAAGGGTGAGGTCCTTCCCGAGGTTGAAGAGAAGGTTCAGTCGACTGAGGGTGTTTATGTCAGTGAGTGATGAGCGCAAGGATGGGCACGCACAGCCGCCCACCCAAAAGCTCGCCTCACCAGGAATAGCGAGGAAGTCATTATGTTGATGCCAAAGCGTGTAAAGTACCGCAAGCAAATGCGCGGTCGGATGAAAGGCATGGCACAACGCGGCGCCGAGGTCACATTTGGCGACTTTGGCCTGCAAGCCTTGGAGCCTGGCTGGGTGACCGCCCGCCAGATCGAAGCAGCCCGCCGTGCAATCAACCGCGCTCTGCGCCGCCGTGGTAAGGTGTGGATCCGCATCTTTCCCGACAAACCCGTTACCCACAAACCAGCCGAAACCCGTATGGGCAAAGGCAAAGGCAATGTGGAGTTTTGGGTGGCGGTGGTCAAGCCCGGAAGAATCATGTTCGAAGTTGGTGGCGGCTTGACAGAGGATATTGCCCATGAGGCGCTGAGACTGGCGCAGTATAAGCTCGCCATTAAAACCAAAATTATTGGCCGGTTTGACCAGGTAGGCGGTGAGGTATGAAGCTCAAGGAAGTTCGCAACCTTTCGAATGAAGAGCTGGTTTCTCGCCTGAATGACACCCGGGAGGAATTGATGAATCTGCGCTTCCAGATTTCGACGGGAAGCCAGACCGATTACACCCGTCTACGCCAAACCCGCCGCACCATTGCCCGAATGCTGACCGTGATACGCGAGCGCGAGCTGGGCATAGAAGAAGGTGAAGCATGAACACTCGTCGTCGTATGACAGGCGTGGTAACCAGCAATAGTATGGAGAAGACCGTTGTGGTGGAGATCGCCCGCACCTACCGCCACCGGTTGTATAAGAAAGTGGTCAACAGCCGCATGCGCGTGATGGCCCACGACACCCTTGGCTGCAAGATTGGCGACCAGGTAAGAATTGTTGAAAGCCAACCCATTTCACATCGTAAACGTTGGGTGGTGGAAGAAATTCTGGGTCACGATGTTGTTGCCGGCGATGAACTGGAGGCATAGCGATGATTCAGCAGGAGTCACGCCTGAAGGTTGCCGACAACACCGGTGCACGCGAGCTGCTGGTCATCCACGTAATGGGTGGATCCAGCCGGCGCTATGGTGCGGTAGGCGATGTGGTAGTTGCCACAGTCAAGTCGTCTTCGCCACAGGGCGCTGTCAAGAAGAGCGACATCGTGAAGGCGGTGATCGTGCGCTGCACCAAAGAGTGGCGTCGTGAAGATGGTTCTTATATCCGCTTCGATGATAACGCGGCGGTTATCCTGGACACGGATGGAAAGAACCCGAAAGGCACGCGCATCTTTGGCCCGGTGGCTCGCGAGCTACGTGAAAAAGGTTTTATGAAGATTGTCTCGCTGGCTCCAGAAGTTCTGTGAGACCGGTGAGCAGGAGCGAGAGCCGTGAAAAATAAGATCCGCAAAGGCGATACGGTCGAGATCATCAGCGGCCGTTTGGAAGATAAAGGTAAGCGCGGCGAAGTGATCAAGGTGATGCCGGATGAAGGGCGTGTGGTGGTGCAGGGCGTCAATCTGCGCAAGAAGCATCAGAAGCAGGTGCAGACACAAGGACGCAACCTGCGCCCCGGGATCATAGAATTCGAGGGGTCTATGGACATCTCGAATGTGATGCTGGTATGCCCGAAGTGCGGTAAACCTACGCGTGTAGGTCTGCAGCGTCAGGAAGATCGTTCGGTGCGCGTGTGTAAGCAGTGCGATGCGATCATCGACGCCAGCTAATTTGGGAGCGCAAAGATGTTACATGTATTGAAAGCAAGGTACGATAATGAGGTTGCGCCGGCGTTGATGAAGTCGCTCGGGATAGATAACCCGATGCAGGTGCCGCGCGTCAAAAAAGTTGTGGTCAACGTGGGTGTTGGCGAGGCATTGGACAACGCCAAAGCCATGGATGCCGTAGTGGGAGACATCACCCAGATCACAGGGCAGAAACCGGTGATCACCAAGGCCCGCAAGAGCATTGCGAATTTCAAGCTGCGCGAGGGCCGTGCAATTGGCGTCAGAGTGACCCTGCGAGGAGAACGGATGTGGTCGTTCCTCGATCGTCTGATGAACGTTGCTCTGCCGCGCGTGCGTGACTTTCGCGGTATTTCAGCAGATGCTTTTGACGGTCGCGGTAACTATACCCTGGGCCTGCGAGAGCAGCTGGTGTTTCCGGAAATTGACTACGATAAGATTGATAAACTGCGCGGTTTGGAAATTACGATTGTAACTTCCGCCCGCACGGATGATGAAGGCCGCCAGCTTCTGCTGATGCTGGGCATGCCTTTCAGGAAAGAGGGTTAATCCATGGCCAAGAAGTCGATGATTATTCGCGATCAGCGACGCAAGTTTGCTGTACGGGTACGCAACCGCTGTAAGGTGTGTGGCAGGCCGCGTGGTTATATGCGCCGCTTTGGACTTTGCCGCATTTGTTTCCGCGAACTGGCCCTGGCAGGTAAGATCCCGGGTGTCACGAAGTCTTCCTGGTAGCCGGGTGGAGGGTGCTGATTATGTTAACTGATCCAATTGCAGATATGCTCACCAGACTTCGCAATGCCGTCATGGCAGGCCATCAGACGGTTGCATTGCCGGGTTCAAAGTTAAAAGTTGCGATAGCCAAGATCCTCAAAGAGGAAGGCTTTATCAGTGCGTACGAGGTGGTGGATGGCAAGACGGCAGGCACGAAAGTCCTGCGCGTCCGGCTCAAGTATGTGGGTGAACGCCGTGAGCGAAAATCGGTGATCACCGGCATTGAGCGTATCAGCCGTCCCGGTCGCCGCGTATACACCGGTCGCCAGGAAATTCCCTGGGTGCTTTCCGGTATGGGTATTGCTATCCTGTCCACGCCAAAGGGCGTCATGACGGGCCAACGGGCGCGCCAATTGGGCGTCGGCGGCGAAGTCCTGTGCAAGGTGTGGTAGTTCTTGGAATATGATAAGCACACACAGCGACCAGGCTGCAGCAGCTTGTCATAAAGGAGGTTTATAGTGTCACGCATTGGACGAATGCCAGTGGTTTTACCCAAGGGCGTGGACGTGGAAATCAAGGGATCGAGTGTGCGGGTAAAAGGCCCGAAAGGTGAGCTGCAGCGCACATTCCCTGCTTCGTTGGATATTGCCCTTGAAGAAGGCCACGTCGTTGTCCGCCGCCCATCAGATGAGAGCCAGTATCGTGCTTTGCACGGTATGACGCGCGCATTGATCAATAATATGGTGCAAGGTGTCAGTCAAGGCTTCGAGCGCCTTCTCGAAGTCAATGGTGTTGGCTACCGCGCCGAGGTTCAGGGAAAAAACCTGGTGCTGCATGTGGGTTACTCACATCCGGTGACCATGGAGCCGCCGGTAGGCATCAGCTTTGAGTGGGATGCGCGTGCTCGCCAGATCAAGGTGATGGGTTACGATAAGGAAATGGTTGGCCAGATGGCTGCCAATATCCGTAAAGTGCGCCCGCCAGAACCCTATCAGGGTAAGGGCATTAAATACCTGGAAGAGAAAATCCGCCGCAAGGCTGGTAAGGCAGGGAAAGTGTAAATATGTGTGCCGTCAAGTCAAGATCTGAAGCACGCAAGAACCGGCACATCCGTGTTCGCCGGAATGTACAAGGAACGCCTGAACGTCCGCGTTTGAATGTGTTCCGCAGCCTGGCGGAGATTTACGCCCAGGTGATCGACGATGAAGCAGGCAATACCCTGGTTTCTGCATCATCCGTTGATAACGAACTACGTGCCGCTTTGGAAGGAAAGAAGAAATCTGAGCAGGCTCGCATGGTCGGTAAGGCGTTGGCAGCGCGGGCCCTCGCCAAAGGCATCACCAGGGTTGTGTTCGATCGCGGTGGTTACCGCTACATCGGTCGAGTGAAAGCACTGGCGGATGCCGCTCGTGAGGGCGGGCTGGATTTCTAGCCGGTAAGGGAGCAGAGTATGTCGGACTATAGCGAATTTGAAAACGAATATGACGAGCGCGTGGTTGAAATCGCCCGGGTTGCCAAAGTGGTCAAAGGCGGACGGCGTTTCTCCTTCCGCGTGACTGTGGTGGTCGGCGATAACCGCGGCCGCGTAGGAGTGGGCACAGGCAAGGCGAATGCTGTCCCTGATGCCATGCGTAAGGCCTCTGAACGCGCCCGCCGTGATATGCACAAAGTGGCGATGTTCGAAAGCACCATCCCCCACGAGGTGATTGGGCAGAAATCCGGGGCGCGCGTGCTGCTGAAGCCAGCGTCGGCGGGAACGGGCGTGATTGCCGGCGGCGGCGTGCGTGCTGTACTGGAGGCTGTCGGGGTTTCTGATATTCTGACCAAATCGCTGGGCAGCAATAACCTGCTGAATGTGGTCTATGCGACCATGGATGCACTCGACCAACTGCGAACCCCGCAGGAGGTGGCAGCCTTACGCGGCAAGTCGCCCAGAGAAGTAACCCCGTTTTGGGAGCGCAGAAAGAATGGCTGAGAAAGCTCAAGTCGAAAAAACAGTACGTGTGACCCTGGTGAAAAGCGCCATCGGGTACTCCAAGCGCCACAAAGCAACTGTGAGGGCGCTTGGTCTGCGGAAATTGCACCAGACGGTCGAGCACCTGGATACTCCGGTTTTGCGAGGTATGATCGCTAAGATCATGCATCTGGTTGAAATCGAAGAAGTGGCATAATGCAATCCTACCCGGATGGCAGGCAGCAAGCAGCCTGGCTTGTAATCCGGGGAAGGCGAGGAATGAAAATGAAATTAAACGATCTTAAGCCCAATGAAGGCGCTAAGAAAGACCGCAAACGAGTCGGCCGCGGTATCTCAGCCGGTCAGGGCAAGACTGCCGGACGAGGTACGAAGGGACAGGGCGCGCGCGCAGGCAAGCCGGTGCGCAAATATCTTCAGGGCGGCAACCTGCCGTTCTTCCGCCGCCTGCCGTTCGTGCGTGGTAAGGGCTTCACCCCATTGAACCGGGTAGAGTACAACGAGGTCAACCTGGACCAGTTGAACGATTTTGCGGCCGGCAGCCCGGTGACCCCCGAGAGCATGGATGCGGTGCGTTTGCTGCGCGATCCCAAAAACCCCACCGTAATTCTGGGCCGCGGCGAGATCAGCGTGGCGCTGAAGGTGCGCGTTCACCGTGTAAGCCAAAGCGCGCGTGAAAAAATTGAAGCTGCCGGTGGCAGTGTGGAGCTGATTGAAAACTGACGCCCGGCAGCTCGCGTGTAGTAGAGCTGACCGGACGGTTTTCACAGATAAGGAGCCAATGAAATGAAGCGGTCTGCCTGGCGCTATTTATGGTCGGCGCGTGACATCCGCCGTAAGCTGTTGATCACCCTGGCTATCTTGATCATCTTCCGGCTGGCTGCGCATATACCAGTTCCTGGTGTCAATCGGGAAGCAATCGCCCAGATCTTATCGGGCGGAGGCGCCGGTGGAACGCTGGTGAACTTACTGAACCTGCTTTCGGGCGGTACGGTTTCGAACTTCTCTGTGCTGGCGATGGGCGTGTATCCGTACATTACCGCTCAAATCATTATCCAGCTGTTGGTGCCGATCATACCGGCGCTGCAAAAGCGCATGGAAGAGGATCCGCGTGAGGGCCAGAAGTGGATGGAGAAGTGGATCTACATCCTGGCAGTACCGATGGCGGCGCTGCAGGCGGTTGGACAGATCAATATCTTCTCCGGTATTGGCGGCACACCCATCATCGAGAATTTTGGGTTCTCCGGCGCTTCGCTGCTGCCTTCTCTGACGATTATCATCAGCATGACGGCAGGCACGATGTTCGCTATCTGGTTGGGTGAGCTGATCTCCGAATACGGCGTGCGCAATCAGGGCTTATCCTTGATCATCTTCGCCGGCATCGTAGCCCAGATTCCCGCCAACCTGGCGAGTCTGCTGGCGAACGAACAATACCGCTGGTTCACCCTGATTTTCATCCTGGTGTTGATGGTCTTGATCATTGCAGCCATCGTCTTTGTCCAGCAGGGCCGGCGCAATGTGCCTGTGATGTACCCTGGTAGGCGGATGGGCAACCGTATGTCTATGCCGGTAAAAGGCACCCTGCCGCTGATGGTAAACATGGCGGGTATGATCCCGCTCATCTTTGCCCAGTCTCTGCTCACCTTCCCGGCGATCATCGCCAGCTTCTTCCTGGGGTCGCAGATTGCATGGGTTGCAAGTACTGCCTCGAGTGTGCAGCGCTTGTTTGGTGGTGAGAGTACATTCTATTGGATCATGTATTTCTTGATGGTGGTTGCATTTACCTTTTTCTATACCGATATCGTGTTTGCGCAGCAAAACTACGGCGAGAACTTGAAAAAGGTTGGCGCTCAGATCCCCGGTGTAAGCCGTGGAGCGCCGACGCAAAAATACCTCACCCGTGTGCTGCGCCGCATTACGCTGCCAGGGGCTTTGTTCCTGGGGCTGGTTGCGGTGATGCCTGTGCTGGTCACCACGATTATGGCTGGCTTTGGCGTCAACCTGGGCGGTCAGGCTGGTTTGCTGCTGGTATCTTCTGCCGGTTTGCTGATCGTCGTAGGTGTGGTGCGTGATCTCTTCTTCAATATCGAGGCGGAGCTCAAGGTGCATGGTTACGACGATGCCCTGCTGATCCGCTAAGCGAGCCGAGAAGAAACATGCCGATCTTTGTTGTCTTACTAGGTCCTCCGGGGGCCGGCAAGGGTACACAAGCCCAGATTATCTCTGGCACCCTGGAACTGCCGCATATCTCTTCTGGAGATATCTTTCGAGAGCACCTTAAGAATCAGACCGACCTGGGGAAGCTGGCGAGAGGCTATATCGATCGCGGCGAGCTGGTGCCAGATGATGTCACCATTGCCATGATCCGGGATCGCCTTTCTCGCCCAGATTGCCAGGGCGGCGCTCTGCTGGATGGCTTTCCTCGCACCCCTGCCCAGGCGCAGGCGTTGGACAGGATGCTGGCAGACTTTGCCGGTAAGGTCAATGCGGTGCCTTATATCAGCGTTCCCGAGGCAGTTCTGATCGAACGGCTGACGGGACGCTGGACCTGCCGGGCGAGCGGGCATGTCTTTCACGAGAAGTTCAACCCGCCAGTGAACACCGGTATCTGCGATCACGATGGCTCTGAACTGTACCAGCGTGAGGACGATAAAGCCGAGACAGTTACCCGGCGCATCCGCGTTTACCTGGAGCAGACCAGCCCGCTGATCGATTACTACCGCCAGCAGGGTGTGCTTGTGGAAGTGGATGGAACGAAGGCGATTGATAAAGTTACCGTAGATCTTCTCTCTGCGCTCCCCAGGCGTGAGGCATAGATATGAACCAGCGCGGAATCTACATCAAGACGCCTAAGGAACTGGAGATCATGCGCGAAGCAGGCCGCATCAATGCGCTGGCTCTGCAAGCCACCAAAGCATTGATCCGCCCTGGGGTCACCACCCTCGAGCTGGATTTTGCGGCTGCAGAGGTAATCCTTAAGCACGGCGCCAGACCTGCCTTTCTGGGTGTACCGGGTGCGTACCCTTACCCGGCTACCATCACCGCCAGCATCAACGACGAGCTGGTGCACGGTATTCCCAGCAAGCGCAAGCTGAAGGAGGGCGATATCGTCTCCATCGATTGCGGGACGATCTTTGAAGGTTTTGTGGGTGACTCCGCCTACACGACAGGTGTGGGTGAGATCTCACCTGTGGCGATGAAGCTGATTGCGGCAACTGAAAAGGCGCTGGCTATTGGCATCGAGCAGCTGCGTGCTGGAAACCGGACAGGTGACGTTGGAGCGGCTATCCAGGAGTACGTCGAAGGGCAGGAGGGTTTTTTCCTGACACGCGAGTACACCGGGCACGGCGTGGGCCAGGCGATGTGGGAAGGCCCCCAGGTACCGAACTATGGCGTAAAAGGACGAGGCGTTCCGCTGCGGCTCGGTATGACGGTTGCCCTGGAGCCGATGGTACTGTTGGGCACGGCGCAGACGCGTGTTTTACCCGATCAGTGGACGGTAGCATCGAAAGATGGCTCGCTCACCGCTCATTTCGAGCATTCGGTTGCCATTACAGAGAACGGCCCCGTCATCTTGACTGTGCCTTAAGTCTGGACGGATAAGATGATTTCGAGTATAATCAAAACTTTGGTCGCTCAGGTAATAAGACGACCCGGTTAGAGAAGGAGAAGTAAGCGTGAAAGTCACAGCTTCGGTCAAAAAGCGCTGTTCAAAATGCAAAATTGTTCGGCGGAATGGAATAGTATACGTGATTTGCGAAAATCCGAAACATAAGCAGCGACAGGGATGATGGACTATGGCACGTATTGAAGGCGTTGATCTGCCCCGTAACAAGCGCGTGGAAATTGGGCTGACCTATCTTTTTGGGATCGGCCTGCCTCGTGCGCATAAAATTCTGAGTGAAACTGGCGTTAATCCTGATACCAGGGTGAAAGATCTGACCGACGCCGAGGTGAACTCGCTGCGCGACTTTATTACCTCCAGTTTCAAAGTGGAAGGTGATCTGCGTCGCGAGGTGCAGCTGAATATCAAGCGGTTGATCGAAATCGGCAGCTATCGCGGCTTGCGACACCGCCGCAACCTGCCGGTTCGCGGCCAGAATACTCGTACGAATGCCCGCACGCGCAAAGGCCCCAAGAAGACTGTGGCAGGGCGCGGCCGGCGGCGCGGGTCGAAGAAATAAATACCCGGCGGCCTGGAACCTTGCAAGCTGGATGGGGACCTTCCTCCCCGCGGCTATCTGGTTTGCAAAGCATCCAAGCCCTTGTATGCGTGCGGTTGATTGCGACGCAGGGATCGACTCCTTCAACGATCTGACTGCTCCAAACAATCGGCGGCTCTACGGGTAATTTAGGAAATGTTAGGAATAAAGTGAGGTGCTATGGCTCAGAGTGTACGTTCTACTCGTCGCAAGGGCGTCAGCAGTAAAAAGGTAAAGCGCACCCTGTCTTCTGGGCAGGTGCATATTTTCGCGACCTTCAACAATACCATCGTTACGATCACCGACTCATCAGGCAATACTGTCGCCTGGGGCACTGCCGGTTCCGCAGGATTCAAAGGATCTCGAAAGAGCACTCCCTTTGCGGCCCGCCTGGCTGCCGAGCAGGCGATCAAAGCAGCACAGGCGATGGGTCTGCAGGACGTCGAAGTGTTCGTAAAGGGTCCCGGGCCTGGGCGTGAGTCAGCCATCCGCGCCGTCCAATCCATGGGTATGAGGATCATGTCGATCACTGATATCACACCGGTGCCGCATAACGGCTGCCGGCCTCCAAAGAAACGCCGCGTCTAAATTTTCAGGAAGGAAGAGGTAGTTTTTCAATGGCTAAGTATCGTGGGCCAGTATGTAGATTATGCCGCCGAGAGGGTGAGAAGCTCTTTCTGAAGGGAGAGCGTTGTTTTACCCCCAAATGCGCTTTCGAACGCCGGGGCTATGCTCCCGGTCAGCATGGGAAGAGTTCTCAATTCCGCCGCCGGCGCGACTCGGACTATAACCGCCAGCTGCGCGCCAAGCAAAAGGCGCGCCGCGTGTATGGCATCTTAGAACGACAATTTCATCGCTATTATGAAGTCTCGCTCAAACGCCGTGGACTGACCGGTTTGAACATGCTTCAAATCCTGGAGTCTCGGCTGGATAACGTCGTCTTCCGCCTGGGCTATGCCGATAGCCGTGCGCAAGCCCGTTTACTGGTGACCCACGGTCACTTTTCTGTGAACGGCCGCCGGACGGATGTGCCCTCCATGCTGGTCTCAGTGAGTGATATCGTCTCAGTTCGCGATGGTTCGCGCAAGCGTACCTACTTCAAAGAATTGGCTGACTTTGCTGAGAAGAAGAATGTGCCTGCCTGGTTAGATCGCGATCTCAAAGTGCTGTCTGGGAAGATTCTCCGTTTGCCAGAGCGCGCTGAGATCGACGGCAACCTGAACGAGCAGCTCATCGTCGAATATTATTCGCGCTAAATGATTCTCGCACTGTTCTGCGAGCGGGAGCCGGGGCGCGATGCTGCGCCGCGCTGCCAATCGCAATGACAACGAGAAGCGGGGACGAGGTGTACTGTGATCGGTCTGAGTAATATGGTTACGCCAAAGATTGAACGCCAGGCAGAGGCGCGCAACTACGGCAAGTTTGTGATCAGCCCCCTGGAGCGCGGCTATGGAATTACTCTTGGGAATGCGCTTCGTCGCGTGCTGCTCTCATCTCTTGAGGGCACTGCGGTAACGGCTATTCGTATCGCAGACGTGCAGCATGAGTTCAGTGATATCCCCGGTGTGCGGGAAGATGTCATCCGGGTGATGCTGCAGATCAAACAACTGCGGATGAAAATGCACGATGTAGATACTGCCCGCCTGCACTTAGAGGTGCGCGGCAGTGGGGTTGTCACGGCAGCAGATATCATCACCCCACCTGAAATTGAGATCGTAAACCCGGATCTCTATCTTTTCACGGTGGATGACAATAATGCCAGCCTGGAAATCGAGATGACGGTTGAACGCGGCCGGGGCTACTCACCTGCCGATGATCGCATCGGACGCTTGCCAATCGGGGAGCTGCCCGTCGATGCGATTTACAGCCCGGTGCGGCGGGTGAATTGGGATGTGGGCAGCGCGCGCGTTGGCCAGAGCACCAATTACGACCGCCTGGTTCTTGAAATTTGGACTGACGGCACCTTCGGTCCCGAAGAAGCGCTCAGCACCAGCGCCAAGGTGATGATCGATCACCTGCGCCATCTGGCTGGGGTCAGCGAGGAAACGCTGGCTTCCCTGGATCTCGCCGAAGTCGAGACCAGCCGCCTCACCAGTGAGATGATTGAAACCCCGATCGAGAATTTGGATCTGTCGGTGCGAGTGTTCAATTCGTTGAAGCGCACGGGCATCACGACCGTGGGTGAGGTATTGGAACTGCTCGAAAAGGGCGAAGAAGCTGTTATGTCGATTCGTAACTTTGGGGAAAAGAGCCTGGACGAACTGCGCCAGAAGATGCGCGAGAAGGGCTACCTCAAAGACGATCACGATCAAGAAGTGGAGTAACAGGAAATGCGACACAGAGTAGCTGGGAAGAGATTAAGCCGCAGCAAGGATCAACGCATCGCTCTGCGCCGTATCATGGTAGCGCAGTTGTTTGAGCATGAGCGAATCCGCACTACCCTTGCCAAGGCATTGGCAGTGCGCGGCCAGGTAGAACGCTTGATTACTCTGGCTAAACGCGGTAATCAAGCGGGTGAAAGTAAGGTAGTCCACGCGCGCCGCCTGGCGGCAGCGCGGTTGGGCAACCCTGAAGCCGTAAAGAAGCTCTTCGACGACATTGCCCCGCGTTACGAGGATCGCATGGGCGGATATACGCGCATTGTAAAACTTGGCCCCCGTCAGGGTGACGCCGCGGACATAGTTTTGTTGGAGTTGATCGAGGACTGATCGTCTGCGGTCAGCATAAGGCTGACAACGCATGGCACGTTACCAGGTAAAACTTGCCTACGACGGCTCTGGTTTTCAGGGTTTTCAAAGGCAGCCACATCCAAAAACCGGCAGTCCGCCTACGATCCAGGGCTGTGTGGAAACTGCACTGCGCCAGCTTGGCTGGCAGGAGCGTTCGATCCTGGCTGCTGGACGCACCGATAGCGGCGTACATGCTCTTGGACAGGTGATCGCATTCGATCTGGTTTGGGAGCAAGGCGACGAAGCGCTGCAAGGCGCACTGAACGCGCTGCTGCCTCCGCAGGTATCAGCGCTCAGCGTCCAGCAAGCAGACGATGGATTTCATCCTCGGTATGATGCACTTGCCAGGCGCTACCGCTACCGGGTCTACTGCCAGCCTGTGCGTAATCCGTTGGTGGAGCGCTATGCCTGGCGAGTATGGCCTGCGGTGGAGCTGGAAAGATTGCAGCAAAGCGCAAAATTTCTGCTCGGAGAGCACGATTTTGCTGCTTACGGAACCCCACCGCGATCTGGCGGCAGCACTGTGCGAAAAATCACGGCGGCGCGTTGGGAAGCTGCCCGTAATGGCAGTTTACAGGATGGGCTGATCTTTGAGATCACCGGCAATGCCTTTTTGTACCACATGGTACGGCACCTGGTCTTATTCCTGGTGAAGGTTGGGCAGGGCCGCCGGTCTTTCGATGATCTGGTCGAGACCCTGCAGAAACCAGACAGCCGGCGTGTACAGGGGCTTGCCCCGGCACATGGATTGACACTGATGGAAGTGTATTACCCTGGTGATTTTGACGAGACAGGCAAGAATCAAACCTGGATGAAAGAAGTAAGTGGAGAAGGCGAAAGTGGAAAAAACTTATTATCCGAAATCGAGTGAAATCAGCCACCAATGGCACCTGGTGGATGCAAACGATCAAAACTTAGGTCGCCTGGCGACGAAGATTGCCGCGATACTGCTCGGTAAACACCGCCCGGATTTCACACCAGGCGTAGACCTGGGAGATCATGTGGTGGTAGTTAATGCAGAGCGCATCACAGTTACCGGCAACAAACTGGTGGAAAAGAAATACTACCGCCACTCGATGTACCCGGGTGGTTTAAAGGCCACCAGCCTGCGGGAGCAGTTGGGGAATCATCCTGACCGCGTGATCCGTGCAGCGGTTTGGGGTATGCTGCCGCATGGCAAGATGGGCCGCCAATTGATCAAGAAGTTAAGAGTGTATGCAGGGCCAGATCATCCGCACGCTGGCCAGAATCCCAAGCCAGTGGCGTGACGCGCCTAGTTGCTACAAGGAGTTAGTATGTCTGTACAGTATTACGAAGGTATTGGCCGCCGCAAAGAGAGCACCGCCCGTGTGCGCATTATGCCCGGCTCTGGGAAGTTCACCGTCAATGATAAACCCGCCGAGGCGTATTTTACCCGCCTTGGCGATCTGCACGCGATCCTGCTGCCCATCAACACTTCTGGCGGTGATCCTGACCAGTTTGATATCACCGTTGTGGTGGATGGCGGCGGAGTAACCGGACAAACGGACGCGGTTCAATTAGGCGTAGCTCGCGCTCTGATCCTGATGAACCCTGATCTGCGCCCGGTGCTGCGTAAAGGTGGTTTCCTGACCCGCGACCCGCGTGTAAAGGAACGCAAGAAACCAGGTCTCAAGCGAGCCCGCAAGGCGCCGACCTACACCAAGCGTTAATCCAGCGCCTGGTTGTTCATGCAGCGCCTGTGAATGCTGCCGCCTGAGGATGCGCTCAAGGGCAGCGGTGTTCGCAGCATTCAAACCTTTCATCAATAGTTGACCAGACAGGTGCAGTTTGCCTGTCTGGTCTTTTGAAATCAATGCTATGCCACATTGGTATCCAGGTAATCGCAGACTGGCAATATAATGTCATAAGAACGGAATTGTTGTGGAAGAGGTGCAAGCATGGATTCTCGCGGCATTACGCTGCTCGGTTTAGGGCCAGGCGACCCGGACCTGCTGACCCGGCGGGCCTGGCATGTATTGGGGTCTGCCAAAGAAGTTCATCTGCGTACTCACCACCATCCGGTGGTGGAGCATTTGCCGCCGCACTTGATCGTGCATTCATTCGATTATCTCTACGAGGAAAGCCAGACTTTCGAGGATGTATACCGGCGCATTGTCGAGCAAGTGCTGGAGCTTAGCCAACGCCCGCAAGGCGTTATCTATGCAGTCCCTGGTCACCCGTTAATCGCTGAGACCACAGGCGTGGAAATCATGCGCCAGGCGCAGCAGTTGTCTATTCCCGTGAGCGTGGTCGAGGGTGTGAGCTTTATTGGGCCAACCTTCTCTGCATTGGGGCGGGATCCGTTGCCTCAAGCAGCTCTGGTGGATGCTCTGGAACTGGCTGCCGGGCATGTGCCAGGCTTTCCACCTGACAGCCCGGCATTGATTGCCCAGCTGTACTCCAGAGAAGTGGCCTCCGATGTAAAGCTGACTTTAATGTCTGTGTATCCAGATGACCATCCGGTACGACTGGTGCATGCGGCTGGGACCTCCAAGGAGTTTGTCGAGGACATGCCTCTGCATCAAATCGATCAAAACCCGCGCATCGGTCTGCTTTCCACCCTGTATGTACCCGCACTGGAACCGGGAACATCCTTCGAGGCATTTCAAGAAATTATTGCTCATCTGCGCGCCCCCGATGGCTGTCCATGGGACCGGGAACAAACCCACCAGAGCTTGCGGCCCCATCTGCTCGAGGAGACGTATGAGGCACTGGCGGCAATGGATGCCGACGATCCTCAAGCCATACGGGAAGAGTTGGGTGATCTGCTGCTGCAAATTGTGCTGCACGCTCAAATCGCCAGCGAAACCGGCGAATTCAATATGACGAGCATCATACAAGGCATTCATCACAAGATTGTGCACCGCCACCCGCATGTGTTTGGTGATGTAGATCTGAAGGACGTGGGTGGTGTTTTGGCTAATTGGGAAAAATTAAAAGCCGCCGAACGAGCAGAGAAAGGCAAGAGGGAAGCCAGCCTTCTGGATGGGGTCGCGCTGGCACTACCGGCGCTCACCCAGGCAGAGCAGTACCAGCAGCGCGCCGCGCGTGTCGGGTTCGATTGGCCTGATGTTCAGGGTGTGATCGAAAAAGTGCAGGAAGAATGGCAGGAGGTCTTGCAGGCCTCAACGCGAGACAGAGCTAGTGAGATCGGCGATTTATTATTTGCGGTGGTGAACCTGGCGCGCTGGTACAAAATTGAACCGGAGAGTACGCTGCGTGAAGCCAATGCTCGCTTCCGTAAGCGCTTCAAGTATATTGAAACTCAGGCGCGCGAAAAAGGCGCTGCTGTTTCTGATCTGTCGCTGGAAGAGATGGAGCAGCTCTGGCAGGCGGCAAAAAAACAATTGGGGTGAATGAGGGCGGTGTGATCACCGCCCCTATCTTTTTACCTAACGTCCACCGCTGAGAATATTACCGAGGATGTCTCCACCGATGCCTGCAGCTCCCCGGCGCTCCTCGATCTGTATGCCCGAGCGTCCAGCGGCATGTATCCGGTCTGCCAGGCGGGAGAAGGGCAGGCTCTGTAAGTACACTTTGCCTGGACCGGTCAGCCGGGTAAGAAACAGGCCTTCTCCACCGAAAAGTGCATTGCGAAACCCACCGATAAACTGAATGTCGTAATCCACGGTGGGAGCCATGGCAACCAGGCAGCCGGTGTCAACCCGGATGTTTTCCCCTGGCGCCAGGTCCTTCTCAATAATCGTGCCGCCCGCATGCACAAACGCCAGACCATCGCCCTGTAATCGCTGCAGGATGAAACCCTCGCCGCCAAAAATACCCGCCCCCAAACGCTTGGTGAAGGCGATCTCGATCTCGATACCTTGCGCTGCGCAGAGGAATGAGTCTTTCTGGCATATGAATTGACCACCAAGCGCAGACAAATTCAGTGGAATGACTTTTCCAGGATACGGCGCTGCAAAGGCAACCCGGCTGCGAACCTGTGCGGTGTTGTAGAAGCTGGTGATGAAAAAGCTTTCGCCGGTGATCATGCGCTTCAGGCCGCGCAACATCCCGCCGCCTGTGCTGGTCTGCATCTCAATGCCGGTCTCCATATAGGTCATCGTACCGGTTTCGGCGCGCACGGCTTCGCCCGGATCGAGCTCGATTTCAACCAGTTGAAGATCGTCGCCAAAAATTTTGTAATCAATCACATCCGCCATTATTGTTTCTCCTTTGAGATAATAATGCTTACCCGTATGCCTAACAGGAATCAAAACAATTCTACTGCATTGTGGATTGCTTTAGATGGTATATATGGTATGCCAGGTGAGCGCTACGGCAGCGCCCCTGGATGCCACCGGGCGAAGAGCGCCATCGAGATGACGCGACCTGCTGAGCTGTCTGCCATACCGATTTCACCGGCGGCAAGCGAGCCGCCTAAGCCCGCCATCATCTCACCGAGCTGGTAGTACAGGCTCAGCGCAGAGGCGCGAATGGCGTAGGCGGTGATAACAACGAAGAGCGGCTGGGGGGTTAGCACTGCCCGGCAGGCAGCAAGCAGGCGCGGAAATAACTCGAAGAACTCCCAGACCTCTCCCTTAGGTCCGCGTCCAAACTTGGGCGGATCGAGAATTAAACCCGAGTATCGATTGCCCCGGCGCGCTTCCCTTTCCACAAACTTGAGGGCATCATCCACGATCCAGCGAATGGGCATAGCTTGCATACCGGAGAGTTCCTGGTTGTGTCGCGCCCAGGCAATAGATTTCTTCGAGGCGTCGACGTGGGTAACCTGCGCCCCGGAGTGCGCTGCCACCAGGGAAGCCAGGCCGGTATAACCGAACAGGTTTAACACCCTGGTCGTTCCACCGGGGGCAGAGCTGATCTTTTCTGAAATCCAATCCCAGTGAACGGCTTGTTCCGGGAACACGCCCAGGTGCCGCCCTGCGGTAGGCTGCACCTGAAACGTAAGCGGAGGATAGTGCATTATCCAATTGTCTGCAACTGCCCTGGCAAAGCGCCAATTGCCTCCGCTTTCCTCGCGGCTGGGGATGAATTCGGCATGCGCCTCCTGCCAGGCACGCGCGGGAAGCGATGGCGCCCACATTGCCTGGGGCTCAGGGCGGATGAAGGTGTACGCACCATACCGCTCGAGCTTCCGCCCGCTGCCGCTGTCCAAAAGCTCGTATTCTTCCCAGGATTGGGGTACCAGCAGTTCCAGCTTTGGAAAGCTGGATGAGGAGGGGTTCTTGTTTGTTTCTGGCTTCATGCCCTGAAATTTCCTTGGTGCTGGCATGCACCATTATCCTTGCTTCGCGCCGGTCAGCAGAAAGTAGCCATAGCCAGCCAGAAAAAACAGATGTACCGCGACAGCAACCCAGCCTGCCGGGTTTATCCAGACGGTGGTCTGTTGAAGAAAAGCGACGAACAGGCTGATCAGATGCGCCAGCAGCAGCGCAAACAGGAATCGCTGGCGGGTTTCGGCGGGTAGAGACTGGCTTTCCATCAGGCTGCGGGCAGCCCAGATCAAAAAACCGAATCCAAACAGGGCGGCTCCGTACAGGCGCGCAAAGGACGCCACGTACCAGTACATGGGCGAAGTCGCCTGGTTCAGCTCCAGTACACCGAAGAAGTCAATCATCAGAGGCCCATATAGAGCAAACGCAATGCCTGCGGCGATAAACAGGAACGCATTGAGCAATAGCAGGGAACTCGGTTTCACATAACCTCCTAAAAGATACAGAATTTCATAGCTCGCTAAGCGGTTCGAAGCGTGCAGTGAAATGGCGCAGGAGATCCGGCGCGTACGTAAAACGATAACCGCGGATCGTTTCCCGGCGGCGGTCGATTTCTCCGAGTGTCTCAACGATGTAATCCATGTGACTCTGGGTGTATACACGGCGAGGCAGCGCCAGGCGCACGAGTTCCAGCTGAGGGTATACCATTTCGCCGCTGACGGGGTCGGGATGGGCAAACATAACCGAGCCAATCTCAACCGTTCGAATGCCGCCCTGTACGTATAATTCGACTGCTAGCGCCTGTCCGGGGAACTGACTTTGGGGAATATGGGGTAAGAAGCGACCGGCATCCAGGTAAACGGCGTGGCCTCCGGGAGGCTCGATAACCGGTATGCCGTTTGCCAGCAGCTTTTCTGCCAGGTAAGCTGTCTGTCCCAGGCGATAGTGCAAATAATCTTCCTCCAGACCTTCCCGCAGACCGGTTGCCATGGCATCCAGGTCACGCCCTGCCAGACCGCCATAGGTGGTAAACCCTTCTCTCAGGATCAGCTCGTTGCAGGCACGCTGGTAAAGCGTCTCGTTATTCATCATCAGCAGACCACCGATGTTAACAATCGCATCTTTTTTGGCGCTCATCGTGGCGCCATCTGCCAGTGCGAAAATCTCGCGGGCGATCTCAAGGGTGGATTTGCTGCTGTAGCCTGGTTCACGCGTCTTGATGAAATACGCGTTTTCGGCGAAGCGACAGGCATCGATGAAAAACGGTATCTGATATTGCTTGTACACCGCAGCGGTTTCCCGCAGGTTGCTCAGCGAAACCGGTTGACCGCCGCCGGCGTTGTTGGTGATGGTAATCATGCCGAAGGGAATATTTTCGACGCCGGTTTGTTCGATAAACTGGCGCAGTTTGTCGACATCCATGTTGCCCTTGAAAGGATGCCTGTTCTGCGGATCGAAAGCGGCCTCGATTACCAGATTTGTTGGCTTCCCACCGCGAGCACGTATGTTGGCATCGGTGGTATCGAAGTGCATGTTGGAAGGAATGCACTGACCGGGCTTGACGAGCAGGCTGCTCAGGATATTCTCGGCAGCGCGACCCTGATGGGTGGGTAAGAAGAACCTGAAGCCGAAGACTTCTGTCACTGCCTCCGCCAGGCGAAAATAGGATCGAGCGCCTGCGTAGGCCTCATCTCCTTGCAGCATAGCAGCCCATTGGTACTGGCTCATCGCACCAGTACCGGAGTCGGTCAATAAATCGATGAACACGTCTTCAGATCGCAAAGCAAACAGGTTGTAACCAGCCTTGACGATCGCAGTCCGGCGTTCGTTAGGACTAATCAGGCGGATAGATTCGACCATCTTAATCCGAAACGGTTCAGGGGGGTAGTGCGGCATTTTGTCTCCTTCGATGGGTTTCTTAGAGTCTAGCACGATTCTACCCGATGAGCAAAGAGCCAGATGTTGGCGGTGCGGCGACCAGAGCCGAAGCCTTCTCCGGCTGATATAATACCCTTGCGGAACGAAATCGCCGGACAACCTGTTCGCTTCGAGGTGTTTCAGCATGCTTGAAATCGTTGCCTTTACACTTGGGCCGGTAATGACCAATACCTACCTGATCGCCGATCCACTGACATCAGAGGCAGTTGTGATTGATCCAGCCGACGAAGGAGAAAAAATCGTCGCGGCTGCACGCCAGCGAGGTTGGCGGATCATCAGCATCTGGCTTACGCACGCGCATTTCGACCATATCGCCGGCGCCGGGCAGGTTGCCGACCTGGTTGACCCTCCGCCTCCGGTGGCGTTG
The DNA here is from genome assembly GCA_041736465.1 of Anaerolineales bacterium. Taxonomy (GTDB): domain Bacteria; phylum Chloroflexota; class Anaerolineae; order Anaerolineales; family UBA4823; genus JAJUJL01. The sequence goes on along the minus strand of JBGSTO010000554.1, from coordinate 23,024 downwards.
CACCCAGAGGATTATCCGCTGTGGCGTTTCCAGGGAGGCGCCCCCCTGTTTGGCATGCAGATCGATCCCGGTCCTGAGCCGACGGTAGATCTAATTCATGGTCAGATTCTGAGGTTGGGTGAATATGTGCTGGAGACACGCCATGCCCCCGGACACACTCGCGGGCATGTCATCTTCTACTGCGCCAGCGAAAACGCAGCATTTGTAGGCGATGTGATATTTCAGGGCAGCATCGGGCGCACTGACCTGCCGGGCGGTGACTATAACACGCTGCTCAACAGCATCCGCTCCCAGGTGCTTATCCTGCCAGATGAGACCCGCCTGTTCTCAGGGCACGGCCCTGAGACCACGGTAGGCGCCGAGCGGCGTCACAATCCTTTCCTGAATTAATAAAAACAGAGCTGGCTGCATCGTGCAGCCAGCTCTGTGCTTTAATCCGCAGGGATTACTTGGCGTAATCTACCGCACGCGTCTCGCGGATCACGGTGACCTTGATCTGACCCGGATACTGCATCGACTCTTCGATCTGCTTGGCGATATCGCGCGCCAGTCGGATGGAGGCCAGGTCGTCGATGTCTTCTGGCTTGACGAAGATACGGATCTCGCGGCCTGCTTGCAGCGCATAGGTCTGGTTGACACCCTTAAAGGAATTGCCGATATCTTCCAGGGCGCGAACGCGCTTGATGTATTGTTCCAGGCTCTCCCTGCGGGCGCCTGGGCGTGCCCCAGAAATTGCATCGGCAGCTTCAACGATGGCTGCCTCAACCGTTTCCTGCTCGACTTCGTGATGGTGCGAGGCAATGGCATTGACCACCTTGGCGGGTACGCCGTAGCGCCGCGCCAGGTCTGCACCAATCTGGGCGTGGGTACCTTCAATGTTGTGATCCAGGGCTTTGCCCAGATCATGCAGCAATGCACCCATTTTGGAAACCTCGACATCGGCGCCCAGCTCGGCTGCCAAGACGGCGGCAAGTTTGGCCGTCTCCACAGCATGGGCAAGCTGGTTTTGTCCATAGGATGTGCGGTACTTCAGCCGTCCAAACACCTTGATGATTTCCGGGTGCAAGCCGCTCACGCCGGCATCAAAGACTGCCTGTTCGCCCGCCTCAATGATATCGCGGTCGACGTCCTTCTGCTCGTTTTTGAGGATTTTTTCGATGTGAGCCGGGTGAATACGACCATCGAGGATCAGCTTTGCCAGCGCCCGGCGGGCTACCTCGCGGCGCACGGGGTCGAAGCAGGAGATGGTTACTGCTTCCGGTGTATCATCAACAATGACATCAACGCCAGCAGCTTGCTCGAAAGCATGGATATTGCGCCCATTGCGCCCGATGATACGACCTTTCATTTCATCGCTGGGCAGCGGAACGACTGAGGTGGTGACCTCGGAGACATGGTCAGATGCCACGCGCTGAATTGCTGCGGTAATCAGACTCCGTGCCCGCCGTTCGCCCTCCTCGCGCGCCTCAGCCTCGACCTGCCGGATGATGCGTGCCATATCATTGCGCGCATCCTTTTCAGCTTCGGCAAGCAAGATGGTGCGTGCATCCTCGACGCTGAGCTGGGAGATGCGTTGAAGCTCTTCCATCTCTTTTTGATGCAGCTTTTCAAGATCGTTGACACGCTTGTCAAGGGCGCTCTGGCGCTTGTTCAGCAGTTGCTCGCGCTTCTCCAGGCGATCAGCCCGCCCATCAAGCTCTTCGCGGCGTTTCTGAAGACGGTCTTCCTCACGACTTAAATCGCTGCGCCGGCGAGATATTTCAGCGTCGGCACTTTGACGGGTCTCAAGCGCCTTATTCTTAGCCTGAATTTCGATCTGGCTGGCATTCTCCCGCGCTTCCCGGAGGATCTTGTCGGCGTCTTCCTGCTGCGTTCGCCGCTCCTTTTCCAGGAGCATTTGCTTCACATAATATCCGATCCCAAAACCTACTGCCACTGCCAGCAGGGAAACTGGCAGCCAAAACCACAAGCCATTCATGGGTCTACCTCTCGATCCTAATCTTCAGTATCTCTCTCTGAGTCAATCTCTGCCCACAGGCGAGTGGCAGTCGTTGCGGCAACTTCATAATCAAATCCACGGCGTGCCAGAAACGCGCACATTTTTTGGCGAAACTCTTGCCGGGTAAGGGTAAGATAGCGCCGGGCTGGTTTCAAGGCTGCGCGGTAGGCCATATCTTCTTCATCGATCGGCTCTAATGCCTGGTCGATGGTCTCCGCGTCGATGCCTTTCTGGCGCAGTTCATACGCCAGAGCGCGTTTACCCCGAGGTCGAAATTCGGAACGGTTATCCACCCAGATACGCGTAAAACGCTTATCGCTCAACAGTCCACTGCGCTGCAAGCGAGAAATCGTTGCTTCAACGGTTTCTTCAGGCACCTGGTGCTCGGTCAGATGGCGGCGAACCTCAGCCTCGGATCGATCTCGATAGCCAAGGTATTTGAGCGCGCGCTGGTAGGCGGCTTCGTGCTCATCTGCAGCGCGCAGCTCGGCGATCTTCTCGTCGCTCAGCGCCTGCCCAACATACAGCCAGGCAGCCACAATGCGCGCCAGACCAAAGGCAAAGACGCCATCCAGGTAAACGTTAACACGATCCTGGTTTTTTTTCTGCACCTGCAGGGTGGTGATCGATCCAGCCATAAACGTATTGCCCTGACCTGACCAGGCAGAGCCACGGCTGCTGGATTTCCATCTCGTCTGTCTAAGCTGTGGGTTGCCAGGAAGCGCCTGGGTCTATGCATGCACAGATTAGGGCGCATTCTGCCAATCAATTCAAGGAATATTTACTCTCCCGGAATAAATCCCTGGCAACGGCGATACTCGACTTGGCAAGACGCAACATACCCCATCTCAGTACTGGACCGCACTGTGACGGACGCAAGCGTACTGGCGAAAAGCTCCACAACCAAAAAGCGAGTTGGATCCGTTTGCACCCGTGGCCGCGCCATGAAAAGGATAGAAATAAACCTGCGCGGCACTGCTTTGATAAACTCCTGCCAGACAGGCGTAGGGTGAAAACCTTTCCGATAGTCCTCCCGGGGGTTGGTGTTAGATTTGACCGTTAGGCCATTCTCCCGGTAGCAGATTGCGATTCGTGCAGTTACATTATACATTATATCCAAATATTGCATATGGTCTTTTCAATCAGCCAGAATAGAGGAGAAAATATTTCCTTCGGTCTTGCGACAAGGGTGACTGGTCACTGCGTTCGATTAATGAGATGATAAAATCATTCTGACGACAGGAACGTCCTGCCTCAGCAAGTAAAACTCACCCATTATTTTTAGGAGAGAGTCATGAGCAAGATTACACGTGAAGATGCGCTTGAGTACCATCGCCTGGGAGGCAAACCCGGGAAGATTTCGATCATGCCTACCAAGCCCATGGCGACGCAGCGGGACCTGGGACTGGCATATTCACCGGGTGTAGCGTTCCCCGTTCTGGAGATCGCTGATAACCCCGAGTTGAGCTATGAATACACCTCTAAAGGAAATCTTGTGGCGGTGATCTCGAATGGAACAGCCATCCTTGGCCTGGGTGACCGAGGTGCGCTGGCGGGCAAGCCGGTAATGGAGGGTAAAGGGGTACTGTTTAAAAAATTTGCCGATATCGATGTGTTCGATATTGAGGTAGACAGCCATGATCCGGATGTGATCATCCAGGTCGTTAAGGCTATCGCGCCTACCTTTGGCGGCATAAACCTGGAAGATATCAAAGCGCCCGAGTGCTTTTATATCGAGGAAACCTTACGCGCCATGCTGGATATCCCTGTATTTCACGACGACCAGCATGGCACTGCTATCATCTCCGGCGCGGGATTGATCAATGGATTAGAGGTTGTGGGCAAGCGCCTGGATGAGGTAAAAGTGTGCATCTCAGGCGCGGGCGCTTCGGCAATATCGTGCGGTGAGCTGATGGTGCGGCTGGGCGTGAAGCGCGAGCATATTTTGTTGGTAGACACCCGCGGGGTGGTTTACCAGGGCCGCACCGCCGGCATGAATAAGTATAAAGAACGCTTTGCGGCTGAGACCGAGGCGCGCACTTTGACCGATGCCGTGCGCAATGCAGATGTGTTCTACGGGCTGTCGGTTGCGGACCTGCTGACGCCTGCGATGGTCAAGACGATGGCTGAGAGGCCATTGATCTTTGCCATGGCAAATCCGGACCCCGAGATCAAGTATGAACTGGCGCGCGAAGCGCGCCCCGATGCGATTATTGCTACCGGGCGCTCAGACTACCCGAACCAGATCAACAACGTGCTGGGCTTCCCCTTCATATTCCGCGGCGCGCTAGACGTGCGTGCACGCGCGGTTAACGAGGAAATGAAGGTGGCTGCCACGATGGCCCTGGCGGCGCTGACAAAAGAAGATGTGCCAGACAGTGTGCTGCGCGCCTATGGTCTGGAAAGCCTTAAGTTTGGCCCGGAATATATCGTGCCCAAGCCATTGGACCCGCGTGTGATTCTGTGGGAATCACCGGCAGTGGCAAAGGCTGCTATGGAAAGCGGTGTGGCGCGCAAGCACATCGACCTGGATGAATACCGGGAGCAGCTTGCCTTCCGCCAGGGTATGGGCGAGCAAGTGCGTTACTACATTTTGAACAAAGCGCGATCCAGCCCCGAAAAGAAACGCATCATCTTCGCTGAAGGCGAGGAGACCAAGATCATCCGGGCAGCTGCGCGCGTGGTAGATGAAGGTATCGGCATTCCTGTGCTGCTGGGCAGGCAGGAGGTGATCAATGAAAGGCTCGCGACACTGGGTCTGGACTGCTGCCCACTGGTTGTTGACCCCTGGAATTTCGAACGGCTGAATGAGTACGCTTACGCTTATTATGAACTACGCCAGCGTAAGGGGCTGACACTGCGGGACGCGCGCAAACGGGTGCGAGAGCACAATGTGTTTGGCCCGATGATGGTGAAGATGGGCGACGGGGACGCGTTTGTCTCCGGATTGAATTACGATTATCCAGAGGTCATTCGCCCGGCGCTGCAGATTCATCATACCCAGCCTGGCAGGCGCATTGCTGCAGGCGTATATATCATGATCGTCGAAGGCAAGGTGTATCTGTTCTCTGATGCCACGGTGAACATCGACCCATCGGCTGAAGACCTGGCGGATATTGCCTGCCTGGCGGCTGATTTTGCCTGCCAGCTCGGCCTGGAACCACGAGTGGCGCTGCTTTCGTTCTCGAATTTCGGCAGCACGCCCCATCCACTTTCTGCTAAAGTCAGCCAGGCGGTGCAGATTATCAAGGGGCGCTGCCCTGATTTTGCAGTAGATGGCGAGATGCAGGCAGATACGGCGGTTGTGGTGGACATCATCGAGAATCGCTACCCCTTCAGCAACGTCAAAGATGCCAATGTGTTGGTATTTCCGTCGCTTGAGTCTGCCAACGTGTCGTATAAATTGTTAGCTCGGTTGGGGAATGCCCAGGCAATCGGGCCAATCCTGTTAGGCATGGGTGCGCCAATTCACGTGCTGCAAACAGGAGATGAGGTGCGTGATATCGTCAACATTGCTGCTGTGGCAGTCATGGATGCTATGCGCCGGGAATAACCAGTTAATCTCGGAACAGCGGCGCACCGCATGACCGGTGCGCCGCTATTCTGTGCAGCAGCTATGGTAGGATAAGGCAAATCTATTCTGTGAGGCGATCTTTGTCTGGTAAAACTCGTATTTGTTTTGTATGCCTGGGTAACATCGTGCGCAGCCCGCTGGCGGAAAATATGTTCCTGCATCTGGCAAAGCAGGGCGGTGTGGAGCACAAGTATGAGGTTGACTCAGCCGGCACCGGCGGGTGGCATGTTGGCGAAAGACCTGATGAGCGCATGCGGTATGTTGCCGCCAGGCATGGGCTTCAATATGATGGAAGTGCCAGAAAGTTCTCGCGCCGTGATTTTGAGAATTTTGATTTGATCATCGCCATGGATCCTGAGAACCGGCGTGATCTTCTGCGCCTGGTGCCTACCCCGGCGCAGCAATCGAATATCCACCTGCTGCGCGAATTCGATCCGCTCGGCGGACCGGACGACCCGGTGCCCGATCCGTACTACGGGGGCATCGATGGATTCGAACAGGTGTACGCGATCGTAGAGCGCGCCTGCCGGGGTTTACTGCAAGCTCTGGAAGAGGGGAAACTGAAAGAGGCGCAGTGATTGCTGAGGCTGTGGTGCAGTGGTTGGAGCGAAATGATTTTGGCCAACTGGCAGGCGAACAACGGGTTGGCGGCGGCTGCATCAACCAGGGCACCCGGCTGGAAACGACTTCAGGAACCACGTTTTTCCTTAAGACCAACCGGTCTACCCCTGCGGATATGTTCGAGCGGGAGGCGGAAGGGCTGCAGGTTCTGGCATCCGCCAGCGGGCCGCGCGTTCCGATAGTGTTCTTGTTTGCAGAAGATTTTCTTTTATTGGAAGATCTGATGCCGGCGCGGCGCAGTGCGGATTACTGGCCTCGCTTTGGGCGGCAGCTGGCCGCGCTTCACCAGCAAATCCAACCCAGACACGGTTTCTATCACGATAACTATATCGGCAGCACCCCTCAGCCAAATACATGGGAGGCAGATGGGTATGCTTTCTTTGCAGAGAGAAGGCTGCTTTTCCAGGCGCGCCTGGCAAGAACTCGCGGGCTGTTAGCAGCGGCGGATGAGAGACAGATCGAGGCATTGGCTGCGCGCCTGCCCCGGTTGGTGCCAGAACAGCCGGCATCTTTGATCCACGGCGATCTGTGGAGCGGAAATGCAATCACCGATATGCAGGGTGCGCCTGCAATCATCGATCCGGCAGCCTATTATGGCTGGGCCGAGGCGGAGCTGGCTATGACCGCCTTGTTCGGCGCTTTCCCGGAGGATTTCTACCGGGCTTACCAGGAGGTCCGCCCGGTGGAAAAAGGCTGGAGAGAACGCTTTCCGATTTACAACCTGTACCACCTGTTAAACCATCTAAATCTGTTCGGCAGCGGCTATCTGGAAGAGGTGCGCTCCGTGCTGCAGCGGTACCGCTAGGTGCTTACAGCTGGAAATATTGGTCGAAAGAAGGCGCCCAGCCATCGAGTGTGAACTCGCCGCTGGCTGTGTTTTGGCGGTAGCGCCCGCGATAATCTCCTCTGGCAATCCGCTTGAGGGAGTCTACCAGGACATCGACTTCTTCGATGGTGTTGTACAGCCCAAATGAGGCGCGGATCAACCCTGGCATGTGGGATTTGTCGCCGGACAGCATTTGCGTTCGCACCTGCTGAGATTCTGCATGGCTCAATCCCAGAAGATGCAGGATATATGGGTGGGCGCAAAAGCAGCCGCTGCGCACACCGATGCCAAACTCGTGTCCCAAGACTGCAGCCACCAGGAAATGCGAGAGACCGCCAATGCTTAGAGGAATAACTCCCAGGCGATCCGGAGCATTCTCCGGGTCGTGATCACCGTAGACCTGGATGCCAGGCACTCCTGGCAGTTCGGACAGCGCGTGCCGGGTCAGCTCGGCCTCGTGCTGAGAGACTTGCTCCATGCCGACCGCATGGAGCTGGCGAATGGCGGCTGCCAGAGCCACTGCGCCGGTTGTGTTCGGGCTGCCGGCTTCATCCCGATCTGGCGGGCCAGACCAGACCACATCATCCAGGGTTACGATTTCAACCGTGCCGCCGCCGGTCAGGTCGGGGTCACCGCGTTCGAATACATCGCGCCGCCCGACCAGCGCGCCGGTGCCAAATGGTGCGTACATCTTGTGGGCGGAGATGGTGACAAAATCCAGGTGCGCTGGATCGTCCAGCGATTTCATATCAACTTTGCGATGGGGCGCTAACTGGGCGCAGTCGACCGCGATCTGTGCGCCTGCTGCATGGGTCCATTCGGCGATCTGGTGGATGGGGTTGATATTGCCGGTGACATTGCTGGCGCCGGTGATGGCGACCAGCGCCACATGCGAGCCATAGTCGGCCAACTTGGCGCGCAGATCCTCTAAATCCAAACGTCCATCGGGTGTCAGGGCCACGTGCACGTTGTGAGCGGCAAAGCGCCAGGGTAAGTCGTTGGAATGGTGTTCCATGCCGCTGGTCAGAACAACATCCCGCTGCTCGGTGAAGGGAAAGCGCCGCGCCAGCTTGTTGATGGCTTCGGTGGTGTTCTTGCCGAAAATGCAGGTGTGCTCCTCAGGGTTGGCGCCCAGGAACTCCATCACGATGCGGCGTGACTGCTCGTATGCATGGGTTGAAAGCTGGCTCTTGAAGCCGGTCCCGCGGTGCACACTGCTGTAGTAGACCAGGAAATCATTGACTGCTTTTTGGACAGTTTTTAGGGCTGGCGTGGAGGCGGCGTTGTCAAAGTTAATGTAAGTGCGATGGCTTCCATCGAGCAGTGGGGTTTGTGTATCCAATCCGACGAAAAGCTGCCTGTAATCCGATGGATTGAGTGGATGCTGCATGGATGCTCCTGTGTCTATGGTACAAAGGTTTGGTTTACAGAATCGAAATTTCTAATTGTTACACTCTTGCAATTCACAGCAATTTCGGATATACTGTGGGTGATTGTGGGAGAAAGTGGAACAAAGTGGAGCGCCGGGCATGTGCCGGCGTTCTGACATTAAGGACGGTATAGAACATATGTTCCTTGGTCGCTATCAGCATTCCATCGATGACAAAGGTCGTTTGATTATACCAGCGCGTTATCGCGAGCTGCTCTCAAACGGCGCGTTCATAACCCAGGGATTCGACGGCAATCTGATGGTGCTGACTACGGAAACTTTCAACGCAATCTCCCAAAATATCCGCGGTATGAGCATCACAGATGCTCGCGCCCGGCTGCTCAAGCGGTTGCTGTATTCCAGCGGCGAGCAGGTAGACGTAGATCGCGCTGGGCGAATCCTGCTGCCCCAATTCCTCCGCCAGGCTGCCGGCCTGGACGGGGAGGTGGTCATCGTGGGGGTAGGCGAGCACTTCGAAATCTGGTCGAGCGAGCATTGGCTGGAACAGGCCAAACAACTGGAAGAAGTTCAGGAAAATGCAGACCTGTTCGCGGCTTTTGACATCCCGGCAAGGTAACTAGCTGGATATCAGTCCTTTGGAGTGATATCCATGCATCGCCCGGTCCTTTACCATGAAATTATACACGCGTTACGCCCTCGCCAGGGAGGTACTTACGTAGATGCCACCCTGGGAGCCGGGGGTCATGCCTGGGGTATCCTGGAGGCAAGCAGCCCGAATGGGCGTTTGTTGGGTCTGGATGTTGATCCTCAGGCACTGGCACTGGCAGCAGAAAAATTGGCGCCATTCGGTGAGCGGGCAATTCTGCTAAGGGCGTCCTATACTACGCTGCGTTCCCAGCTGCAGTCTATTGGATGGGAAGCAGTCGATGGAATTCTGTTGGACCTGGGTGTCTCTTCGATGCAGTTAGACACTCGGGAACGGGGGTTTTCATTCTTATACGATGCTCCCCTGGATATGCGTTTTGATTCAGACGGAGACATCACGGCAGCCAGTTTGGTTAATGAGTTGCCAGAGGCGGAGCTTGCGACGCTCATCTGGGAATATGGCGAGGAGCGGCGGGCTCGCCAGGTAGCGCATGCAATCGTGCAGGCTCGGCCGCTGCGTACCACCGTTGAGCTGGCTAATGTGATTTCGAAGGTGACAGGCAGCGGCAGACCTGGGATGCATCCAGCCACGCGGACATTTCAAGCGCTGCGCATTGCAGTCAACCGGGAGCTGGAATCGGTGGAGAAAGTTCTACCTCAGTGCGTGGAGGCTTTAGCTCCTGGCGGCAGGTTGGCAATCATATCTTTTCACTCATTAGAGGACCGTTTGGTGAAACAATACTTCCGCCGGGAAAGCCAGGACTGCATCTGCCCTCCGCGACAGCCGGTCTGCACCTGTGGGCACAAGGCCAGCCTGACCCTGGTAAACCGGCGAGCGGTAATGCCGGAAGAAGCAGAGGTAGCTGAAAATCCAAGAGCACGCAGTTCCAGGCTGCGAGTGGTTGAGAAATTGGGCAGGTAAGCATTATCGTGAAAGTGGCATGACACTTGCATGTCTGCTGAATGCGGAAGAGATCATTCCAAAACCGCAGCTTACCAGCAGGAGGCAGCACATAATGGATCGGGTAAGAACGCTAACACAGGCATACACTCAGGCGCCATGGCGCAGGCAGCTCCAAATTTTGGGGCTTTTTCTGCTTGCTCTGGTCACAGTAGCATTGGTAGCGATTATTTACCTGAGTGTCACTACCAAAGCTGCGACAGTTGGTCGCCATATTATGGAAATGCAGGCAGACCTTGAGGCAATGGATGCTTCGATCGCGGATTTGGAAACTCAATTGGCGGTAATGCGATCAGCTTCGACGATGCGCCGCCGGGCTCAAGAGATGGGCTTTCGTTCTATAGAGCGCGAGGATATTGAATACCTGGTAGTGGATGGATACATCCCTCGCCAAAAGGCCAACCTGGCGCCCGCACCAGAAACTGTCGTTACTATTCCTGCCAGTTTACCGCCCGATTATACCGAGTCGCTCTTTGATTGGCTTCGTCTGCGACTGGTACCTGCACTCAAACGGTTGGTGGAGGTTCAGCCATGAAAAGCGAGCATGTCTGGCGATTCACCTTGTTAGGCACAATGCTGACCGTATTTGCCGTGGCAATTTTGGTGCGGCTGGTCAGCATTCAACTGAATCCCGAGCAGATTGATGCTTTCTTGAAGCAGCGGGACCTGTACGCCTGGATTCCACACACGATACAACCGGCACGCGGGCTGATTTACGACCGCTGGGGAAATGTGCTGGCTGGAAATGCCACCGTCTACGAAGTCGGTATCGAGCTGGAGCAGGTAAGGAATCCACATACCATAGCCCTCGCAGCCAGTGTGGTGCTGGGCCTGGACTATAACGAGATCTACCTGGTTGCCAGCCAACCGCCATCGTCACAAGCCGTCTACCGGGTGCTGGCTGACCTGGTGACCGTGGACAAGATTGAGCGGTTGACGCAGTATTCGCAAGAGATCGAAGATTTATATGGCTCCAACCGTGATCCGGAGCGCCCTAGCCTGCGCGGCCTGGTTTACAACCCGCATCTACAGCGTTCGTACCCGGAGAATGAGCTGGCAGCGAATATCCTGGGGTTTGTCGGGCGCAATGACGAGGGTGAACTTACCGGATACTTCGGACTGGAGGCGAACTTCGATGAACTGCTGGCGGGCACCCCGCAGCGGGTGATGGTGCCGAATGATCCGATTCGCGCCGAGCAAAGACCCACCGTGCCCGAAGGATCCAGCCTGATCCTGACCATCGACCGGGCGATCCAGGCAGAGATGGAAAGCATGGTGGATCGCGCGGTGGAAACCTACGGAGCGGATTCCGGCACGATTATCATCATGGATCCGGAAAGCGGCGATGTGCTGGCAATGGCGACAACACCGCGCCTGGATCTCAATAAGTACTGGCGCTACGGGGAAGTCTTCCCCGGCAGCACACCATTCAACCGTGCCATCAGCCAGGCCTATGAGCCGGGATCGGTATTCAAAGTGCTCACCATGGCAGCCGCAATCGATTCTGGCGCGGTCAAGCCAGATACGATCTTCCTGGATACGGGCATTTTTGAAATCGGCGGTATTTACATCTACAACTGGAACCGGGGTGTATGGGGCGAGCAGGATATGCAAGGCTGTATGCAGCATTCGCTCAACGTATGCCTTGCCTGGGTGGCATCTCAAATGGGCAACGGTACTTTCTACCGCTACATGGAAGCCTTTGGTCTTGGTCATCTGACCGGGATTGAGCTGTATGGCGAAACCGGTGGGCGTCTAAAAGCACCAGGAGATGCAGATTGGGTGGATGCAGATCTGGGCACCAATGCGTTTGGGCAGGGCATCGCTACTACACCGCTGCAAATGATTGCGGCTGTCTCTGCCCTGGCAAATGACGGCAAAATGATGGCGCCAAGAATTGTGCGAGCCATTGTGGATAAAGGCAGGCAGTTTGAAACGGAACAACGCACGGTTGGTTTGCCAGTGCGTCCAGAGACCGCCAGGTGGATGACCGATATGCTGGCGCGATCGCTGGAGGAGGAGGCCTCCGTCGCCACGGTGGAAGGCTACCGGGTGGCTGGAAAAACCGGCACGGGAGAAATTCCCACGCCTTTCGGCTACACCAGCAATGTGACCAATGCCTCTTTTGTGGGCTGGGGACCGGTGGATGACCCCAAGTTTGTGGTGTATGTGTGGTTGGAGAAGCCCAGCGCCTCAATCTGGGGTTCCGAAACCGCCGCTCCGGTTTTCAGCCAGGTAGTTGAGCGTCTGGTCGTACTGATGGATATTCCTCCAGACGGAGTCCGGCAGGCGAAAGCCGGGCAGTAGCCGGGCAGTGGCCAGGCAGCATAGTCAGCGGAAGGATCCATGTTAACTCTGGCAGATGTCATCGAGGCGATTACCGGATACCGGCCCAATGGGGCCGGTAAGGTCATTACGGAAGCGGTAATCGACTCGCGCCTGGTGATCCCAGGCTCGCTGTTTGTGGCTCTGCCAGGAGAGCATGTGGACGGGCATGATTTTGTGTCACAGGTCTTCGAACAAGGCGCCAACTACGCGTTGATCCAGCGCGATGTGGCGGCGGCATACCCGTGCATCGACCTGCGTGAAGGGGAACTGCTGCCTGATCTTCCCGAGCCGCCGCTGTGCTTGCGCGTCAATGACAGTCTGGCAGCGCTGCAGCAGGCTGCCCGTTTCTGGCGCAGAAAATTAGACCTGCGCGTGGTTGCCATAACCGGCAGCGTGGGGAAGTCCACTACCAAAGAACTGGTGGCTGAAGTATTGGGCCAGCGCTACCGCACCTTGAAAAACCCCGGGAACCTGAATAACGAGATTGGCCTGCCGCTGACCCTGCTGCGGCTGAGCGAAGGTCACCAGGTCGCAGTATTAGAAATGGGGTTTTACGTCCTCGGAGAAATTACCTTTTTGTGCGATTTGTCCCTGCCGCAGGTAGGTGTGATTACCAACGTGGGTACCGTCCACGCAGAGCGCGCCGGCTCGCAGGAAGCTATCGCTCAGGGCAAAGGGGAGCTGGTGGAAGCATTACCCCCGGCGCCAGAAGGCGTTGCAATTCTGAACCGGGATGATCCCTGGGTGCGGGATATGGCGAAGCGAACCCAGGCGCGGGTCTTTTACTACGGGCTGGATCCGGAGTCGGATCTTTGGGCCGATGAGATCCAGGGTTTGGGGTTGGATGGCATTCGCTTTCGACTGCACTATCAGAACGAAGTGCTGCACGTGCGCGTTCCGCTGATCGGGAGGCACTCGGTGCACACTGCGTTGCGCGCCGCTGCAGTCGGCCTGGTGATGGGTTTGACCTGGGACGAGATCCTCACCGGCATGCGCTACGGGCATACGCAGCTTCGCTTGGTAGCCGTGCGCACTGCCAGTGGGGCGCTGCTGCTGGATGACACCTACAATGCCTCGCCAGAGTCGACCCTTGCGGCACTAAACCTGTTGGATGAGCTCGAAGGGCGCAAGGTAGCCGTTTTGGGCGACATGTTGGAACTGGGGCCGTACGAGCAGATGGGGCACGAGCTGGTGGGAAAACGGGCCGCCGAGGTGGTGGAAGAGCTGATCACCATCGGCAACCTGGGCAAGCTCATTGCCGCCAGCGCGACGGTCTCCGGGCTGGCACAGACTGCGGTGCACGAACTGGTGGACGCTCAGGCGGCGATCGAGTACCTGAAGACGCACCTGGGAGCAGAGGATATCGTTCTGGTAAAAGGCTCTCGCGGGATGCGCATGGAGCAAATTACGGCAGCACTGGAGCAGCGCCAATGAGCCAGTCTGCAATTTCGCTCTCTTTGGCGGCGTTCAGTTTCATGCTGACCGTTATCTGGGGACCCCCGCTGCTGCGCGTGCTGCGGCACTACAAGATTGGCAAACAGATTCGCGTCGAAGGCCCGCAGCGGCATTTTACCAAGATGGGCACACCCACGATGGGAGGAATCATGATCATCCTCCCGGTGCTCTTGATCACGGTTCTGCTGAACGCCGGTACGCTGATCGGTTTGAGTGTGTCGGGCCGTTCGGTCATGCTCCCCCTGGGTGTGCTGGTGATTTACGGCATCCTGGGAGCAGTGGACGATTGGGAAGGCATTCGCGGCAAACGCGTTGGCCTGGGCATGAGCGCCCGGACGAAGTTCCTCTTCCAGCTGCTCTTCTCGGTGCTGGTAGGTATTGGTCTGCGCTATTTCCTGGACGTGCCCGAGATGTACCTGCCCGGTATGACGAAGGAGATCAGCATCGGGATGTGGTATATCCCGATAGTGATGTTCTGGCTGGTCGGATTTTCGAATGCGGTCAACTTTACAGACGGGCTGGATGGCATGGCAGGGCTGATCTCGGCAACTGCATACGCCACCTACGGGGCTATTGCACTGCTGCAAGGCCAAATCTTCCTGGCGCGCTTTTGTTTCACCATCACCGGCGCGTTGTTTGGTTTTTTGTATTACAACGTTCATCCGGCTGAGCTGTTCATGGGAGATACCGGCTCGCTCCCATTGGGTGCTACCCTGGCAGTGGTTGCACTGATGACCGGTCAATGGCCTTTGCTGCCGCTGATCGCCATCGTCCCGGTGAGCATCACTTTGTCGATCATCTTGCAGACCGGGTATTTCAAATATACCCGGCGCAGATATGGAGAGGGGCGGCGGTTATTCAAGATGGCGCCCTTGCACCACCATTTTGAATTGATGGGTTGGAGCGAAACTCAGGTGGTGCAGCGTTTTTGGTTGATCAGTCTATTGGCGGCTATGTTGGGTGTGGCTCTGGCAGTGGTATGAGGATCTCAAGGACGATGGTCGATTGGCGTGACGGGCGTGTGGTGATCGTAGGCGCGGCCCGGCAGGGGATTTCCCTGGCGCGCTACCTGGCAGCGCGGGGGAGTGCAGTGACGATCAACGACCGCCGTCCGGTGGATGAACTGGGGCCTGCGATGCTGGCGTTGAGCGACCTGGAAGGGCGCAGCCTGCACCCGCTCCAGTGGGTGCTCGGTGACCACCCGCTGGAACTGCTGGAGCAGGCGGACGTGTTGTGCATTTCCGGCGGGGTGCCGCTGGAGCTGCCTCTGGTACATGCGGCGCAGGAACGGGGCATTCCGCTTACCAATGACTCGCAAATATTCCTGGAAGAAACCCCCTGCCGGGTGATCGGCATTACGGGATCAGCCGGGAAGACGACGACCACCACGCTGGTGGGACGCATGGCGCAGGCCTTTAAGGAAGAACAGGCAGGCGATGCCAGGGTGTGGGTTGGCGGGAACATTGGCGATCCTTTGATTGCGCATGTGGACGAGATGCACGGCGATGACCTGGCGGTGATGGAATTATCCAGCTTTCAGCTTGACCTGATGACTGCATCCCCTCAGGTGGCGGCGGTATTGAATATCACCCCGAACCATCTCGACCGGCATAAGAGCATGGAAGCTTACACCGCTGCCAAGGCGCGCATTCTGGATTACCAATCTTCTGCGGATGTGGCGGTGCTGGGAAGAGAGGATCCCGGTGCGTGGTCCCTGGCAGACCGGGTTCGGGGAGAGCTGGTGACATTTGGAAAGGCCCGCCCTGAAGGCGGCCCAGGAACATTTATCAAAGGGGAGCACCTGGCCTTTTCGGATGGCAATCGGGAAATAGAGTTGGCGCCGAAAGCGGCGTTCCTGCTGCGCGGCGAGCATAATCTGCTCAATGCGCTGGCAGCCTGCGCCATCGCTGCGGCTGTCCAAATTTCTGGCAGCGCTATGAGCGTGGGAATAACAGGCTTTCGAGGCGTGCCCCACCGGCTGGAGTTGGTGCGCAGTTGGAGAGGGGCAGATTGGGTCAACGACTCGATCGCCACGGCGCCGGAGCGCAGTATGGCAGCGATGCGGGCGTACGATGAGCCTTTGATCTTGCTGGCTGGCGGGCGAGATAAAGACCTGCCCTGGGATGAGTTTGCCCGGCTTGTGCGCCAGCGTGTTGATCACCTGATCGTTTTTGGCGAGGCGGCACACAAGATCAAGAATGCAATCGAAAGCGCCGCCGCTCTCTCAGAAGGAGTGCAAGACCGGATGACGCTGGATATTTGCCAGGGCTTACGCCAGGCGGTGCAGCTGGCTTCCCAACTGGCACAACCCGGCGACGTCGTACTGCTCTCACCGGGAGGGACCAGTTTCGACGAGTTTAGAGATTTCGAGGAGCGAGGAGAATGTTTTCGACAACTGGTGCTTCAACTGTAAACGAAGGGCGTACCCGACCAGCCACCCGGCGTAGAGCGGTGCGGCTGAAGATCGATATCCCCTTGCTGGTCGCCTCGGTCTCGCTGCTGGTATTCGGGATCTTGATGGTCTATTCTGCAAGCTGGGACTACTCTTACCAGCAGTATTCCGATGCATCGCTCATGTTCAAGCGCCAGCTTATCTGGTTGGGCCTGGGCTTGCTCGTGGCGGTGATGCTGACGATCGTCGATTACCACGTGTGGCAGAAGCTGGCATTACCGGCAATGGCTGCCACCTTGTTTCTTCTGATCGCCGTTCTGCTGGTGAACGAAGTGCGCAACAATGCGGTGCGCACTTTGATCGGCGGCTCTGTCCAGCCTTCGGAGCTGGCTAAGATCGTGATGGTGGTTTACCTTTCGGTATGGTTGTACGCCCGCCGCGACCAGCTCAAAGATGTCAACCTGGGCCTGTTCCCACTGGCAGTGATCCTGGGTGTGTTGGGGGGCTTGATCATCATACAGCCCGATCTGAGCGCCGTGGTGACCATCTTTATTCTGGGCGGTACGCTGTTCTTCCTGGCGGGCGCTGACCTGCGGCAGATCTTCCTGCTGGTGGTGGTTGCCCTGCTGGTGGGTGCGGTGGTTGTACAGCTAAACCCGACCGGCAACGAGCGCATCGGCGCGTATATCCCAGGTCTGCGCGATCCGCTCAGCGCGCATTATCACGTACGCCGCGCGCTGGAGGCCTTCTCGAACGGTGGTTGGCTTGGGGTCGGGATTGGAAAATCGGAAACAAAATTGACCGGGCTGCCGGTGCCGCCTACCGATAGCATCTATGCCGTGGTAGGCGAGGAGACTGGCGTACTTGGGGCAGGCATGCTCCTGGTTCTGTACACGGTGATCCTGTGGAGAGGGCTGGTGATTGCGCGGCGCGCGCCGGACGGGTTAGGCACATTGATGGCTTCAGGCCTGACCTTGTGGATCGTGTGGGAAGCGTATATCAATATGGCAGTCATGGTAAACTTGCTGCCGTTTGCCGGAAATGCACTTCCTCTTATCAGCGCCGGCGGCTCTAACTTGTTGGTGACACTGGCATCTATCGGGATACTGATGAATATCTCGCGTTTATCGATCCAAACTCAGGAGGAGGATGGTAAATTCTTCAATGCGGTTGTTGATCTGCGCCGGCGGTACGGGCGGCGGCGTGTATCCCGCGCTGAGCGTGCTAAGAAGTCTGCTCGCTGACTCGCGAGAGGGTCTAAAACTTGAAATTCTCTGGATTGGCAGCACTGGTGGTATGGAGATGGACCTGGTAAAGCGGGAAAGCGCCCTTCTGCAGGAAGGCGGGCTTGCGCAGGATAGCTTCGCTTTCGAGAGCATCCCGGCGGCTGGCGTGCACGGCGTCGGGCTGCGACTGCTGCCGGGCAACCTGTGGCAGCTAGTTCGCGGCCTGGCAGCCTCGTACAGCATTCTGCGCCGCTTCCAACCGCATGTGCTTTTCTTTACCGGTGGTTACCTGGCAGTGCCGATGGCGCTTGCGTCAAAATTGTTCAGCGGTATGCGCAGCCTGCTGTACGTGCCGGATATCGAGCCGGGGCTGGCATTGAAAGTGCTGGCGCGCTTTGCCGACCGGATCGCGGTGACCACAGCACAGAGCCGCGAATTCCTGCCGCGAGCAGAGCGGGTGATCGAGACCGGATATCCGCTGCGACCGGACATGGCGCAAATCGATCCCGCCGAAGCACGGGAGACGTTGGGATTATCGACAGATGTGCCGGTGGTGCTTTTCACCGGCGGCAGCCGCGGGGCACGCTCCATCAACCGCGCCGTGCAGGCAATTCTGGCGGATTTACTGCCGCTGGCGCAGGTGGTGCATATCACCGGTCAGTTAGATTGGCAGGAGGCGCAGGCGAATATTCGGGAAGTATTGGCGGGGCTGCCGCAGGAATTGAGCGGGCGCTACTATGGGTATCCGTATCTGCACGAACAGATGGCCGCGGCCCTGGCAGCCTCCGATGTGGTGGTCTCGCGGGCTGGGGCTTCATCGCTAGGAGAATACCCGCACTTTGGCTTGCCAGCTATCCTGGTGCCCTATCCGTACGCCTGGCGCTACCAGCAGGTGAATGCACAATACCTGCAGCAGCACGGAGCGGCCCGGATCGTACAAGATGGTGAAATGCAGCAAGCACTGCTTCCGGAATTGGTAGAGCTGCTTTCTGACCGCGATCAATTGGGCAGGATGCGCGCAGCCATGCGCGCGTTAGCCCGACCGCAAGCTGGAAGAGAAATCGCCCGCTTACTGGTTTCTTTAGCACCGGGCTGATTCGGAGGTAAGGATGATGCAGCTAACCTTTGCTTTTTGGATGTACGTAGCCATCTTCGCCCTGATCGGCTCAATGCGCGGTTGGGCCAAAGAACTGCTGGTGACTTTTGGCGTGATTCTGTCGCTGTTTATCATCGCGGTGCTGGAAAGATTTGTGCCAACCTCGCTGCGCGACTTTTTGAATTCGAATGGCGGGCCGCAGTTCTGGCTGCGGACAATGGTGGTGCTGATGCTGGTGTTATTCGCCTACCAGACGCCAAACCTGCCCAAGGTTCCGCAGGGTCGCTTCGTGCGTGAAAAACTGTCGGATGCCATGCTGGGCTTCTTCCTGGGCGCGCTGAACGGCTTTCTGATCGTGGGAACATTGTGGTATTTCATGCACATCTCGGACTACCCATTCAAGCCTTACATCACCAGGCCTGAACCGGTGCCAGGGCTGGTCGATCTGCTGCCGCCCAAGTGGTTGATTGCCAACAACAGCCCGTATATTTATTTCGGGGTGGCGGCGGCTTTCTTGTTCGTGATCGTGGTCTTTATCTAGGGAATGACTGTGGCAATGACGCAGGTGCATTTGATCGGCATTGGAGGAAGCGGGCTCTCAGCAATTGCCCTGGTGCTGCTGGAGCGCGGCGAAGCGGTGAGCGGCTCAGACCGCCAGGATTCGCCGTTCCTGCATTCCTTACGCGCCGCAGGTGCACGCGTTTTTATCGGACACCGTGCTGAAAACATCCTGGGCGCCAGTGTGGTTGTGCGCTCTTCCGCAATTCCGGACGACAACCCGGAAGTCCAGGCGGCAATCTCCCAGGGCATCCCGGTGCTGAAACGCAGCGATTTCTTTGGCAGCTTGCTGGCGGGGCAGAAGTGCATTGCGATTGCCGGTACGCACGGCAAGACCACCACGACCGCCATGCTGGCATGGACGCTGACCGCGCTGGGCGAACAACCCGGGTTCATTATCGGCGGAGTGTCCGCCAACCTGGGCAGCAATGCCCGTGCCGGTCGGGGAGCAATCTTTGTGGTCGAAGCGGATGAATACGATCTCATGTTCCTGGGATTGGAGCCGGCGGTGGCAGTGGTGACCAATATCGAACACGATCATCCGGACTGTTTCCCCACCCGGGATGACTACCGCCGTGCATTCGCCCAATTTGCCGGAAAGCTGAAGCCAGATGGCGTGCTGCTGGCGTGCAGCGACGATCGCGGCGCGCGCCAGTTACTGCGAGATGCCAGTTTACAGAACCGGACGCTGCGCTCCTACGGGCTGTTTCCCTGGATCGGGCAGGCGCGGCCGGATTATATGGCAGTGAGTGTAGCACCCAATGCCGGCGGCGGTTTCGATGCCCTGGTGCAGCGCGCAGGGGAAGACCTGGCGAGCTTGAGCCTGCAGGTGCCCGGACGGCACAACCTGCTCAATGCGCTGGCAGCCCTGGCGGTTGTGGACTGTCTGAAATTGGATGTCGGGAAGGCTGCCCGGGCGTTAAGTGAATTCAAGGGAGTGGGCAGGCGATTTGAGCTGCGCGGCGAGGCGGCCGGAGTCACCATCGTGGACGATTACGCCCACCATCCTACCGAAGTGAAGGCGACTCTGGATGCAGCCCGGCAGCGTTATCCTGGGCGAAGGTTGTGGGCGGTGTGGCAGCCGCATACCTATTCCCGCACCAGGATGCTGCAGAGCGAGTTCGCCTCCGCACTGCTGACAGCCGATCGGGTGCTGGTTACCGAGGTGTACGCTGCCCGCGAGTCAGCGCCAGCGGATGGGTTCTCCTCCCGCGAGATCGTGGAAGCGATGCAGGCTGCGGAGGCGGTTTACTGCGCTACGCTGGAGGATGCGGCTGCATACCTGGACGAGAATTTGCGAGGCAATGATGTGCTGCTGGTGCTCTCGGCGGGTGACGCCGAGCAGCTGAGCAAGACGATGCTGGATATTTTGACGAAGCGCCGTGAAACTCGGGTAAGCTAGGCAGCCGCGCGAGAAAGGATCAGGCAATGGCGGAAGAAAAGCAGACATATCAGATTGAGACGATCGATGGGCAGGCGCTGCGGCTGAAGGTGCGCGGCGCACCAGAGGCGGGCTTGCAGGATGTGGAGCAGCCGGCGCCCTCTCGTAAAGCGCCCTTGAACAAGCACTCTGTCCCGCACACGCGCGAGATGGTGCTGAAATTGATCGAGCGGTTCAAGCATCTTTGAGGGCATGCTTCTCGATGGAGCGGCACTTAACAGGAAGCATGCATGCATTTCGAACCTTACCAAATGCAGCCAGCAGGTGCTCTGCTGAATAACTCGCAAGCCCTGGCAGCGCTCAAAGCCGTATTTGGCGAGCGCTTTCACCAGAACCAGCCGCTGGAGCGCTACACGGCGGCGCGCGTGGGCGGCGCTGCCGATACCCTCATCGAGGCGACCCGGCGAGATGAACTGGTGAAAGCGGTGGAATTGATGTGGCGGCACAATGTGCCCTTCACCATCCTGGGCGGAGGCTCGAATATCCTGGTCAGCGACCGGGGTGTGCGCGGGGTGACGGTGATCAACCGGACGCGCGCAGTCCAGTTTAACGAGCAGTCAGAACCACCCCGGGTGTGGGCTGAATCGGGAGCCAATATCGGTGCGCTGGCGCGCCTGGCTGCCTCTCACGGCTTCAGCGGGCTGGAGTGGGCAGCAGGCATCCCGGGCACGCTGGGCGGAGCGGTGGTTGGCAACGCCGGCGCCCACGGCGGCGACACGGCGGGTAATTTGCTGGTGGCAGAAATCTTGCAACATGGTGTTGGCAGGGCTTCCTGGCCTGTGGAGAGATTTGAGTATGCCTACCGCAGCAGTGTGTTCAAGCGCATGCCCACAGCCAGTGCACCAAAGGCGGTTGTGCTCGCGGCGACGTTACAGCTGAGCCGCAGCACCCGGGAGGCGGTGCAGGCCCGCATGGATGAGCTGGTGGCTTTTCGCCGCCGCACCCAACCTCCGGGGGCCAGCATGGGATCGATGTTCAAGAACCCTGCCGGAGATTATGCGGGACGTTTGATCGAAGCCGCGGGCTTGAAAGGGCTGCAGATCGGCGGCGCACAGATCAGCGAGCTGCATGCCAATTTCTTTACCAACCTTGGACAGGCAACGGCGCGGGATGTGTACCGCTTGATCCGCAAAGCGCAGCGTGCCGTCCGGGAGCAAACGGGTATCAGCATGGAGCTGGAAGTCGAGCTGGTTGGCGACTGGGCAGATGAGCTGGCTGAAATTGGGAATGATGACTGAGAGATTGGTTGATGGATCGTAAACTGCGTATCGGCGTGATATTTGGAGGCCGTTCTGGCGAGCATGAGGTTTCGCTAATGTCGGCGCGCTCGGTGCTGGCTGCTCTGGACCCGGGGAAATACCAGGTGACCCAAATTGGGATCACCCTGGACGGCGCCTGGGTGGTGAGCGGGCACGCGCACGGCGGCAACAGCGGCGTGCACCTGCTCGAGACCATGCTCTCGGGAGACCTTTCAGGTCTGGCTCCAGCGGCGCTGCTGCCCGATCCGACCCACGCCAGGTTGTATTCCGTACGCGGGAATTTGCTGGAACTGTTGGCTGAGCTGGATGTGATCTTCCCGGTGCTGCACGGCACGTTTGGAGAAGACGGTACGCTGCAGGGCTTTTTAGAGATGGCGGACATCGCTTACGTGGGCGCAGGGGTGCTTGGCTCGTCGGTGGGCATGGATAAGGTGCTGTTCAAAGATGTGATGCGCGCCCACAACCTGCCGGTGCTCGAGTCTGTGCTGCTGCTGCGCAGCGAGATTGAGGGCGACATCGATGCGGCGCTGGCAAAAGCCGAAGCGGCCGCGCCCTACCCGCTGTTCGTCAAGCCTGCCAATCTCGGCTCATCGGTAGGTGTGAGCAAGTGCCGCAGCCGCTCCGATTTGATGGAGGGCTTGCTGGATGCGGCTCGCTTTGACCGCAGGGTGCTGGTGGAACGCGGCGTGCAGGCCAGGGAGATCGAGGTCAGTGTGCTGGGAAACGACAATCCGGTAGTATCGCTCCCGGGAGAGATCTTGCCGGCGGAGGAGTTCTACTCCTACAATGCCAAGTACCACGATGACCGCTCCCGGCTGCTGATCCCGGCGCCGCTGCCTGCCGAGATCACCGCCCAGGTGCAGGAAATTGCCTTACAGGCATACAAAGCGATCGACTGCGCCGGAATGGCGCGGGTGGATTATTTGCTGGACAAAAACAGCGGAAATTTATATCTGAGTGAGGTCAATACCATACCCGGTTTTACCAATATCAGTATGTATGCCAAGCTGTGGGAGGCCAGTGGAATGAGCTACACCGCACTGGTGGACCGGCTGGTCGAGCTGGCGCTCGAGCGCAAACAGGATCGCGATCGCACACAGCGGCGTTACGAACGGTGAGGAGTGGATTTGTATGAGCAGAAATCGTCGAAAGCCATCACTTTTTAGTTTGCCGAAGCTGAACCTGGATCTGTTTGGCAGCTCACGGGCGCGCGCGCGCCGGGCCAGCTCTGGACGCAGCGCTCCAGTGGGGCG
>JBGSTO010000513.1:0-1778 GCA_041736465.1 Anaerolineales bacterium | reverse complement strand
TCCTCCCACTGCGGTCGCCTCCGGCTGGCGCGGCTCCCCCGCTCCGGCGCTGCCAGGCGCACCTCATGCCCGCAGGTCACCAGCGCCTGCACCATCTTCATTACCTGCACAGTGTTGGCGCGCCGCGCAGGGATCTCGCTGGGAGCAGCCAGGGCGATCTTCATCGCGCCTCCAGCGCCTCCGCGTAGCGTTCCATCTGCTCGCCGGCTGTACGCTCCCAGGTGAGCGTCTCCGCCCAGCGCCGGTTGGCCTGCCCCATCTGCATTTGCAGGCCGGGGTTTTGCGCCAGGCGCAGGATCGCCTGGGCAATTCCGTTCACATCCCCTTCTTCAGCCAGGATGCCGGTTTCGCCATCCCGCACCGCATCCGGCACGCCGCCGCTGCGCGTCGCCACCACCGGCAGCCCGTATGATCCGGCTTCCAGGTACACCAGTCCAAAACCCTCGAAATGGTCGCCCTGCGCGCCGGAGGGACTGCGAGACATCGCCGCTGCGCCCTGCTCGGGCGTCAGTACGAATATGGACGCCTGCTTGTAGCACTGCTCCAGTTCCTGGTCGCTGACCGCGCCCAGAAAACGCACGTTCTTCAGCGCCAGGCGCTCGACGATTTGCTGTAAATGCCTCGGGTAGCTGCCCTCGCCTGTCCGCCCGGCAATCCAGTAGCTCGCCTGCGGGATCGCCGCTTGCACCTGCTGGAAAGCCGCCAGGGAGAGGTGCTGTCCCTTGCGCGGCTTCAAATCGCCCACAGACAGCAGCACCGGGTGCTCTGGAATGGCGCGCAATCGGGTGACCTCCGCCGGCACGCGGCTGGCAAAGTCATTGCCATTCAGAACCGGCTTAAGCCGCTCAGGGGATAGCTCAGCGCCGAAATAGCGCTGCATCTGCCTGGCAGTGCCGTGCGACACCGGGCAGATCATCGCCGCCTTCCGCAGCACGCCGCGGTATGCCCGCCGGTCGAGCCAGTGATGGCGCCAGATCACCCCATAGGTGCCGTGCACCGTCAGCACGTGCGCGCACTTCAAACGCTCCGCCAGCCAGCTCCCCACCAGTCCGGTCGGGTAGGCTTCCAGTGAGTGCACCAGATCGATTTCCGGCAGCTGGATCGAGGCAATCCTGCGGTAAGACGCCCACAGCGCAGGCCAGCCTCGCAGGCTGTGCAGCGCCGCCTGCTGGGTGCTGGGCAGCACCGCAATGCTGTCCTCGGGAAACAGCCGGCGCGCCTCTGCCAGGTCGGCCTGGCTGACCAGCAGGTAAGGCTCCACGTGGCTGCGCATCGCCCGGATGAACGCCTGCGCATGGCTGCGCCAGCCCCCTGTTTGGCGCACAGACGCGATCACATAAGCCACCCGCATCATACCGGTTTTTCCTGTCCCGTGGCATCTGCCGGATCACGGCTGCCCGGTGGGCCGCCCTGCGCCTGCTCCTTGCTTTTGAGTTCGCGCAGCAGCCTCCACACCGACACGGACACGCCCAGGATATACGAGCCTGCCAGCAGTCCGGCATTTGCGATGTAGCCAAACACGGGCACCAGCAGCAAAATGCCCACCACCTTCAACACTGCCAGCACTGTGTTCACCTTGGTGGGAAAATCCGGCAGCCCCACCGCCAGCAGTGCCGTGCGCTGCCAGTAAAAAGTGTTCGCCACCAGCAGCCCCGCCAAGATCAGCAGCAGCGCCGGGTAGGCAGGCAGGAAATCCGGTGTGTAAAAGTAGCGGATCACCGGCCTGCCAAGCAGCAGCAGCCCGGCAGCCGCCGCCAGCGAATACCCGCCCGCCAGGA
>JBGSTO010000460.1:0-3506 GCA_041736465.1 Anaerolineales bacterium | reverse complement strand
TTCAGGATGGCAGGTCGAGATAGGATTAGATCCTTCACTGCGTTCAGGATGACAGGGCGAGATAAGGTGAGATCCTTCACTGCGGGCAGGACGACAGGCCGATTTAGGATTAGATCCTTCACTGCGTTCAGGATGACAGGTCAAGGTAGGGTGAGATCCTTCAATACGTTCAGGATGGCAGAGAAATAAAGGAAGGGATGATGGAGATCGCGCTGGCGCTGGGCGGCGGAGGTGTGAAGGGCAACGCGCATATCGGGGTGCTGCGCGTGCTGGAGCGAGAGGGCTTCCAGGTGCGCGCCCTGGCAGGAACCAGTGCGGGAGGCCTGTGGGGGGTGCTGTTCGCGGCCGGCTACAGCGCCGACGAGATCGAGGAGCACTTCATGGGTCTGGATGCAGATTTTATCTACCAGCGCAAGCCTGGCGACGGTCCCGCCATGCTGGGACTGTCCGGGCTGCAGCAAATGCTGGAGCAGACCCTGGGAGAAACCACTTTCGAGCAGCTCGATATCCCCTTCGCGGTGACCGCAGTGGATATCGACAAAGCTGAGGCGGTGGTGCTGCGCAGTGGTCGCGTACGCGACGCCATCCTGGCGACCATTGCCGTACCGGGGGTCTTTCCGCCGGTGATGGTGGACGGGCGCATGCTGATCGACGGCGGTGTGCTCAATCCGGTGCCCGTGGATGTAGCCCGCTGGTTGGCGCCAGACTTACCGGTGGTCGCGGTGGTGCTCTCGCCAGCCCTGGAAGAATGGCAGGGAGCGGATAAGCCGCGCCTGCTGAACACGCTGCCGTTCCTGGCGACCTATATCGGCAGACTGCGCGTAGCGCAGGCTTTCAATATCTTTATGCGCTCGGTGGACATCGGTGGAGCCATGCTGACCGAACTGCGACTGAAGGCGGAGCATCCGGACGTGATCATTCGCCCCGAAGTGCCGCATATTGGACTGCTGGACCGGGTGGATGTTCACGAAGTCGCCATGTTGGGGGAGCAGGCTGCAGTGGAGGCGCTGCCGGCGCTGCGCCGGGCGGCGAGCTGGCAGGGCTGGTTGGCGCGCCGCATCGGATTGAAGGGCGCACCGCGCAGGGGCGAGATGAATTGAGAGCGCGATGAGCAGAGACCTGCGAAAGTACAGCCGCCAGACCAACGTCCGATTAGCTGTGGGCGGAATAGCCCTGCTGTTCGTGGTTGGCGGCGGATTGATCTGGTTCTTCTACGGTAGAAATGCCGCTTTGCTGGGCGTTGTGTGCCTGGCAGCCGGACTGGCACCCATTGCACTGATCTGGCTGGCGTTGGGCGGTGTGGATTGGCTGGTCAGGAAGCTGGATAAATGATGGCGATGCAAAAGATCGAGAGGCGGCAGATTGACGATTGGATTTTTCAGGTGCGATATCCTGACGGCGCCGGACCTTCTCCAGTGGTGCTGATGCTGCACGGCTGGACCGGCGACGAGCAATCGATGTGGGTATTTGCGGGGCGGATGCCCTCCCAGGCAGTGCTGCTCGCACCGCGCGCCCCGTATACTTCGCCGCTGGGCGGCTACAGCTGGCACGCCAACCAGCACAAGGTGTGGCCCTGGGTGGATGATTTCAACCCGGCGCTGGAATCTTTATTCCAGGTGTTAACTGCGCAGAACTTTCCGGAAGCGGACTTGTCCAGGCTGACCCTGGCAGGCTTCTCACAGGGGGCGGCTTGTGCATACGCCCTGGCCCTGCAGCACCCCAGGCGGGTGCAGGCAGTGGTTGGGCTGTCGGGCTTTATGCCTGACGGCGCAGCCGCGTTCGCGCGCAACAAACCGTTGGAGGGCATGCCGGTGTTTTTGGCTCACGGGGTACAGGACCGGCTGGTGGCAGTAGGCAAGGCGCGCCAGGCGGTGCAAATTCTGGAAGATGCCGGCGCGCGGGTGACCTACTGCGAAGACGATGTGGGTCACAAGCTGGGATCCAGCTGTTTCAAGGGTATGGAAACCTTTCTCAGGAGCAATTATGTTTCAAAATAATGATGTGCGCATGTCGATCCAGTGCCCGCGCTGCCGCAAATTGATCAGCCGCAATACCGAGCGCTGTTATTACTGCGGGCTGCCGCGGCCGGGATTGTTTTACCGCTTTCCAGTGCTGGTGACGTTTATGCGCGGCAGCATCAGCTTTGTGGATGCGATTATCGCGGTGTGTTTTGGGCTGTATGTGGTCTCGATCGCCATGAATCTGACGGCGCTGTTCAACCCCGGCGAGATGTTCAGCCTGCTCGGGCCAAGCGGTGCAGCGCTGGACCGGCTGGGCATGGGCGGCGCAATACCGTGGATGCAGGGGCGCTGGTGGACGTTGATCACGGCGACATTTCTGCACGGCGGCATTCTGCATATCGCTTTCAATATGATCTGGTTGAAGCGGCTTGGCCCGTGGACGGAAGAGCTGTTCGGTCCGTCGCGCTTCTGGATCATCTACATCGTCTCCGGGATCACCGGCTCGGTGGCTTCAACCCTGGCGGGAACGTACTATTTCGTGGGCGCCTCGGGAGCGATCTTTGGGCTGTTTGGTGCGCTGATTTACTACGGTCGCAGCCGGGGCGGCACCTTCGGGTCGGCGTTGTTCCGCCAGATGCTGATCTGGGCAGGCATCGGCTTCGTGTTTGGGCTGGCGATGCCGAACGTGGATAACTGGGGGCATGCCGGCGGGTTCCTGGGCGGGCTGCTGGCAGCCTTCTTGCTTGGCTACCAGGAGAAGCGGCGCGAGGCTTTTTGGCAGCAGATCCTGGCGCTCGGCGTGCTGCTGCTGGTGCTGGTGGCATTTGGTTTCATGATCGTGAACGCATTCACCGGGTAGTGCCAGGTGGGTTTTGCCCCTTCCGGCATGCATGCGGGGACTGAGAAGAGGCGATTTAGGCGCAGCGCCTCCCCTGAACAAACCCACCCCTACCGACCGTGCAGCGCTGGATGCTTGCTTGCAAGCCAGATCGAAGCGCCCTGGTGGTGTTCGGGCCGTGGCAGCAGTCCTTGCCTGACGACCAGGCGCTCGCCGCTGAAATATTCTGTGAAGACAACGCCATCGTCGACCCCCGCCTGGAAAAGAGGCAGCGCTGCGGCAGGGCGGCTGGTTGAGCCGCGATGCGCCACCACCAGAACATATTCGTCTGCAGACTCGCGCAGGTATGCCAGCGTATCTTCTTCCTCGAGGATTTCCTGGAAGCTGCCGACTTGCAGGGCAGTCGAGCGCCGGCGCAGATTGATCAGGGCGGTATAGTAAGAACGCAGGTTGTTATCCCAGGTTGACTCGTCCCAGGGCATGCAGCCGCGGCTGGCTAGCTGAGGGTGATTGGTCATACCGATCTCGTCCCCATAATACAAGCCGGGCACACCGGGGTAAGTGAACTGCAGTGCGACTGCCAGGCGGTGCAGCCGGTCGCTGCCGCCCAGGGCGGAGCGAATGCGGGGGGTGTCGTGCGAGTCGAGCTGGTTGTACTGCTGGATGGCAATCACCCAGGGGATGCCGGCGCGGCGCTGGCGCCATGC
>JBGSTO010000445.1:0-5733 GCA_041736465.1 Anaerolineales bacterium | reverse complement strand
GCACGTCTTTCTGCACGACAACACCTTCCACGCCGTGTATGCCACCAACTACCTGATGCGGGTGATCGACGTGATGATTACCAAACCCAGCGAGCTGGCTTTCTATCCGGTGCCGAAGATATTCAACGAGCGGGTAGGCGGACACGAGATGTGGGGCGCGATTCGCGGCGCCGAGATCGGCGACGGCACCGTTGAAGCTCGCTCCATCTCTCAAACGCTGCAAGCCATCGATATGCTCACCCAGGCCTCCGATTTAATGGAGCTGTTCTGCGATTCCATTGTAAAAAATAAGAGTATCGGTATTTACGATGGCGCATATAAGTGCGTTGCACTGGCAACCGGCAAAAAATTTGAGCGCAGGCACGATAAGATTACATTCAATTAATCTATGGACCTATCTGGCTTCAACCCAGGCGGCGTGAGATTTACCCGGCTCGCCGCCTGGGTGACTTGAATCGATCTGCGGTACATCTGTACCGGGCAGATTCAAGTACTTTCGAGGTAAAATACGATAATCGCAGCCAATTGATCGAGTTATCCCACTTTTATCCCACAGTTATCCCACGTTTACCCACACGATATCCACATGAACCCAACCATTGAAGTCCTGATCACCATGCCAATTGCCTCTGCGCTGGTTGAGATACTGCAGCAAGTCTCTCCGCGCCTGAAAATCAACATTTCAAAAACCAGCAAAACAGACGAAGTCAGCGAGGATATGTGGCAGAAGGCGGAGGTGCTCTACACCAACCGCATTATACCCAATCCCGAGCAAGCCCCCAAACTGCGCTGGATTCAATTTCATTGGGCTGGTATTGATCACGTGCTGCAGGAGCCGGTCTTGCGCCAACCCGGGCTGGTTGCCACCACCTTGAGCGGGGCAGCCGCCAGCCAGATGGCAGAATACATCCTGATGACGCTCCTGGCGCTGGGGCATCGCTTACCAGACCTCATGGCGCACCAGCGGCGGGCTGACTGGCCTCAGGACCGCTGGGAACGTTTCATGCCCCTGGAATTACGCAGCAGCACGATCGGCTTCATCGGCTATGGCAGCATTGCGCGCCAATCTGCTCGTTTACTGAACGCATTCGGCGCGAAGATTCTGGCTACCAAACGAGATGCCATGCACCCGGAAGACCTGGATTATATCCCCACAGGGATGGGCGACCCCGGCGGTCACTTCTTGACCCGCCTGTACCCACCGGAGGCGCTGCGCTCGATGCTGAAAGAGTGTGACTACGTGGTCGTAACTGTCCCCAAGACTGCCGGGACGCGCAGCATCGTCGGCGCAGCCGAGTTCGCCGTCATGAAACCAACTGCCTTCGTGGTAGATATTTCACGCGGTGGGGTAGTGGATCACAAAGCCCTGATCACCGCTCTCACAGAGCATAAAATTGCCGGTGCGGCGCTGGATGTCTTTCCTGAAGAACCGCTCGCTTCCGACAGCCCGTTGTGGAAGCTGCCAAACGTGATCATCACCCCACATATTTCGGGGAATACACCGTTTTACAACGAGCGCGCCATTGAGCTGTTCGCAGAAAACTTGCAGCGCTACCTGGATGGACTGCCGCTCTTAAATGTGATTGACCTGGAACGGGGTTATTGAACATGCCGGGCGCTGCCAGCCTGCGTTTCGATGCCGTTTTATTCGACCTGGGCAGCACCCTGTTTTACTACCAGGGTGATTGGCTGGCATCACGCGCTGAAAGCAACGAGCGCCTGCTGGATGCACTGCTTGCCGCTGGCCTGGATCTGGAACGGACGGCTTTCCTGGCAGAGTGGGAATCCCGTTTGAATATCTATCAGAACGATCGCGATGAAGATCTGATCGAGCACAGCACCGGTGTCGTACTGCGCAATGTATTGGCAAGCCTGGGGCATGCTTCCATTTCTGATCAGGTGCTGCGTGAAGCGTTGGCAGAAATGTACGCGGTCACTCAAAAGCATTGGAAAGCAGAGACAGATGCCGTCCCCACTTTAAAAGCGCTGCGCAGCCGAGGCTACCGGCTGGGTATCCTCTCGAACGCAGCCGATGATGACGATGTACGCCGCCTGGTTGACCTGGCTGAAGTGGGTCCTTATTTTGATTTCGTGCTTACCTCGTCCAGCCTGGGCTATCGTAAACCCCACCTGCGCACCTTTCATGCCGCCCTTACTCGTTGGGGGCTGCCACCCGATCGCGTTGCCATGGTCGGCGACAATCTCCGGGCCGATATCCTGGGTGCAAAAAGCCTGGGTATATTCTCTATTTGGATCACTCGCAGGGTCGCGGTGGAAGGACCGGTCGATACCGGGGAGCCTGTAATTCCCGATGCGACCATCCAGACGCTGTCTGAGCTGCTTCCGCTGCTGGAGAGGCTGAATCAAAATTCAGCCCAATAAAAAAGAGGCGGCGTTGGCATCAAACCCAACCGCCGCCTCTAACTACTTCAATCGAGCTAGCCAGACGCTCCGGTCGAGCTGATCGAGCCCGGACGTTTCTCCAACGTCACGCCAACATCAACGTACTCGCCATCACGCCAGATCGTCAGGTTAATCGTATCGTCCGGTTTGGCATTCAAGGCGACGTAGATTAGCAGATCATCAAACGAGCTAACCGCCTGACCATTGATCTGGGTGATGATATCTCCACCCACATCCACCGTACGTCCGTCAATCGTGACCGTATCATTGGCGCCGCGTAAACCCGCCTTAGCCGACGGCCCATCGGGCAGCACCTCAGCCAGGTACGCGCCTTTTTCGAAGGGCAGCTCCAACGCCTGTACCAAAAGTGGCGTTACGCTCCCACCGCGTACGCCCAGCCACGCCCATTCGTGCTCGCCCTTCTCGATCAGATCGGGCACCACAATTTTAACGATACTGACCGGGATCGCAAATCCCACACCCAGGTTGCTGCGGCTGACGCCATCCGTCTCGATTTGGGCATTCACGCCGATCACTTCGCCGTTCAGGTTCAGCAGCGGACCACCAGAGTTACCCGGATTGATCGCCGCATCGGTCTGAATCGACTGAGGGATTGAAAACGGGGTCAGCGCAGGAATGGTGCGGCCCAAAGCGCTGATCACGCCTCGCGTCAGGGTGCCCTGCAAGCCAAATGGGTTGCCGATGGCGATCACAGTCTGCCCAACCGCCAGCGCTTCCATGTCACCCAAGGCCAGCGGTCGAACGCCTTCGAGCAGGTCAACCGTGACCACTGCCAGATCGCTGTTTAGATCTTCGCCAACCAGCTCTGCCAGGCGGGTAGTGCCATCCGAGAATGTGACCTCGATCTGATCGGCGCCGTGCACCACGTGCGCGTTGGTGATGATATGTCCGGCTGAGTCATAAACGAATCCCGACCCCTGCCCTTCGGCGATCACCTGCCCATCGCGGTTGGTATAGATGGTAATGTTCACCACCGATGGGTTAACTGCCGCATACAAGCCAACCAGAGCAGTGTCGTCTTCGATGATCTGGAGCGGTTGGCCAGAAAACTGCATCTCTGCCGAAGGTTCGTTTGCGCCAGTGGCTTCCACCGTGACAACAACTGTCCTGACTGCCTCAGCCGGCGCATCGCTCGGCACTGCCACCCGGCAGCCCAAAGCCAGCACTGATAGCAGGATAATCACCCAGATCATATTCCGGGCCAATTTTTTACGAGTTCGCATGTCAGGTTTGACCTCCATTCGATTTATGCGATAATGTGCTATAAATAACAATCTAATCATCCAAGCTGAATTATAGTCCTGCTTGTTAAATATAATCTGAAACCAGGATAAGAAATCCGGTTAAAAACCATACCATTCGTCTGGTCTACACACAGGAGAAGTAATGAAGCACATCCAATCCAATCCCACCCACCCGGCAATCCAGGTGCTTTCCAGTGAACAGGTGCAGGCAGTCCACCAGGCAAGCCTGCAAATCCTGGAAAACACCGGCATCGACCTCAAAGAAGACCATGCCAGGCAGCTTCTGCTGGCGCACGGCGCCTACGTGGGAAGGCGCGGCCGGGTGCACATACCTGCGCACCTGGTACAGCAAGCGCTGGACTCCGCTCCGAAACGACTGCCCATCTGCAACCAGGATGGTGAGCTGACCATGCCGATGACTCTCGGGGATGTGTACTTTGGCCCTGGCTCGGATACCATTTACACCATGGATGTAGAGACCGGAGAGCGCCGCTACCCCCTGTCCGCGGACGTACGCAGCATTGCGCAGCTGTGCGATGCACTGCCAAACATTCATTTTGTCATGTCCATGGGTACCCCAGTAGACGTGCCCCCGGACGACCACTACATTCACGCCTTCATTCAGATGATCCGCGGCACGCGCAAGCCGCTGGTCTTCACCGCACGTGACCGGCGTGATATGCAGCACATCTGGAAAATTGCCTGCGCAGTAGCCGGCGGGGCCGAACAACTGCGCCAGCGTCCCTTTTTGATTAACTATTCCGAACCGATCTCACCGCTGCTGTTCGCCGGTGATCCGGTGCAAAAACTGCTCTTCTGCGCCGAGGTGGGCATACCGGCAGCCTTCATCCCATCCACCAACCTGGGAGGCGGCGGTCCGGTGACGGCGGCAGGCGCGGTGGCACTGGGCAACGCCGAAACACTGGCTGGACTGGTTATGACCCAATTGGTTCAGCCCGGCGCCCCGTTCCTGTACGGCGCCAACACCGCTGCTATGGACATGCGCACCATGATCGTCAGCTATGGCTCGCCGGAATGGTGTCTCGGCAATGCTGCCCTGACCGATATGGCACGCGGCTACGGCCTGCCGGTGTGGGGCACTGGCGGCGCCTCCGACTCGAAGCTGATTGACGCCCAGGCAGGCTTAGAAGCCATGCTGTCCATCTACACCGCCTACCTGTCACGTGCCACGCTGGTGCACGATGTCGGCTACATCGAGGCTGGCATGACCTCTTCGATGGAAATGATCCTGATGTGCAACGAGATCATCGATATGGTGCGCGTGATGATTAATGGGATCAAACTTGATGAGAGCACCCTGGCCTTGGAAGCGATCGATCGGGTTGCAACGGGATCCGGTTTCCTGGCCGATGTGCATACCCTGGAAAACTGGCGCAGTGCGCTGTTCATCCCACAGATCGTGGATCGCCAGCGCTACGACCTGTGGGCGGCTAAAGGCAGCCCGGACACCTACCAGCGTTTGAACAAGCGGGTGCGCAAAATTCTAAGCGAGCATCCACCCAGAACGCTCAGCAATGAAGTCGAAGCCGCTATTGCTGAGGTGCTGCAAGAAAGGGCCGCTTAGGGTAGGCATTCGTTTGAAACCCCGGGCCTTCTGCTCATCCTCCTGGCGGGCCCTGCAGCACCCGCTGGCGGACAGCTTCGGGACTATCCATCGCGTTCCACATCGCCTCAATCCACCAGGTAGCGCCGGCATCCTGCCAGGGCGCTGCCTGGTCTGCGGCTGCCCGGCGATCAGCTCCCTGCGTCTCGCCTTCCACAACGATATCGAATCCAGCTGCTGTTCCACGCCTGCCTTCTACGTAGCTCCGGATAGCGCGCAGATCTTGCGGGCTGGCTTGCTTCACCTGCCGGGCTCCAGAGCTATCCTTTTCTACCACTGATGGTAGCAGCCCATCGTAGCGCAGAGCACGCTGCATAGACTTCTCACTCGGCCAGGCGCCGACCACCCAGATTGGGATGCGCGGCTGCTGAACCGGCGGCGGCGGCAGCATGAAATCCGTCGGATGGACGGTGTAGTGCTTCCCCTGGTAGCTGAACGGCT
>JBGSTO010000417.1:0-4474 GCA_041736465.1 Anaerolineales bacterium | reverse complement strand
GGCGGTCGGCGTGGGCGTCCAGGCGAGGCGGCTGGCATCCAGGGTCAGCGCAATCACCGTCGGGATGTAAGCCTCTGGCAGCAGGGTGGAGATTTGTGGGCGGGATAGCACGCTGCAGCCGCTCGACAACAGGGCGAAGAGCGCCAGTATGCAGCCCAGGCGCCGCGGCGATAAAGAGCGTGTGAGTGGCTCACTCATGGATGGTCTGGCCCGTTAGCAACCTGCCAGCGGCGTGCGATCAACCGGGTGCGTACTCGTTGATGATTTCCAGCAGGGTCTGGAGGCGGATAGGCTTGTTGAGGTAAGCCTGCGCGCCGGCTCTTTCCGCCCGTTCGACGGCGTCGATTGCCGGGCTGGCGGATAAGATGAACATCGGCACCTGCTGGGTGCTTTCCCGGCCGCGCAGTGCAGCGATCATTTGATCCCCCTCGGTGTCCGGCAGGCTCATGTCTACAAAGATCAAGTCGAGCTTTTGATGGCTTGCCAGGAGAAAAGCTTCCTGTCCTGAGGTGGCAACGTGCGGATGGTGTCCCAGCAGCTCAACTGCCCGGGAAAGGGTTTCCAATGTAAGGGGATCATCATCGATGAACAGGATATGAGCCATAGGCCTGCAAAGTATTCTACCATAAACAGAAACACGCAAGGGCGAGCGCCGATGCTGCGACGCTCGCCCTAACAAAGGCGTGAGGAATCAGCCTTACAGCCCGTAAATTGCTCCGAATTTCTCCTGCAGATAGCGCACGTAAGGCGTCGGGTCGATCTTCGAGCCGGTAACCCGCTGTACCAGCTCCTGAGGCTCGAACTTGAGGCCGTGGCGGTGCACGTTGGTGCGCAGCCATGCCAACAGCGTCGAGAACTCGCCCTGCCGGATCTGTTCTTGCAAGTCGGGAATCTCGGTGTGGATGCGCTCCCAAAGCTGCACGGAGATCAGGTTGCCCAACGCGTAGGTGGAGAAATAACCGAAGTAGCCGTTCGACCAGTGCACGTCTTGCAGCACACCCTGGGCATTATCCGGAGGCGTCAATCCTAGGTAGTCCTGCACGCGAGCATTCCAGGCTTCCGGCAGATCTTTTACGGCCAAGGAGCCTTCCATGATGGCAATCTCCAGCTCCAGGCGCAGCATAATGTGCAGGTTGTAGGTGGCTTCGTCGGCTTCCACCCGGAGGAGCGACGGCGCCACTTTATTGATCCCCTTGTAGAATGTCTCCAGAGCTACCCGGCCCAGCTGCTGGGGAAAGGCTGCCTGCAGGCGCGGGTAGAAATGCTCCCAGAAGGGCAGAGAGCGACCCACCAGGTTTTCCCACAGGCGCGATTGAGATTCGTGCACGCCCAGAGAGGCGGCTGCCGCCAGCGGGCTGCGCCCCAGCGTTTGATCGATACCCATCTCATACAGAGCATGCCCAGCCTCGTGCATCGTGCCAAACAGGGCAGTATTGATGAAATTGGGGGAGACGCGCGTGGTGATGCGCACATCGTTGATGCCGAAACTGATGGTGAAGGGGTGCACCGACTTATCCTGCCGGCCGCGCTTCCAGTCATAGCCGAATTGGGAGATGACCTGTACGCCGAAATCCCACTGCGCCTGATCGTCAAAAGCCAGGTGCAAGAAACTGTCATCCACCTGGGGTCGCTCGCCGATAGCTTGCACCAGAGCTACCTGCTGCGGTCGCAGCGCAGTGAAGATGGATTGCACCTCAAACGTTTTCATGCCCGGCTCGTAGATAGCCAGCAGCGGGTCGTAAACGTGATCGTAGGGTGCGAACAATTCGGCGTAGCGCCGGCGGTTGTCGATGATCTTTTCCAGGGTGGGGTGGAAGCGCGGAAAGTCATTCTCGGCACGGGCCTGTTCCCAGGCATGATAGCCCAGGGAGATCAGTTGGGCGAATTCTTCCACCATCTTTGAAGGTACCCGCACCTGCATGTCATACAGGCGCCGCGTCACCCGCAGCAGGCGGGCGTCATCGCTGTCTGGGTCCAGCCCCTCGGCGTACGGCTGCAGCTCATCCAGCAGCCGCCCGACTTCTGGGGAGGTAAAGGTTTTGTGGGCCAGCTTTTGGATGGTGCCCAATTGGAAGCTGCGACCTTCTGCGCCTCCCGGCGGCATTTTTACCTGGGCATCCCACTCCAGCACAGCAGCGGTGGCAACCAGGTCTGCGGCTTCAGCCATAATCCCTTTGAGTTGTTCGAGTTTTTTCTCCACTTTTTAGCCTTTCTATTTAGAGTCACCGGACGATCATTTCCTCTCAGGTTACCCGCCAGCGCAGCGCTTCGCCGCGCAGCGCGTTGAGCACCTCGGCGGCGATGTCTTCAGCCACCCGCTCCTGGGCATCGCTGGTCTGCCCGCTGACGTGCGGGGTGGCGATCAGGTTGGGGTGGGCTACAAGCGGGTTAGAGCTGGCAGGCTCCTGGACAAATACGTCCAGAGCTGCGCCCGCTACCTGTCCGGAATTTAAGGCATCCAGCAGCGCCGCTTCATTAATTACACCCCCGCGGGCAGTGCAGATCAAGCGCACGCCCGGTTTCATGCGCGCAAAGGCTTTGGCATCGATCAGGTTGCGGGTGGTTTGATCGAGCGGCACGTGCAGGGTAATGAAATCGGCGCGTTCGAACAGCTCGAGCAGGTCAATCAGCTCGGCGCCCTGCTGGCGCACTTCTTCTGGGGTAAGCTGTGGACTGTTCACGACCACCTGCATGCCCAGGCAGCGGGCGCGCTGCGCCACGGCCTGCCCGATATTGCCAAAACCGATCACGCCCAGGGTTTTGCCGCATACTTCGACACCCATCAGATCCTTTTTGGGCCATTCGCCGCGTTTGACCGCCGCGTCGGCCCAGGGGATGCGCCGCGCCAGGGCAAACATTAGGCCCAGGGTTTGTTCGGCGACCGAGATCGTGGTGGCTTTGGGTGCATTGACCACCACCACACCCCGCTCCTCAGCAGCCTGCAGGTCGATGTTGTCCACGCCTACCCCCGCCCGCCCGACCACCCGCAGGCGAGAGGCAGCCTGCAGCAGCGCAGAGGTGACCTTGGTGCGCGAGCGAACAACCAGGGCGTCGTACCCAGCAATGACAGTCAACAGCTGGCTGGCGGAAATATCCGGGAGGTCATCCACCTGCGCCGCTGCGCGTAAGATTTCCTGGCCTTTTTGTTCCAGGCCATCGCTGATCAAAATATTCCATGCCGGCATAAAGTTCCCTCGATAATGGGGTTGGAGGGGTTTGCTGCCAGTGAAGCTCGCAGCCAACCCCTCCGCAACCTCGAATTTGTCGATCAGGATTCTACTTGATAATGGTTATACCTGCCATGTCTTACAGAAGAACAGGGTTTGTGAGTACAATTAATTATCCCATACCAATTCCCAAGGAGCGTTATGGAAACGTCGTTCATCCTGGTTTTGATCACCACGCCATCGTCTGAAGTTGGCGCACAGATCGCCGAAGCTCTGGTTGGGCAAAAGCTGGCAGCCTGCGTGAACGTGCTGCCCGGCATTCGTTCGATCTATGCCTGGAAAGGGGCTGTGCAGGCAGACGAAGAGAGCCTGCTCATTGTCAAAAGCCGCCTGGAGCTGTTCGATGCGCTGCAAAGCGCGGTGCGCCTGCTGCACCCTTACGAGGTGCCTGAAATCATCGCCCTGCCGGTCATTGCCGGCGCACAAAGCTACCTGGATTGGTGGCAGGCGGAGACGGATTATGAGCGCTGAGCGAGTGACGCAAGCATGGTTTGACCAGCCTGTGGATCGTCTGGGCAGCGACAGTCACAAGTGGCGCCGCTACGATGCGGACGTGCTGCCCCTGTGGGTTGCAGATATGGATTTTCGTGTGCCGCCGGCGGTGGTACAGGCCCTGCAGGAGCGCGTGGCGCACGGCGTGTTCGGTTATGCAGGGGACCCGGCAGAGCTGCGCGCAGTAATCGCCAACCGCCTGGCAGAACGCTACGCCTGGGCGGTATCCCCGCAGGCGCTGGTATTTCTGCCGGGGGTGATCACCGGTTTCAACCTGGCAATCCATACCCTGGCGCTGGCGGATAGTGCTGCGCGGGCGGATAGTGCTGCGCTGGCGGGTGGCGCTGCGCTGGCGCAAACGCCGGTTTACCATCCAATCTTCCATGCCGCTGAAAATACCGGCGCTATCGCACAATACAACGCCCTGGTGCGCCGCACGGATGGGCAGTACGAGACCGACTGGCAGGCATTCGAGGCGGATATCAACCCGCAGACGCGCCTGTTTATCCTGTGCAACCCGCACAACCCGCTGGGGCGCGTCTTCCGGCGCGATGAGTTGGAGCGCTATGCCGAAATCTGCCTGCGGCGGGGGATAGCAATCTGCTCGGATGAAATTCACTGCGATCTGACTTTCTCCGGGCATGACCACATCCCGATCGCCTCGCTGGATCCCGAAATCGGCCGCCGTACGATCACGCTCATGGCGCCCAGCAAGACATTCAACCTGCCGGGATTGTACTGTTCATTTGCGATCA
>JBGSTO010000409.1:0-1968 GCA_041736465.1 Anaerolineales bacterium | reverse complement strand
GTCCTGCGCAGGTCTCAATGCCCTTACGAGCATTCAATGGATTTCTACCCTATTCATCAGGCTCCTGGAGATCTATGCTCGCGCACAAGGTCTCAATGCCCTTACGAGCATTCCATGGATTTCTACAGCCATTTTACCTGTTTTTTGGCTTGCCGGCAATCTCTTGACTGCCAGCCCTGGGGGTTGGTATGCGTGCACTGCAAGCTCTGGGGGGTGGATTAAGATTCCGGGCGCGGTCAGGGGGAGAATCACTGAGGCATGTTGAAACACTGAAAAAAAGCGCTGCCGTGCAGACCCGCGCCATAGGCGAAGATAGCTCGTTGCGAAGGCGATTTTTCAGTGTCTCAGGCTTTCTCAGCGCCTCAGTGATTCCAATGCCCTTGCGAGCATTCAAGGGATTTCTACCTGCCATCCGCAGAGCGCCCCGTTCAAGGGGCTGAGATTCTGGAGTGTGAAGTCTCAATGCCCTCGCGAGCATTCAATGGATTTCTACTCCGGCGCTACGGCTGCCTCGCCGGCGCAACCTTCTGTGTGGTGATCAGGATCAGGGTGCGCTGGCCGTCCCGCACCACTTTGCCATCCGCTGTGCGTTGGCTTTTGACATACTGCATGCGCCGGCCCGGCGCGGTGCATGCCAGGGTCATGCCGGCGGTCATGGGTTTGGTGCCGCCGGTGAGATCGGCGATCAGTTCCACCTCAGACAGGCCATGATCGGGGGCTTCCTTGGAGAAGATGCGCTCGACCATGTTGTAGCTGCTTTCCAGCGACTCTGGATCCACTTTGTACTGCTGCCCGCTGTAGATATCTACCTGCGGCCACATTTCGTGACCCAATTGCTCCAATTGGTCGGCTGTGGAGAGTGAGTCGGTGGTGGATATCAACCAGCAGTGGCGCAGTTGGGACAGGTGATGTTCGATGTAAAAGATCGCCAGGTTCAGGTTTTGGGGGCTGACCAATATCAGCAATCCGCTGTGCGCGGGAACGTTGGATTTCTCCTCCGGCTGGTTCTTTCTCTGCTCCTGGACGCGTTTGTAATCGATATACAGGATGAGTATAACGATCAGGAAGAGAATCCCAGCCAGGGCGGCCGCGCCTGCCAGCCCGAAGGGTTCTTTGGCTAAATCGTAAGCGATCTGGATGGCAACCGTCAGGGCGGCAGTGCCGATAATGTAGCGCCCCAGGGAATGCTCGGGGTCGAAGAAGCGTTTCCAAAATTCACTCATACTCAGCTCCGATCATCATTCACTCGGCTCAGC
The DNA here is from genome assembly GCA_041736465.1 of Anaerolineales bacterium. Classification (GTDB taxonomy): domain Bacteria; phylum Chloroflexota; class Anaerolineae; order Anaerolineales; family UBA4823; genus JAJUJL01. The sequence goes on along the minus strand of JBGSTO010000409.1, from coordinate 712 downwards.
CATTTGGGGCTATCTGGTCACCTGTGCTGCCCAGGCTGGAATCGTCTCGCGCCTGTCTCACCCGGCACTGCCCCATGCCCGAAGCCACGCTCGCTCCCACACTTGAGAAATACGAAAACTCTGCCAGGGTGTGCGCCAGGCTCATCCAGTAGCGGTCGTAATTGGTGCTGGTGTAGGTAATCGCGCCCACCGCGCCGATGCGCACGCCGCTGCCTTTGAAGGGCGTGACGCGCGAGCTGATTTTGAAGAAGGAGACCGCCAGGCACTCGGCGGCGTAGCGGCGCAGCTCGGGCGGGAAGGCGATGGGGGCGAAGGCGTTCCAGCGGTCGAGCAGCGAACCGAAGACCAGGTCGGGCTGCGGGATGGGGTTGTACTTGCCGGACTGCTTGAAATAGGTGGGCGAGAGCAGCTCGAGCGAGATGCGGCGCTCGGGCGTCACCTTTGCCAGCAAATAGGGGGCGGAGAGCTCCTGGGTGCTGGCTGTTTCGGCCTGCACGGAATCGATGCGGAAGGGGCGGTAATCCAGCTCGATGTACCTGCCGGGGGCCAGCGGGCCGGTTTCGGCGGCCTTCAGCAGTAGGGCGGTGAGCGGTTGAGAGATGGACGTCAGTCGCAGGCTGTAGCTGCGCTGGGAATCGAGCCCGCGGCGCGGCGAGTAGCCCAGCAGGGTTGAGGCGGTGAAGGGGCGCGTCGGATTTTCGGGGTCGTGCAG
>JBGSTO010000397.1:0-10165 GCA_041736465.1 Anaerolineales bacterium | reverse complement strand
CAGCTTGACTGCCCAGGCAACCAACTGGTCGAAGTACTCCGAGGCAATGAGCAGGCGGTCTTCCCAGTCGGCGCCCAACCAGCGCACGTCGGCGATGATCGACTCTACGTATTCGACTTCTTCCTTGGATGGGTTGGTATCGTCGAAGCGCAGATTAAACTTGCCGCCGAACTCCTGGGCGATGCCGAAGTTGAGGGCAATCGATTTGGCATGCCCGATGTGCAGGTAGCCGTTCGGTTCGGGAGGAAAGCGCGTGTGCACGCGCCCGCCAAACTTGCCCGTGCGGTTATCTTCTTTGATAATTTCACGAATAAAATCCGTAGCCGGATATGGATCGGAAGGCCGCTCGCCCTGAGGCTCTGGGCGACCGGTGGGACTGGAGGCATCATGCATGGTGTGTTTGTTCCTCGTAAACTGAATTAGCGCCTATTATAACAAATCATGACCTCAGCAGTTTGCGGTTTGCATCTTGATTTGACTCGGTTTTCTATCCGTGGTAGAATACTGGACGCTTGATGGTGGGGGCTCGTCTAACGGTAGGACAGCGGACTCTGGATCCGTATGTAGAGGTTCGAATCCTTTGCCCCCAGCCTGCACTGCTCCGGTAACTCACCGGGGCAGTAGTTTTTAAGCCTGCAATTATTTGTCAAAAAGCATAGATTTGTGTAATAATGACGGGGAGGCGCAGTTCAGGCGCTTTCAGGGAGAGTGCATGAGTACCAATCCGGTGCGCGTAGTGATCGTTGATGATTTGCCTGTGATTCGCACTGGTTTGGGGGCTTTCTTAAGATCCGGGCAGGAGCTTCATCTGGTCGGAGAAGCCTCCGACGGAGAGGATGCCATTCAACTGTGCGGTTTGGTTCAGCCGGACGTGGTCTTGATGGACTTGAAAATGCCGCGCATGGACGGGGTTACGGCTACCCGCCTGATCGTCCAGCGTTGGCCCGAGACGAAGGTGCTGGTGCTGGGCAATTTCCGCGACCATTCCCTGGTGCAGCAGGCGCTGGAAGCCGGCGCGGCAGGGTATCTGACCAAGGATATTACCGCCGACGCCCTGGTCGCAGCCATCCGTGAGGCGCAAGCCGGCGAGCGTATGGGCGCAGACCACGCCGCCCAGCGTCTGAACCGGGCAGAGCACCTCAAAAATCTGGAGTATGAGCTGCGCAATCCCTGGCAAGATGCCAGTGAATTGACCACGCTGCTGCGCGAGCATCTTCCCGCGCTGTTTCCCGGATGCCAGATGCGCGTGCGCATCTACCCGGCGCAAGACCTGGAAGTCCAGCCGATCGAGGCAACCGCGTGCGCCATCTCGGAGCCAGCCTGGAAGTGGCTGCGCAACAACCCGGAGACACAGGTGTACCGCCCCGGCGACGCCTATCCATGGACGGGACGCCAGCCGGATGGCTGCACCCTGATGCTGGCTTCGATTCGCATGAACGAAAGCTCCAAGCCGTTGGGGGGGCTGGGGTTGGTCAGCAGCCTGCCCGAGCAGGGTGATCCGGCTGCTGTGTACACCATCGAGATGCTGGCAGGCATGCTGGCGCAGTCCGTCAGTGCGGCGCAAGGGCGGGCGCGGGCGATGTGGCCCGCCAACCTGGCTTACGAGCTGACCGAGGCCGCGCGCATACAGACCAGCATCCTGCCGAAAGAATCTCCAAAGCTGGCGGGGTGGGATTTCTCGGCGCGGCTGCAGCCGGCGCGGGAGACATCCGGGGATTTCTACGATTTCATCCCCTTACCCAACGGCAACCTGGGAATTGTGATTGCCGACGTGACCGACAAAGGCATGGGCGCCGCCATGTTCATGGCGCTCAGTAGCACCTTGATACGCACCTACGCGCTGCAGTATCCCACCTTGCCGGCCTTTGCGATGGGCATCGTCAACGATCGCATCCTTTCAGACACCCGCGGGAGCATGTTTGTGACAGCTTTCTTTGGGGTGCTGGAGCCGCATACCGGCAGGCTGCGCTACGTGAATGCCGGTCACCCGCCTCCTTTGATGGTCAGCTCAACCAAAGGCAAGCCGGTAGACCAGCTGCGGGTGACGGGTATGGCCCTGGGCATGGTAGAGAAAACCACCTGGCAGCAGAAGGTGGTCAAATTCTCTCCCGGCGACGTGCTGCTGCTTTACACAGATGGCATCACCGAGGCGGAGAACCTGGATGGCGATATATACGGCGAAGACCGGCTGTTCGATGTGCTGCTGCCCCGGCGCAGCTGCTCGGCGGAAGAGCTGCAGAACTCGGTTTTCGAAGAGATCAACGGGTTTACCGGCAGCCAGGCAACCATAGATGACATTGCTGTGATGGTGGTGTGCCGCAAGAAGTAGACGCCCAATAGACGAGAATTCCATGCCAACTATCGGACGTTTCATCGGCGGCATCGCTGCCTTGATCTACCGCACAGAAGATGAGCGCTACCTGCTGCTGCGCCGTTCGCCTGCCAAGGATTTCAGCAGCGGCGTGTGGGAATGCGTCACCGGCAGGGTGGACCAGGGTGAGGGTTTCGAGCAGGCGCTGCATCGCGAAGTGGGCGAGGAACTGGGCGCGCAGGTTGAGGTGGAGCTGATCCTGGGCACGACGCATTTTCATCGCGGCGCACCCACGGCGGAAAACGAATTAATCGGCGTGGTATGTCTGTGCCGCCTGGTTGGTCCTGCAGACCGTATCCGGATCAGCCCCGAGCACGACATGCTGCGTTGGGTGACCATTGGCGAGGCGCAGGAGCTGCTGAGCGCCTCGGATGCCAGCACAACCTGGATTGGCAGGCTGCTTCTGCGTGCAGAAATGCTGCGGCGCCTGGCGCCGCCCGAGCTGCTGCAGGCTTACCGCCAGGTGGGGATAGAGCTGGGTTGATCCTATGATCCTGGTGACAGGAGCCACTGGTTTTATCGGTAGAGAGCTGGTCAAGAGCCTGGTGCAAATGGGGAAGCCGGTGCGCCTTTTGATTCGCCCATCGCCAAAATCCCCCAACCTGCCGCGCGGGGTCCCAGTGGAGGTGGCGGTCAGCGGCTTTGGCGACGAGCGCGGCTTGCGGGCTGCCATGGTAGGGGTGGATACCATCTATCACCTGGCGGGGGTGGAATGGCGCGGCGCCTATGCCGACCTGGTGAAAGTGGATATCCAGGGGACGCGGGCTGTGCTCCAGGCGGCTGTTGATGCCAGGATCGACCGTTTTTTCATGTTAAGCCACCTGGGCGCAGACCGGGCTTCGGCCTACCCGGTATTGAAGGCCAAAGGGATTGCTGAAGAATTCGTCCGGCGAAGCGGCATCGATTACACGATCATGCGCTCTGCAGTGGTTTACGGTCCCCAGGACGGGTTTACCACCGGGCTGGCGCGGCTGCTTGCCGCACTGCCTTTCATCTTCCTGGTGCCGGGGGAGGGGCGCACGCTGGTACAGCCGATCTGGGTGCAAGACCTGGCAACCTGTCTCACCTGGGCTCTGGACGACCAGGCGACCCGCAACAAGATGTTCGAGTTGGGCGGGCCAGAATACCTCAATTTGCGCCAGGTATTGGAAATCGTTTTGCAAGCCATCGGGGTTCGCCGCCGCCTGGTGCCCGTAGCGCCGCCTTACCTGCGCGCCCTGACCGTGCTGCTGGAAGCGCTTTTTCCGTCCGTACCGGTTTCGATCTACTGGTTGGATTACCTGGCAGCCAACCGCACCTGTTCGCTGGACACGCTGCCGCGCTATTTCAACCTGCTGCCCAGGCGCATGTCGCAGCAGGTAGATTATCTCAAGGGCGTGAACTGGCAGCGCGAGCTGGTGCGTTCGCTGTTCCAGCGCCGCAGCCGGCCTTGAGAATGCTGTGAGGAGATGATGGTGAAGGTTACGATCCGTATTTTGGAGCACCCAGACGATCTGGCGGCAGTCGAGCGGCTGCAGGCCCAGGTTTGGACGGGCAGCGAGATCGAAATCGTGCCGGTGCACATGCTGGTAGCTGTCGTTCACAATGGCGGGCTGGTGATTGGCGCCTACGCGGCGCTTGAAGAAGGTGGCCCAGAAGAGCTGGTGGGCTTTGTGTTTGGCTTCCCCGGACTGGCGCCGACGCCCGACGGCCCTCAGCCCAAGCACCACTCCCACATGATGGGCGTGCACCCACAGTACCGCGGACAGCAGATCGGATTCTCGCTCAAGCGGGCGCAGTGGCAGATGGCGCGCCACCAGGGATTGGATCGCATCACCTGGACCTATGATCCGCTGTTGAGCCGCAATGCCTATTTGAACATTGCCCGCCTGGGAACAGTGTGCAATACCTACCTGGAAGACGAGTACGGCAGCCTGCGCGATGGTCTCAACCTCGGGCTGCCATCGGATCGCTTCCAGGTGGACTGGTGGGTGAACTCCTCCAGGGTGAACCGCCGCTTGAGCCGCAGAGCGCGCCCGCAGCTTGATCTGGCACATTATTACGCCGGCGGGGCAGAGCTGCTCAACCCCACCCGGCAGGGTGCAGATGGCTGGCCCATCCCACCTGCAGGCGAAGATTCCTTGGCGGATATTGCTCCTGCCGGGCGCCCGCTCTTGCTGGTGGAAATCCCCTCTGATTTTCACGCCTTGAAAGCCGCCTCGGCAGACCTGGCGGCAGCCTGGCGCCAGCACACCCGCAGCCTGTTCAGCAGGCTGTTTCAGCAGGGCTACCTGGCGACCGACTTTGTCTATCTGCCGGGAACCAACCCGCGCAGCTTTTATGTGCTGGCATACGGAGAGAGCACCCTATGAAGATCGAACGCATCGTCCTGTATCACGTGAGCATGCCGCTGGTTTCGCCGTTCGAGACGTCCTTTGGGCGCTCCGAGGCACGGGAGTGCATCCTGTTAGAAGCCTTCGCCGGCGGGCTGGTGGGATGGGGCGAGTGCGTCGCCGACCGCGACCCGGGTTACGCCTATGAAACCACCGGCACGGCCTGGCACATCCTGCAGGAGTTCATGCTCCCGGTGGTGCTGCAGCAGGAGTTATCCGACGCCGGCGAATTACACAGGCGGCTAAACGCGGTGCGCGGCCACCCGATGGCAAAAGCCGGGCTGGAAATGGCGCTGTGGGATCTGCTCGGTAAGGCGCAGGGGCGCTCGCTGCGCTATATGGTCGGCGGCGTGCGCGACCGGGTAGAGGTGGGCGTATCGGTTGGCATCCAGAAAGATGTGGCTACGCTGCTGAAGGCGGTGGAAGGCTATCTGGCTCAGGGCTACACGCGCATCAAGATCAAGATCAAGCCGGGCCGCGATGTGGCAGAAACGATCGCTTTGCGCAAGGCTTTCCCCAAACTGCGCTTGCAGGTGGACGCCAATTCAGCGTACACCATCGAAACGGCAGGCGCGCTGCAGCCGCTGGACGAATTGGAGCTGCTGCTGATCGAGCAGCCGCTCAACGAGGACGATCTGTGGGATCACCGCCTGGTGCAGCAGCGTTTCCGGACACCCATCTGCCTGGATGAGAGCATCCTCTCGGTGCGCCATGCCCGCCAGGCGCTGGAGATGGGCGCCTGCCGCATCATCAACATCAAGGCCGGGCGTATGGGCGGCTTGAGCGAGGGGCTGGCGGTGCATTACCTGTGCCAGGCGCAGAATGTGCCGGTGTGGTGCGGCGGCATGCTGGAGACGGGCGTGGGGCGCGCCTCCAACTTGGCGCTGGCCTCGCTGCCGGGCTTCACGCTGCCGGGCGATATCTCAGCCTCCGAGAGGTATTATGACGAGGATATCACCAACGAGGTCTTTACGCTCAATCCGGACAGTACGATCAGTGTGCCGGAGGGACCTGGGTTGGGGGTGACGATGAATCGGGAGGCGCTGGGGAGGTATACGCTGAGGAGGGTGGAGATAAGGTAGGCTAGAAGGCCATCCACGAATGAAAAACACGAATACTCGAATACCTTGTTGCCCCGCGAAGCAATGTGCAAACAGCAGCACCGGCATGATGTCGATGTGCAGCTCATCGGCAAGCCCTGCTGCGAGGCACTGCCGTGTGATGCTTGTGGCTGCAATGATGGTGACATGCTTATAAGGAGACAGCGCGGCCACGCTGCCGCTCCGGTCGTTGATGAACCCATCCAGGGACATTGTCGAGCCTAAAAACACTTTTGCCATATTCGTTCTCCTTCTTTCGGCTGGGCAGGTGCTGCTCAGTCCATCCTGCAGCCAGCACGGCCCGTCTCTAAATAAATATAATCGTTTCGCACAACCAGTGTACGACGGATAAGCCATCCGTTGCTTTATCTGAATCATGATTGCACTGCCGCATGCTGTTCTGGCTTGTGTTGGCTGGCATTTTAGATATACAATTCTACGTTAAGCTATTTATGGGAATAGAAAAGCGCATGCGGAATGATAATAATACATTGAAATATTATTAGCAATATGCTAATATAAAGATGTGTACGAAATAGTTTTCACCAAGCAGGCTGTGAGGTCGCTCCAGAGAATACCTCGCAATATCACAGAGCTGATTCGCGAGAAATTGACGCAGCTTGCCGCTGATCCTTTCGCACAGAATGCCAATGTAACCAAACTTCAGAATCGTCCCGGATACCGGTTGAGGGTTGGTGACTGGCGAGTAATATACGAGATAAAGAAAGATCGGTTGCTGATTATGGTTTTGAAAATTGCCCCACGCGGAGAGGTGTATCGATGAGCATTCAAATTATTGAGCGAGACGGCAAACCTGAATGGGCAGTTCTGCCTTATGAAACCTACCTGGAATTGGTCGAACAGGCTGAGGCATTACAGAATATTCGTGATTACGATACCGCCATTGCAGCGCTGGAGCGTGGCGAAGAAGAGCTCGTTCCCAGTGATGTCGTTTATGCCATTCTGGATGGCGGCAATCCGATCAAGGTCTGGCGGGAGCACCGCGAGCTGGCGCAGCATCAGGTAGCAGAGGCGGCGGGAATCAGCGTCCCTTACCTGTCCCAGCTCGAAACCGGCACACGGCAAGGCTCGACCAGGGTGCTGTCTGCCATCGCAAAAGCCCTGGGGCTGTTATTGGATGACCTCGTGCTCCGCGAAGAGAATTGAGTCATAATATTGGGATTCTAATCCGGGATTATGCCTTTGCGCAGCGTCCGACCTGTAACTCGTTACGCGCCCGGAAATCGAATGCTGGCCCTCTCATAGAGTAGTAAAATGGCGGAATGAAAACAATCCACGACCTTATCGCTGTGAATGGTACTCGCTTTTATTATGAGATCGCCGGCACAGGTCAAGCCGTTGTGCTGCTGCACGGCTTCACGCTGGACACGCGCATGTGGGACGACCAATTCCTGCCGCTGGCGCAGCACTTCAAAGTGCTCCGTTATGATCTGCGTGGCTTCGGCAGGTCGAACTTACCCACGGACGAACCTTATTCCCACGTCGATGACTTGAACGCCCTGCTCGACCGGCTGGAAATCCCACAGGCGCACCTGGTCGGGCTTTCCAAGGGCGGCGCGGTGACGCTCGATTTTGCGCTCACCCACCCTGCCCGGGTGCAGGCGCTGGTGCTGATCGATACGGTGCTGGGCGGCTTTCAATGGTCGGCAGAAGGCTCTGCGCGCGATAATCTGGTCTGGCAGCGCGGCGAGGAGGGCGGCATCCTCGCCGCCAAACAATCCTGGCTGGAGCACCCCATCTTTGCGCCGGCGCAGCGCCAGCCGGCAGTGGCGGCGCGCATCGCACAGATTGTGGAGGAGTACTCGGGCTGGCACTTCGCCAACCACAATCCCGAGCGCTGGCTGGATCCGCCGGCGGCCCAGCGGCTGAATGAGCTGAGCATGCCGCTGCTGGCGATGGTGGGCGAGCAGGATACACCCGATTTCCGGAAAATAACCGACGTGGTCTGCCAGCGGGTGCCGCAGGCGCGTAAGATGGTGGTGCCTGGGGTGGGGCATATGGCGAACATGGAAGCGCCGGCACTGGTGACGCAGGCGATAGTGGGATTTCTGGGTGCGCTGTAGACCCTGCATTTGTCGATCCAATACAGCCGCTCAACCACCGCACACCGGTAGGTGATGTGCGGCGGCTGAGCGGCTCTGTTGCAGCACAGGATAAAATGAAATCTCACAATCAGCTGTGACTTCATTGCTCCGTTCTGTATGCCAGCTTACCGCGTGTGAACAGGATGAGCACAACACCAATCCCAAGCAGGATACCCAGGAGCAGCAGCCCGGAGATCGCCATCGCTTCTGGCGAGGGCGGCGGCAGCAGTGCAGGGATGAGCGCCAGGTTGATGGCGTTGCTGGATGCGTGCAGCAGGACCGCAATCAGCACGCTTCCCTGCGTACGGTTGGCGATCCACACCCAGACGAGGCGTGTCAGGGTCAACTGGAGCGCCACGAACATAAAGCTGATCGGGTTGAAAGCGCCCATCTCGCTGGGCACAAAATAGGCCGGCAGGTGCCAGATCGCCCAACCCAGGCCCAGCAGGAGAGCCGCCAGCCACGGGCTGAACTTCTTCTGCAGGTAAGGCAAGACGAACCCCGTCCAGCCCAGCTCTTCGCCGATCGGGTTGACCAGGTAGGTTGTGAACAAGGCAGGCAGGTACAAGGTAAATATCAACGGCCATTTCTCTGCCAGAGCGGATGCGAGCGGGGCGCCAGAGAAAAATGTAACCGGCAGATAAAGTAGCGCGTAGCCAAATACAGCCAGCAAATACCAGGCCAACCCAACGCGCCAGGTGGTTGCGCGGCGCGCCAACTCGAACAGCCTATCCTTGCCCTGCGCCGCAGCAACGATAATGGCTGCCAGAAAGGGGCTGTAGGCGCCGATCGTTTGAAAGGGCTTGAAGGGCAGGTGGAAAACCAGCGCCGGCACTGCTGCCAGCCAGCCTAAGACGATCGCCAGGAAGAAAAATGCCAGCACCGGGTGGCGGGCGATCCAGTTGCTTCGGGAGGGCAGGCTTATTTCACTTGGAGCTGCAGTTGAAGTTACCATTATCGACCATCCTTTCATTTCTAACATTGAAATTCACTTGAGGCCAGTCACGCAGCCTGTATGGGTATAGAATACGCGATTTCTTTCCCTGAGGCATGAGGGCAAACTCACCACTTGCCTGGGAAGTTTTTGGGAATCTTTCCCGGTCTGTGAAACTATGCTAGAATTTTCCAGGTGAATGGAAGCAAGTTTCACCTGGAATGACAGCTTCGACGAGCTGCTGCCAAAACCTGGCAGCAGCAGTTTTCAGGATGGGATTTCGGCAGTCCGGTCAGGATTACCGGGAGGGCGAGGTGAGCAATGATAAAAGGGTCGCGCCTCTTGCTGCGTGCAATCCAGGATAAAGATTGGCCAATCATCGAAACATGGGGCCAGTCTCGGGAAGGGCTGTGGGGTTCTTATCAGCGCTTCCAACTGGATCACCTTCCACTGCTGCAGCGGGCCTACCAGCAAACCGGACTGCTGAGCCGTGAATCAGGGATACTGCTTGTCGAAACCCTGTCTGACCGGCAGGTGGCTGGTTTCGTGCGCTACACCCTGATTTCCTATCCGGATGCCGACGCACCAAGCCCGGAGATAGGGTTTGGAAAACCGCTGGCGAGCGCCCAGGGGAAAGGCTATGCCAAAGAAGCGGTCAGGCTCTTGATCGATTACCTGTTCGCAGGATACCCGGTCGAGCGAATTGTGGCCTTCACGGATATCGATAACTTTCCTGCCCAACGCGTGATGGAGGGCATCGGATTTCAGCGAGAAGGCGTCTTGAGGCGGGCTATATTCCGGGATGGGGAATGGCGCGATATTGCTATATATGCCGTGCTGCGGGGAGATGAGAAACCATAAATGGCAAACGGGTAGAGCGATTGCGGGATGCTGCGGACAACTGCTAATATTCTGGTTTGAGATGGTAGGCGGGTGGAGGGAGGGCCATCCACGAATAAGATCGTGAATACTCGAATGAGCGCTTCTGGCGGAAGGCCGTTCGCGTAGCACCGTAGACAGAGTGACTATCAGAGCGTTATTGGGTGAGAATGAAACCATTCGAACGCAGAATCTATCACAGCCTGGGTGAGCTGCTAGCCGACCTGCGGAATATTGTCTCCCGGCGGAAGGAAGTGCGCGCGTTGATGCAGGGAAAGATCATCTCGCCTGCCTTCCGTGAACGCTTGATGCTGGTGGTGACGGGAGTGAACGGGTGCCGCTACTGTTCGTACGTGCATGCTCGCGAAGCGCTGGCGAAGGGGATTTCGCAGGCGGAAATCGAG
>JBGSTO010000356.1:0-8164 GCA_041736465.1 Anaerolineales bacterium | reverse complement strand
CTCGGGGTGCCCGTTCAGAAACCACTCCAGCTCTTCTTTTGTCTCTTCGTACGTCAGTGTGCCTTCGGGGAAATATCGCCGCACTTCCGGATCGCTGTAGAGCACAAACAGGCTGTCGAGGTCGCCCGGCTCGAGGTGTCTGAGGATCAGTCGATTGGTTTCAAGAATTTTCATTGGCCCATTGAAGGTTCAGATCTTGGGGAGTAGACTCCCGGTTTTAGAGAGGTACGCCTCGTATTCCTGGCCAAACTTATCGCGCAGGGCCTGCTCTTCGAAGCGAATTCGTACTGCAGCATCGAGGCTGACCGACACAATCCAGCACAAGCCCACCAGCCAGTTCGCCGAAATGATAAGCGTCGCCCCCAGGATCAGCAAGAAAGACGTATAGATCGGGTGCCTGATCCACCGGTAAGGACCGGTCTGCACCAGCTGCTGGGTTTGCGTGATGCGCGGCTGGTCGCTCCAGTTGGCTGCCAGCGCGCGGTGCGACCACTCGAGAAGCGCAAAGCCGGCGAGAACCATGCCAACTCCCAACCAGCGCAGAATCGCGGGAAGCGGAAGGGACGCCCACGAGATCAGGTTGGGAAAAATCATGTAAACGATGCTTGAGATGAGCGCAGCAAGGGAGATAAGCGCTGCGATCCTGGACGTAGTGGTTTGGTCGAGACGGTTGAGCGTGTCTTTTTCCGCCGCCGGGAATTTCCTGGTGTAGTAAGCGCGGTGAGCAACAAATGCCGCCAGCAGGGCAAACAGCAGGATGCGGAAAAGGATAGGCTCAGTCATACTGCCACCTCCATATTGCCTTCTTTACAGCCAATGATGAAAAGTCTAACTACTGCCTGACCATGCTCAACGGGATCGCTGGACCCGTTTGTTTTTCAAGACCTTATATCCACGCGTCTGCCGGCGCAGTCTTCTCACCTCCCGTATCGCCGGTATTGACCGTGCCGGCAGGCTCGATCAAAAGAACGCTGCATTCCCCGGCAGCATAAGGTTTGTGTTCCACACCCTTCGGCACGACGCACATTTCCCCGCTGGCAAGTGTGACCTTGCCATCCCGAAAATCGATATCCATGCTGCCCTCCAGGACAATGAAGACCTCGTCTGTTTCGGGGTGGCTGTGCCACACGAAATTGCCCTGGATTTTCACCAACTTGAGGTGATAGTCGTTCATCTGGGCGATGATCTTTGGAGCCCACTGCTCGGAGATCAGCCCAAGCTTATTTTGAAAGTTGATCACGCTGCGCACGGAATCTGCCCCTTTCAAGGTGTCCACTCTTTCACCCACGGCTCATCCAGCTCGTGTTCGCCGCCCATCACCGAGCGGTACAGCGCATTGGCAGCCTCGCTGTAGCCGCCCACGAAGGCTCTGGTAGCGCCCATCCGCTGCAGGCGTCGTAAACCCTCGGTCAGCAGCGCTTTCCCCAACCCCCGTTTTTGGTGCGATGGTATGGTGGCAACCGGCTCGAAATAGGCGCTGCGGGTCACATCGTCGAACCAGATGGTGCAGAATGCGGCGATCGCTCCATCCGGCGCAATCGCCACCAGGTCGAGATCCCGGCGGTAGAGCGGCGCGGTCTGGATATTGCGATACCAGGTGGGATCATCCCGGTTCTCGACCGCGATTTTGATATCTCCATCGTGGAATCCCAACCCCGAAGCATAGCAGCGCTCCAGCAGCTCCAGCCCATCCCCCAGGGAGCGAAGCGTGTACCCCGCAGGGACTGGCACACCAGCAATCGGTGCATCCAGATCGCGGCGCCACTGGTGTTCAGGCCAATTATCTTTGCGGTAGCCGCGCCTGCCGAGCAGCTCCTGGCGTAATGTATCTTGCCCCGGCGCCCAGACGAACAGCCTGCGCGAGCCGTCCGGCTTGACGGCCGCCAGGTGTTCTTCGGCGACAGCGAGCATCTCTTCTTCCAGCTCGAGCGTACGCAAACCAGGGTGCACACAGAAATGCACTTCGCCGCGCCCGCCATCGGGCATGGCAAACGCGACGAGCTGGCCATCGCCTTCCCAGAGATAAGCCACATCCTCCAGGCGCACGTTGGCGCAGTTCAGGCAGGTATGCCAGCGGGCATAATCGAGCCGGGCGACATGCCAGCTCACCTCGAGCCGGTCGTTCAGAAAAAACACCTGGCGCAAGAACTCGCGCATGCGCCAGAAATCATCCTCGGTCTGGTAAGGGCGAAAGGAAGGATTCATGATGGATTGCCTTTATCCGAAACAATATTCATGCAATCATTTTACGACGCAACCAGATCTTTGACCATCGTCCACGCCCCACCTACCTGCCCCACGCGCACATAACCAAGCCGCTCATAGAGCCGGCGCGCCGGATTCGCCTCCTCTACGCTCAGGCTCAACGCTGCGTAGCCCTGCTCGCGCGCCACAAGCTCTAGCGAGGTCAAGAGGCGCCGCCCAATTCCACGCTTACGCCATTCTCGTTGTACACCAATAGAGAGCTCCGGCGTGCGCTCGCTGACAAAACCGTAACCCGGGTCGTCCGCTTGGAAAAGCCGGTACCAGGCAGCCCCCACGGGCCGGTTTTCCACCTCAACAACGACCCCTGCGTCGCCTGCTCGACCCCATCCGGAGAGGTACTTCGCCAACTGGGGTGCGCTCGCCAGCCCTCCAGCGTCGTATGGTTCACCACGCCAGTGAACGGCCTCACCCAGAATTCGCCATAGAAACTCTTCGTCGGTTACATCTGCGAGGCGGATTTTCACAGGATCGTGGCGATAACCAGAATGGCGCACGTCGCCATTAATCTTCCTCGAAATTGCTAATCTCATTGAGCATGGCCTCGATTTTGCGTACGGTTCTCCAATTGCGATCGGTCAACGCGACGCCGAGCAATTTCTCGGCGCTTGCAGCCAGCTTAGACCTGCCTATTCCCTCGGGTGCGTGCAGATAAAACACAGTACCTGTGAGACGGAATCGCTCGCTCTCCACTTTAAGGCTTTCCAGCGCGTTCAAGTCGGGGTTATCCGGCGCGGCAGCGAGAAACCCCACGTGCAAAGATTGGGGGTCGGATTCTGCCTCGGGGAAGGGATTCCTTGCGACCGCCGATTCGAATTCATCTACCCCCAGCAGCAGAACGTAGGGCTCGAAGCCGCGGCGTTTCTTGATCTCGCTGCTTATCCTGTTCGAGAGCTGCGCGGCTTCATTCTCCTCGCTCTGAAACACCACGTTGCCGCTTTGGATGTAGGTTTTGACGTTTCGCGAGCCCAGGTCTTCGAGAATGGCGAGCAGCTCCTTCATGGGCAGAGAGCGCGTACTGCCAACGTTGATGCCTCTTAGCAGCGCAATGTAGATCTTCAATCGGTCACCGTGTTATATGTACCGCTCATAAGAATTCCTCGGTAAGTTGCCGCACGTACTCCTTCGATCCGCCATAACTAACAAACACCGCCTCGATCCCCCAATCCGCGTAGAGCTTCAGCGCGCGTCTGACGCTGTCAATAATCCAACCGGTTTCGTTGCCAAACGCGCCTCCACCCAGGAGGGTAAGGTACACACGCCTGCTTCCAGTGCTCTGCCAGTTCAAGATGGCGGTGCACAGAGTTGCTTCGTAAGCAGCCTCCAACACCAGGCGGGCAAAGTCTTCCCATAGAGCAGCAGGGTGGCTGGAATAAGCCACAGGCAGGGCAGAGCAGTAGATCTGGGAGACCCTGTGCGCCGCATTCTTGAGTGTCACCTCGGTATTCCACTGGATACCGATCCTCAGCAGCTTGCGCAGCTCATCCAGCTCGTTTTCGCTTGAAGCTCGAAGCCGCTTTGAAATCTCGCTCAAGCCGCCGTGCGCCGCCAGGGCGTAGCCGTTTTGCATCTGCCACAGACGGTTATCCGTATTCCCCAGCCCTATTCCCAGATCCACAAGACAGTCGATCTGCTCCTTCGCCGATTGCCCGGTCTGCCCATTCACCGCTGCGAAGTAGTTGCGGTAAATCGTCCCTGCACCGGCGGCGACTGCGCACGCCGGGCCCTGGGTGGGATCATGTTCGTAGATGCCCACACCCGCCTCGGGGGTCACGCTCGGAGATGCCATCTCGAGTAAATTGAACTGGGATGCCACTTGAAACAGCGCACCGGCGTTAGATACGTCGGTATGCAAATGCTGAACGTTCGCAACCACTTCCTGCACCGAAATCGAGCCGCTGCCGCGTGCCACAGCTCGGACGCGTTCGCGCAGTTCGCCCAAGGACGGTGTTTCCAGCCGCCCACAAGCCATCACCCTGCCGTTGGCGTGGGAGGTCATCGTTTCGCCATCGACGCTGATGTTCTTACGCACCTGCTCTGGCGACGTCTCAGCAAAGCCGGTCAGCGCTTCGAACCACGTCATGGGACTCCTCCAGGTGGCATGGCAGTTGCCGCAACAGCTCACAGGTAGCGTGCTGTAAGATACGCCACATAATCCGGATGACTCTCTCGATGTTTCGCCAGCCGCAGGATGAGCTCCTGGTAGCTTGTTTGGTGGAATATTACTCCATCCGCACGAGCAATAGTAGAAAAAGCATCGATTTCCTGCCGGTGCTTCGCACCCGGCTCGCCCAGGGCGTCGTACCACAGGTAAAGCAGGCGATAGCGCCTATGCCCGAAGCGGCGGTTCAACCCGAGAATGTGTTTTATGAGCTGGGCAGCGTGCAGGTGCTTAAAGCCGGTATCGATGAGTGAGATTTTTTGGGCAAGCTCCCTGGTATGCGGCAGGTGCTGCCAGACGGCATCGTTGCCAAGATACTTCGGGTCAAGACCGCCGTGCCCGCGGGAAGAGTACGCTTCGGTAAATTTACATTCGATACCGAATGCTGCATATGTGCTGGACTGGGGATAGATGAGTACGTCAAGGTTCGGTGCATACCGAAACCGGACGTCAATCGAGAACTTTTGCTCAAACCGTATTTCACCGGCTACATCATGACCCGCCGCAGTAAGCCCGCACGCGGCAGTAAGAATGGACAGATCCTTTTTCCCTCGCCAGAAATCAAATACATTGACCCCGAGCGCCGATGAGGAATGCAGCGCCTGGATTTTCGCCGGCTGGCCCTCTGATCCCTTCAACTCGCCGCCGTCTCCGCGGCTGAGCTCTTCTCTGGTTGCTTCGCTGAGAGGCTGAAATAAGTTATCTTCAAGCGTGGTGGTGTAAACTTCCAGTCCTCGACTGCCGCGACTGCCGGTCAGATGGATGCCACGATTCCTGGCCCACTCGATCTGCTGCGAAATGATTTGGGTTGCCGCGTTCATATATCTAGACTGCAGAACAGGATCTCATCTATGAAAAGCATCTTTTCTGAAAGCACGCGAAATTCTAGCCTCGCTGTTCAGTCGCTGAGCCGAAGCCGGTCTGCAATCCCTTCAGGCATTCCATCATGCCCAGGTGCCGGCTGTCGTGCATCAAGAAAACCAAAAGGTTCATGCGGATGATTGCAACCATTTTCTGTAAAGATTCATCGACATTATCAAAGTTTGGATAACAGTGATCAAGCCATTCAATATACTCTTCGATAGCTGCATACGACCGGCGTAAATAGTCAAGCAAATCCGCCCTGGGTGGGATGGGCAAGCTGGCTGCCGTTTCATCACTGATACCCGTTCCCACACCGGTCTCTCCCAGGTCTGCTGGAAATCCCCATTTTTCTGCCAGCTTTTCTTCGTGCCAGATTTGCGCGGCTACCGCGCCTTCAGGAGCAACCGCTGGGAAATAACTTAAGGTAGCGGCTTTCAGGTAATCCGATTCGCGCGCCAGATGCCAGAGGTGAAAACCGATGGATGTGCTGTAGTTCTCCGGCTTCCAGCGAATCTGTTCATCACTCAGGCTGTCGGCGAGACCCAAAACGATCTTATGGATATCTTTGTAGCTCTGCAGAACATCATAGAGGGCTTGATTACTCATTCCTGCATCCTTCCCAGCTCATTAGCATTGTCATTGGATATTACCGTTCATTTCCGGTCGGCGTCTGCTTCGCCAGGAGCCTAGTACTGCTATTCGCGGTGCTGGATTTGAGCATCCGGGGGTAGAGTATCATCACCGGGCTGATCTCTAAACTGTTCATCATCCAGCTATGACATCATCATGCAGGATAGCGTAGATCTCGACATCATGGTGCCGGCCCTTGTTGTACCATGCCCCTCGCGCCGTGCCTTCATGTTGAAAACCACATTTTTCCGCCAGCCTGCGAGAAGCCGTATTGTCAGGGTGGATCACTAACCTGATCCGGTTGACGCGCTTCGTTTCGAATAGATACTGCACCAGCAGCCTGACCGCTTCCGTTGCCACCCCTTTACCCCGTTGTTTTGCATCGTACACCTGATACGAGAGCTCGTACTCATCGAGATAATTGACGGTATTGAAAAACTCGATGTGCCCAAGGATATCGCCGACAGGTGAAGCCATGATAAGCATACCTTTATCTTTGCTCCAGAAGCCACTCTCACGAAATTCCTTCTGAAAAGCAGGCCAGGAGGCAATGCCGCGTGGGAAGTAGCTGCCACGATTGTCGATATCAACGTGAAACGCATAAAGTTGTTCGAGATCAGATTCCCGTACCGGGCGGAGGGTTGTAATCTTTCCAGTAAGCATGTGGCACTCCTCAACACCAAGACCAATCAAACGTGCAGCGGGTGAATGGTTGCCGCACTCGCCGGAGAGATGAATTCTATGTCTCTCACCGGTTGAGATCGCGCTGGCGTACTTCTAAAAGCGAATTAATCTGACTTCTCCAATAATAACATGGCATGGGCGGCTGGAATGATCTACTGGACGAGAGGCCGATGCCACATAGCGCCCATCGGGTGAGAAGGTAACGCGCTTCACGACACTGGTGTGGCCGCTAAAACTTCCAATCGAGCAGGGGCAAACTTCCTTACAACCAGCGCATCTGGCGCGAAAAGAGATAACGCAGGCTGAGAAAGCTGCCAAACAGCACGAGCATGAGCGCAGCGGCTGCCAGGGCCCACATCACCGGCGCATAACCCGGAGACTGCAGCAAGAGCCAATCGTATTTCAAGTACAACAAGGTCTTGCGGGGCAAGGTTGTATAGGCCGCGTAGGCGACTACCGGCAGCAGGGAGATGAACATCCCCAGGGCGAGGTCCATCCAGGTAATGCGGAACTTCAACGTACGCGTTCCGATCATCCGGGCATCCGGCTGCCTGGCTTCGATCTTCTTCATCACGCTTTTGGAGAATCCGGGCGGGACATCTGCGAGCGGCCAGGATTTCAGGGCATCATCTAGCTGTTGTTCGTTCATGGTTTTTATCCCTCGTATTCGACCAGCCGCTCGCGCAAGCGTTCCTTGGAACGGTGGAGGCCGGTCTTGACGGTTCCAAGCGGCAGATCGAGCAGGCTGGCGATTTCTTCGTAATCCAGGCCGTGCTGGTAGCGCAGGCTGACCAGCAGTCGGTAGCGCTCCGGTAAGCGCTCTACTTCACGATGGATAAAAGCGTAGAGCTCACGCTGTTCGACACTCGCTGTGACCGTATCGGGGGAGGCCTGTTCCTGGATTTCGTCATGCCCCAGCGCGGCCAGTTCTCGGCGCAGGCGCGGGGACCGGTTAATGCACAGGTTTACCACGATGCGGTAGAGCCAGGTGCGGAAGCGGGAGCCCCCGCGAAATTCGGGCAGGCCTATCCAGGCACGCACGAAGGCATCCTGTGCCGCATCGGCGGCATCTTCGGGGTTGCCGAGGCTGCGCAGGGCCAGGTTGTAGACAAAGCGCTCGTGCAGCGACACCAGCGCGGCAAAGGCCTCGCTGTCGCCGTGTTGGGCCTGGCGGATGAGTTCAGCCTCGGTCATGGGCGCGCATATATCCTTCATGAATTAGACAGGCAAGGCTGCGTAAATGTTTCATCTACCTGGCGAGCTCACCGGAGTGAGCCATTTCGGTTGAAAATTCGGAATTCCTGAAACTTTTTTTACTGCCGGGCTGTCAAACTTTGTAGATGCCTGTCAATTTGCCAGGCCTGATTTTGGAACCGGCTCCTGGATAGGCGAAACCTCAGAAGAAAGAATCCATCGGAGGTAGATCCGGAATGAAAAATAAATGGGTCATCGCAAGTATATTGATTGTAGCCCTGGTTGTGCTGTGCGGGGCAAGTCTGTTTGCCGTCTGGCAGGGATTGCGCTGGGCTGATATAGGCGATTTACGCTTTGGCGATCAAGAGA
>JBGSTO010000355.1:0-26194 GCA_041736465.1 Anaerolineales bacterium | reverse complement strand
TTACAGGCGGCGGTGGAGCGGCTGCTCGCCCAAGGGGCGACGCTGGTCCACCCGCCGGTGGTCACGCCGTGGGGCGACTACAACGTGCGCCTGCAGGACCCGGACGGCTTGCAGGTTACCCTGTTTCAGGTGAAGGGAAATCAGTAAAGGTAGAGGAAGAACGACATGGCACACGATGAGATCGAACTTAAAGATGCACCATCCATACCGGGGCTGAGTTTTCGCCGCTTTCGCGGCTCGAGCGACTTTCCCAAGATGGCGGCTGCGATCGCAGCCAGCGCCGAGGCGGATCAGGTGGAGCGTGCTATCACAGCCGAAGACATTGCGACAAGTTACGCCCACTTAACAAACAGCGACCCTTATCAGGATATGATATTCCCAGAGGTTAATGGTGAGGTGATTGGATACTCGCGCGGTTGGTGGGCAGAGGAGGACAACGGTCCGTTTATTTATGGATTCGTGGGATTCCTCGTCCCTGACTGGCGGCGAAAGGGAATTGGGGGAGCCATACTGCAATGGATGAAAAACCGCCTGAGAGCAATCGCCCGCAGTCATCCGAGTGGGCGAGAAAAATTCTTCCAGGTGTTTGTGATGCAGTTCGAAGCTGGTTTTGCGGCGATGCTCGAGAAGAATGGCTACCAGCCGGCGCGATATTTTTGGGATATGACGCGACCGAATCTGGATGACATCCCGGATTTTCCACTCCCGGATGGGCTGGAAGTGCGCCCGGTAGTTCCCGAGCATTACCGGCTGCTGTGGGAGGCTTCAAACGAAGCATTACGCGATCATTGGGGTTTCTCCCAACCACATGAGGAGGAGTATCAGGAATGGCTGGAATCGAAGACCATCTTTCAGCCTCACCTGTGGCAAATCGCCTGGGATACTGCGACGAATCAGGTTGTAGGGCAGGTGCGCACTTTCATTGACCATCCTGAAAATGAAAAATACGCTCGCAAGCGCGGCTACACCGAATTTATCACGGTTCACCGGCAGTGGCGCCGGCGCGGCGTGGCGCGTGCCCTGATCGCCCGCAGTCTTATCGCGCAGCGGGAGCAAGGTATGACTGAATCGGCTCTCGGTGTGGACAGTGAAAACCCAACCGGCGCTACCCGCGTGTATGAGGCCTGCGGCTTTCGCCCGGTGAAACGGAGCACGATCTACCGGAAACTGCTGACGGTTTAGATTCTTGACTACCATTAGAAGGATGGTGTTGAAATGAGTGAAGAAAAATTGCATCCGATTCATCCTGGCGAAATACTACTGGAAGAATTTCTCAAGCCCCTGGGCATGAGCCAGAGCCGGCTGGCGCTGGATATCGGTGTGCACCCGAGGCGGATCAATGAGATCGTGCTGGGTAAACGCGGCATCACTGCGGATACCGCGTTTCGCCTGGCGCGCTACTTTGGCAATTCTCCACAGTTCTGGCTTGGCTTGCAGATGGATTACGATCTGGACGTGGCGGCAGACTTATTGGGCAATCGCCTGGATCGTGAAATCAAGGCGATGGCGAATTAGCCTCGATGTTAGAAATCATTGACCTGAGCCAGGAAATCTTCACCGGTATGCCTGTCTTTCCTGGCATGCCAGAAGTGGCGATCACGATGCACGTCTCGCATGAAGAATGGGACGGCATTACCGGTAGCGACCTGGTCTCGCCTGCCGTGAACCGGCTGGAGCTGGGCGAGCACACCGGCACGCACGTGGATGCTATCAACCACATGGCGCGCCAGTACCGGGGACAGTCGATCGACAGCATGCCGCTGGCGATGTTCTACACCGAGGGCATTTGCCTGGATCTGTCGGATAAAGGCTTGCGCCAGCTGATCGAGCCTGCCGATCTGGCGCATGCCCTTTCCGATGCCAACCTCGAAATCAAGCCGGGAGATACGGTGCTGCTGTATACGGATCATTACCGGCGCGCTTTTGGGACGGCTGATTGGTACGAAGGACCTGGGATCAGCGTAGAGGCAGCACGCTGGCTCGGCGAGAAGGGGATTGCGGCGTTTGGCGTCGAAACGATGGCGCCGGGTGTGCGCCACGTTTCCAATAAAGAAGTCCACCATATTTGCGGGGAGCTGGGCTTTACGCATTACGAGAACCTGATGAATTTGCACCGGCTGGTTGGGCAGGGGAGGTTTCGCTTCATCGGACTGCCGTTGAAGATTCGGGGAGGCACTGCATCTCCTGTGCGGGCGGTGGCGGTGTTCGAGGATAAATAAAAGGGGGTAACCCTGTTGCGCAATCCAAAAGCCTGAACTATACTGATTTTGTATAGCAGGAGGCTGTATGCGCATTTACGACATTTCTCTGCCGATTTCTCCCGATCTGCCTGTGTGGCCCGGCGACCCGAGCGTGCAGCTGGAACGCTTCGCTCGCATCGAAGATGGCGAGACAGCCAACGTTTCCCGCGTGGCGATGGGCGTGCATACGGGGACGCACGTGGATGCGCCGTATCATTTCCTGGCAGACGGCAGTAAAGTGGAGCAGATGCAGCTTAAGATCTTGATCGGGCGCGCCTACGTGGTGCACCTGCCGGAGACGACGCTGATCACCGCGCAGGTGCTGCAAGCCGCCGGCATCCCGCCGCGCACGCGCCGCCTGCTGTTCAAGACACGCAATTCAGAGCATTGGAGCAGTCACACGCCCGGTTTCCAGGAAGATTTCGTGGCCTTGAGCGCCGATGGGGCGCGCTATCTGGTGGAGCGAGGGGTGCGGCTGGTGGGAGTGGATTACCTGTCGGTGGCGCCGTTCAATGATGCGGTGCCGACGCACCAGATCTTGCTGCAGGCGGGGATGATCATCGTGGAGGGTCTGGATCTGTCGAAAGTGGCGCAGGGTCGCTACACCCTGTACTGCCTGCCGCTGTACCTGAAGGGCGCCGAAGGAGCCCCGGCACGCGCGATTTTAGTGGGGGTTTGATCGCGCGGCTTCCCTTGGCATAGAATTGAAGCGAGCTTTATCTGAGGGGCGAGTCTCGAATGGCTGCAAGGGCGGTCGACCCATGCAGGTGATTCTTACGGACTGCGCCAGCTAAACACTTTGCCAGCTAAACACGCCCGGAGCGGGCAGGGTGGCGCCGCCGTCGAGGGCGATCACCTGCCCACGGATCATGGCAGCCTGTGGTGAGCACAAGAACGCAGTCAGGCTGGCGATATCCTCGGCGCTGACCAGCCGTCCGGCGGGGGTGTGGGCGATGGCTTTCTCCACGATGTGGTCGTCCTGGCGCACCGAATCGAAATGGCGCAGGGCATCGGTGAGCACCATGCCGGGAGAAATGGCGTTGACGACGATGTTCTGTGGCGAAAGCTCGACTGCCAGGTAGCGCGTCACCGCTTCCAGAGCTGCTTTGCTGGCGCCGACCACCACGTAATCGGGCAGCACGCGCCCCGCGCCCGGGCTGGAGATGCTGACGATGGCACCTCCCTGGCGAGTAGCCATCAGCGGAACGGCGCGCTGGGCGGCGAAGAGCAGGGAGCGGGCGTTGATGTTCATGCTCCAATCCCAGCCTTTGGGCTTTTGGGCCATCACTGGGCGGTTGTAGCCCGAGGCGGCGTTGTGGATGAGATAGTCAAGCGCGTTGAATTCCTGTGCGGCAGCGTCGAACAGCAGGTCAATCTCGTCGATCTCGCCGATGTTGGCGCGCACCAGCAGGGCGCGGCGGCCCAGAGCTCGGATCTCCTGGGCGGTCTGCTCGGCGGGCAGGCGGTTGCGGAAGAAGTTGACCACCACGTCGGCTCCCAGGCGGGCGAAGTGCAGGGCGATGGTCCGCCCGATGCCGCGCCCGGAGCCGGTGACCAGAGCGATCTTACCGGCAAAAGGCTGGTGTTCGGGTGATAGGGCGCTCATTGGCTGTCCGTGAAGGGCAAGGTGACGGAAAGGGCAGGCAGGGCGCTGCCGGCATCTGAGCCTACTGCCAGATCGCTGCCAGGCTCGAAATGCGGCTTGCGCAGCACACCCAAAGCAATCGCACCAAAACGGGGCGAGAGGGCTGCCGAGGTGACTGCTCCAACCGGTTTGTCCTGCGCCCAGACTCTCTCTCCGGGCTGGGCAGGCTGCTGCAGGCGCAGCCCGGTCAGGCGCTGGGTGATTTTATCGTAGGTGATCTGGCGGGCAATGACTTCCTGCCCGGTGTAGCAGCCTTTGGTGGTGGAGATGGCAGATTCTAGACCGGTTTCCAGGGGGGTGTATTCTCCGGTTAGCTCGTGCTGCGCACCCGGTTTGCCCGCTTCTACCCGCAGCACCTGGTAGGCGGCTGGCGAGACTGACTCGGCGCCAGCGTTTTGCAGGCGGTTTTTCAGGCCATCCAGGGCGGCGGTCGCCGCCAGCAGGCGGTAACCAGGGGCAAACAGCCCTTCCTGGGCGAGGATAACCAGCGGGCTGCCCTCGAAATCAAGGCGGGTGATGCCATCCACTTCCGCAGGATAGGGGAGCTTTGCACGCTCGAGGGCTGCGGTGGCTTGCGGCCCTTCCATCTCAATTTGCGCGAATTCAGCGCTGGCATCTTCCAGCGTAACTTTATCCATGAAGAAAATGCGGCTCTTGAGAAACTGGGCTGTCTGGGCGCTGCTGCCGGGCAGCAGCAGCGCCAGCAGGGCTTCGCCCTGGGTGAACGTGCGCAGCACGTCCAGGATGCGGGCTGTGGGCGAGGTGAGCACGGTGAGCACGGAGCGGCTCTCACTGGCGAGCCCGACATCGTTGGTGGTCTGGCGCTGCAAGAAGGCGAGGCGGTCAGCGCCAAGGATGCGCAGGCAGCCGGGCTGGCTGTGCAGGTAGAAACCAGCCGTATTCAGAACGGCGGAGTACCCATCAAGGCTTTCGGGGGCTGCGGTTTGCATCTCGTCCTCCTATAGGGTAAAGAAAAGGCGTGAAACGCTGCGACCCGCTAAGCGGCGACGAACGCGTTTCACGCCTCGATCGTGGTTGTTTACAGGTTACATCGCCACCGGAACCGGGGTGCCGCTGTTTTTGCGCACCGGAGTCGGGAAGATGGATTCGAACTCATCGCGGGAGATGGTCTCTACTTCTAGCAGGCGAGTGGCGACAGCATCCAGAGAATCGCGGTACTGCACCAGGATGGCGCGAGCTTTCTCGTAGGCCTCGTTGATCAGGCGGCGCACCTCTTTATCGATCTGCTCGGCGACCGCTTCGGAGTAATCGCGCTGCTCGGAGATCTCGCGGCCCAGGAAGATCAGTTCTTCTTTCTGACCATACACCAGCGGACCCAGCTCGGTGCTCATGCCCAGGCGGGTGACCATGGCGCGCGCCAGGCGGGTGACTCGCTCGAGGTCGTTGGATGCGCCGGAGGTGATGTCGTCGAAGACCAGCTCTTCGGCTGCGCGCCCGCCCAGGAGACCGATCATGTCGGCGATGAGCTTTTTGCGCGGCATCAAGGTGCGATCGTCTTCGGGCAGGGCGAGCGTATAACCGCCAGCCATGCCGCGGGCGATGATGGATACTTTCTGCACCCGGTCTGCCTCCGACAGGGCATTCATGACCACCGCGTGCCCGGCCTCGTGGTAGGCAACGATGCGTTTCTCTTCCTGGCTGATCAGGCGGCTCTTGCGCTCTGGACCAGCGATCACACGCTCGATGGCTTCTTCCAGCTCGGGCTGCTCGATCGCTTTCTTGTTGCGGCGGGCAGCCAGGATGGCGGCTTCATTGACCAGGTTCTCAAGGTCGGCGCCCACGAAACCGGGAGTCGAACGCGCCAGCACACCCAGGTCAACATTCGTCGCCAGGGGTTTGCCCTTGATGTGCACTTTCAAGATGGCTTCGCGGCCGCGCATATCGGGGCGGTCGAGCACCACACGCCGGTCAAAGCGACCCGGGCGCATCAACGCCGGATCCAGGATGTCGGGGCGGTTAGTGGCGGCGATGATGATGACGTTGGTGTCGGTGTCGAAACCGTCCATCTCGACCAGCATCTGGTTGAGCGTTTGTTCGCGCTCATCGTGACTGCCGCCCAAACCGGCGCCGCGCTGGCGACCCACTGCGTCGATTTCATCTACGAAAACGATGCAGGGTGAATGGCGCTTGGCCTGGTCGAAAAGATCGCGCACGCGGCTGGCGCCGACGCCTACGAACATCTCGACGAACTCAGAGCCAGAGATCGAGAAGAAGGGCACGCCAGCCTCACCGGAGACTGCCTTTGCCAGCAAGGTCTTGCCGGTGCCGGGAGGCCCGACCAGCAGCACGCCTTTGGGGATGCGCGCGCCAAGGGAGATGAACTTCTCCGGCTCGCGCAAGAATTCCACCACTTCTTGAAGCTCTTCCTTAGCCTCTTCTACACCGGCGACATCCTCGAAGGTTACGGAGGGTTGGTCCCCGGTGAACATGCGGGCGCGTGATTTGCCAAACGACATGGCGGCATTATTGCTGCCTTGAGCCTGGCGGAACACAAACCAAAACACACCTGCGATCAAAATGAACGGCAGAATGTAGCTCAACCCGGTCAGCAGGCCCAACCAGGCATTCGGCGGAGTAATTTCCAGCTTTACCCGTTCAGAGCTAAGCTGCTCGGTAGTCACTCCCAATTCTTTTAATTGCTCGATCAAGGTGGCGTTCGGTTCGATATTGGTGATTTTCTCACTGCCATCGGCATAGATGATGCGCAGGCGATTCTCATTTTCTATCAACCGCTCCACAATACCTCTTTGAATATCAGAAGCGGCCTGATTGATCGGCACGGTTTCCTGGGAGGTGTTGCCCCTGAAAGTCGCCACCAGCAATACGATGATCGCGATGAACAACAACAGGTACACGATAGAGGAACGATTACGGTTCGAATTCACAGATACCTCCACAAAATGCGACAGTCCTAGTAGACTTGAGTAAATTATACCAATCTATAGGGATCGCTGGTAGCAACTCCACAGTTTTGGGTAGATTTCTAACACCGCTCTAACGTTTGACTTCCAATGCCGGATCGTCTATACTGGCGGTGTTTTGAACCAGGATACTCTCTGCCGGTGATCAAACCGCGCCGGTATCATCCAGGATTGCCTTGGGAGAAAAGTGATCGAAATGCAATCTGACACGCCGCCTCCAACCAATTCCCCCGTCCCGAATGATTCGCAGGAAGCTGCCCTCCAGCCAGAGGGGAGTTATGCAATGCCTGAGTATATTCCCGACGATGCGCCGGATAAAGGATTAACCGCGGTCGAGCCGCTTGAAACGATGCCCCAGGCAGAGATCGAGCTGCCGCCGGCAGGTTCTACGACACGCGGCGATCCTTTCGGCCCGGCGGTTCTGGTTCCGCAGGCGCTGCCTATCGAGCCTGACCTGGGCAGCTTCCCGGAACACAACCTGGAAAAGGAGCCTGCCGAAGGCGTGCTGGATGTGTTTGTGCCCGAGCAGGTGCTGTCGGCGCTGTGGCAGCGGATCGAGAGCGCCAAGGGGCGCATCGATACCGAAATCAACAACCTCAAGTCTGCCGGTTTACTGCTCGACCAGCTAAAATTTGCGCGCAATGAGATCCTGGGGGGTAATGCCAACTACGAAGAAGCCGAACGATACATCAACGAGGTCGAATACCGCCTGGAGTTTACCCGGCGAGTGCGAGTGTGGGCGCGCACTTTGGGTACATACCTGTTTATTTACGAAGTGGTCTGGGGGGCGGGGCTGCTGGCATTTTTGCTGCTGGGTCTGGGCTCGCCGGCATTCACCAGCGGACCGAGAGCGCAGCTGCTCAATCTGCCCGATGATTATATTTATCTGCTGGCGACTATGACCTGGGGAGCTTTGGGCGGGGTGATCGGGGCGATGCTGGCATTGGTGAAGCACATTGCCTGGGAGCAGAACTTCGACCGCCAGCACTCGATGTGGTACCTGACCAGCCCAATCACAGGGATGGCAATCGGCGCGGTCATCTTCTTGACCATCCGCGCCGGGCTGCTGTCCATCACCGGCGCGGGAGAGGTAATCGACTCGCCGCTGATCATATATCTGCTAGCCTGCCTGGCAGGCTACCAGCAAAACGTGTTCACCCGGTTGGTCAAGCGTTTGCTGCAGTCGTTCCGGCTGGACGACGAGGACAGCGCCGCCGGCGCAGCGCCGGAACAACCAAAAGGCTCTGGTTAGAAAAGAACGTGCTGCGTCTGCTTCAGGAGTAGCGCCCCCAGAGCATGCCTTCGACCTGGCGCAGCAACCTGCGGATGAGTGAGCGCAGGCGTGCCCAGATGCGGAAGGAAACGGGCGGCTTGCGGCGTTTGGTTGGGAACGGGGCGCCCCAGCGGACGGTCGCCGCGCCCCAGGTCAGCCCTGCGCCAAATCCGACAAAAACAACATGGTCGCCCTGATGCAGCCTCCCGCTGTTGACAGCTTCTACCGTGGCGATAGGAATGGAAGCCGTAGAGGTGTTGCCGTAGCGGTCAACATTGACCATAACCCGTTCCATAGGAATTTCAAGGCCGCGCGCGGCAGCTTCGATGATGCGCAGGTTAGCCTGGTGGGGGACGATCAGGTCGATATCGTCCAGGCTGAGGTGCGCCAGCTCAACGGCTTCCTTGGTTGCCTGTGACATCACCCGGGTGGCAAAGCGAAAGACTTCACGCCCGTTCATCTGGAGGAAGTGCAGACCGTGAGCAACAGTCTCGGCAGTGGTGGGGATGAGGCTGCCGCCCGCCGGCACCGACAGCGAGTCGCGGCCCGAACCGTCCGAGCGCATGACCGCCGAAAGCACACCGCCCGGCTCTTCGCTGGATTGGAGCACGAAAGCCCCGGCGCCGTCACCGAACAGAATGCAGGTATTGCGATCCTTCCAATCGACCAGGCGGGTAAGCGTCTCAGAGCCAATGACCAGAGCGCAGTTAATGGAGCCGGTCTGGATGGCTTGGGACGCCATGTTCAGGGCGTAGATGAACCCTGAACAGGCAGCCAAGAGGTCGAATGCACCGGCTTTGGAGGCGCCGATATTGTCTTGAACCAGGCAGGCGGTTGCCGGGAAGATGTGCTCGGGGGAGGATGTGGAGACGATAATCAGATCGACATCCTGTGGGGTGATGTTCGCCATCTCCACCGCTTTAAGGGCTGCATCGGTCGCCAGCGTGGCGGTAGACTGCTCATCGGCAACCACGTGCCGCTGGTGGATGCCGGTGCGTGAGACGATCCATTCATCGTTGGTCTCGACAATCTGAGCCAGATCTTCGTTGGTCATTATTTTCTCGGGTACTGCCATACCCCAACCGGTGATGTGTGCATAATGATTCATGGTAGCTGCTCTTCCTGGTACTGGCTCAGGATGATGGTGGCGTTATGGCCTCCGAACCCAAAAGAGTTCGACATCACACGGCGCAAATAGGCCTGGCGGGGCGTATTGGGTACGTAATCCAAGTCACAATCCGGGTCGGGGAACTCGTAGTTGATGGTCGGCGGTATCACCTGGTGCTGGAGAGCCAGGGCACAAATCAGCGCCTCGACCGCGCCAGAAGCGCCCAAGAGATGACCGGTCATGGATTTGGTGGATGAGATCGGAATTTTGTAAGCCTGCTGCGCAAAGGCTGACTTTATCGCCGCGGTCTCGCTCTTGTCATTGAGTGGGGTGCTGGTGCCGTGGGCATTGATGTAATCAATCTGCTCAGGGGTGAGTGCTGCATCCTCCAGCGCCAGGCGCATACAGCGGGCAGCGCCAGAGCCGTTCTCCGCCGGGGCAGAGATATGGTAGGCATCGTTGGTGGTGCCGTAGCCGCTAATCTCTCCCAGGATGGCAGCGCCGCGCTGCAGGGCGTGTTCGAGGGATTCTAAAATCAGCACGGCCGCTCCCTCTCCCATCACAAAGCCATCGCGTTCGCGGTCGAAGGGGCGTGAGGCGCGCTGCGGCTCATCATTGCGCGTCGAAAGGGCTGTCATCACACCCAGGCCGGCGATAGCTACCGGCAGGATGGCGGCCTCGCTGCCCCCTGCCAGCATTGCATCGGCCTGTCCGCGACGGATGATTTCGGCAGCCTCGCCAATGGCGTTGGTTCCGGTAGCGCAGGCGGTTGCCACTGCCATGTTGGGTCCGCGGATTCCATATTGGATGGCAACCATGCCGCCGGCTGTGTCGGGAATCATCATGGGAATCAGGAAGGGGCTGACCCGTGACGGGCCGCGCTCGCGCATCACGCCCATCTGTTCGATCAATGTGCCGATGCCGCCGATGGCGGTGCCGATCAGCACGCCAGTGCGATCCCGGTTGCTGTCATCGATGGTCAGGCGGGCATGTTCGATGGCTTCCATTGCGGCTGCCACTCCCAGCTGTGTGTAGCGATCCATACGCCGGGATTCGCGGCTGCCAAATACGGCGGCTGGATCGAAATCCTTGACTTCGGCAGCGATCTTTACTTTGAAATCGCTGGTATCGAAACTAGTGATCTTATCCACCCCCGTGCGCCCAGCAAGCATGCTCTCCCACGTGGATTGTAAATTATTGCCGTTTGGCGTGATGCAGCCTGCTCCGGTAATTACCACACGTTTACGCATTCCACATGCCTCCTAGCGGTTAGCCTGGACAAAGCCTGCGACGGCAGGGTTTGAAGGCTTATAACCAACCGGGTTAATCGATCCGTATGAGTCAGGGAGTCTAAACACCATGCATTCAAAATGGATGCGGATGGTGTTATTTACTTGTGTTCAGGAGAAAAGCTCGCGCCTGGCGCAAGTGCAGGCGGTCGTGGGCGGCGATGATGCTGACGATTTCTTGTAAGCTGGTGGGTCCGAAGATTGTGTGCCGGGCGGGACGCTGCCAGTCTTCAGGTTTCAGCGCGGAAAGCATATCCAACAGGGCAATGCGGGCATTGGTGAAATCTGCCAATGCCTTGCGCCCATCCTGGCAGATATACTGGCGCTGCTCAGCCCATGGATCGGTGTCCTGTCCGGAGATGAAGGGATTGTTTTCTTGTAGGACCCTTTGAATACGGGGTAGATTCACCTCGCTCTCGACATCACGCAGGTGGCAGATGATTTCCGCCTGGCACCACTCGGAAAGATTCGTGCGAATATTCCACAACTGCCAGGGCAGCTGGCTGCACAAGGTAGAGAGCGCAGCTGGCGTGGCGCGCAGTACAGCCATGCAGGCGGCAGGGCTCGAGTAATCGGGTAATTGCTGTGCAATCCCTGCCGAATCGATCCACGCCAGTAGGTTGCTCAGTTCTCCAGCAGAGGATGCGCCTAGAGGGTCGTTTTTATCCACGGAGGCCGGGTGCGGGTGGATCCAGTAGGCTGTCAGATCTAACTGGCGCGCCGGATGAATGTCGTTTTCCAGATCATCCCCAACCATGACGACCGGCCCTTCAGGCCATCCCAGCACGCCCAGCAGCTCGGCAAAATAGGCGGGATGGGGTTTGGCAAAGTGCATACTTTCATAGGAGGGGATCAGATCGACGCGGTGGTCGTTTGCGGGAACGCCTGCCCATTCCACCCGCTGCTGGATGGCTGTCAGAGGGAAGAGGGGATTGGTGGCAATGACCACACGATAGCCGCGTTCCCACACCTGCGAGAGGAATGCCCGGGCGTCTGGGTTGGGGTCAGCCAGCGAGCGCAGATGGGGATAAACACGGGCGTAGAAATCGGCAAAGATCGGCCTGTAATCGGCTTCCTGGATGCCCAGGTTAGCGTAGAAGACCGAGTCGAAGGCGTCTTTTAGCGTGCGATCCGGTCGCTGATTTTTGATCATCTCGCGGGTGCCAGCCATCAAGCCTTGCAGAACAGCCTTGGGATTCAACGCCGGCGCCAGATGCGACGAAATTGCGTTCAGGTAGGCTGGCAGGAACTGCTCCATGGAGTTCAGGAGCAGTGTGTTATCGAGATCAAGCAGCAGGGTAAGCGTCAAGATTTGTCTCCACCCAGGGGAGTGTCGTTGAAGATTGCGGGCAGTGGGTGGCACTCGCCGCAGCCGATATGCGGGTCAAACCCGGTGCGCTTGGTTTGGTTGCAGAAAGGCTGCACATTCACTTGCTGGTATAGAAACGGAAAAGGCCGCGCCAGGCGAGGTCTCAGCTCCAGGTTCGGGCAAGCATTGGCGAGCAAGATTTCCGGCACCGGGCACTGAGTGCACAGGTCCGGCTTCCACTGCTGGGGTGGGGAAGCAGAGGAAAGCAGGCGGCATTCTTCGTTCTTGCGCCCGCGGTAATAATCGCCGTAAAAGTAACGGCATTCCTTGCCAGCAGGTGTCCTCATGAATCTACCTGTATCGAATGCAGCTCGTTGGATTGAAGGCAAGCCCGCAGCAGGTGGTTAATTTACCCGTGTAAGGTAAGCGCCGGTACGTGTGTCCACGCGGATCATATCGCCGGTTTTGACGAAATTAGGAACCTGTACGGAAAGCCCGGTTTCAGTGATCACTTTTTTGGTGACGCCGGTAGCGGTATCGCCACGTACTGCCATCTCGGCTTCTACCACCTCAAGATCTACCGAAGTGGGCAGGTCGATATCCAGTGCTTCGCCCTGGTAAAAGGTCAGCTTGACTTCCATACCCTCTTTGAGATATTGGGCAGTATCCCCAAGCACCTCACCAGAGACAGCCGGCTGGTCGTAGGTTTCATTGTCCATGAAGTGGAAAAGCTGACCATCGCTGTAAAGATACTGCGCATTGTGGTAATCCAGGCGCACGTCCTGAACCCGATCGCCAGAGGTGAAGGTTTTCTCCAGGGTCGTGCCGGTGCGCAGATTGCGCGCTTTAATGCGAATGGTGGCGTTGCCGCGACCCGGTTTGTGATGCTCGTAATCCAGGACTTTGTAGAGGGCGTCATCGAATTCGAAGGTGACGCCTTTGCGAAGGTTATTGACATCGATCATAGGTGCTTGCCTCTCGTTCTGTTAGCATATCCGCTCCATTATAGCCCAGCGGGTAAGGGGTGGCAAGGGCTGGTTAAAGCCGCACACGCTTCGAGATGCCGGGTTGTGGTAAACTTAACCGGCATAGTTTTCCAGAAATCAAGGCCCTGGAGGGTCGGATGATCGAGACGAAAAAACAGGTCGTGTACGTTGAGGATGAGCAGGAGATGATCGATCTGGTGCGATTGATCTTGAGCCGCAAAGGCATCGAGGTCAAAGGAGCCAACGGCGGGCGTGAGGGCCTGGATCTGATCAGGCAGGAGCTGCCGGACCTGATACTGCTCGACTTGATGATGCCGGATATGGATGGCTGGGATGTCTACCAGCAAATCAAAGCCGATGAAGCCACTGCCGGTATTCCTGTGATCGTCATAACCGCCAAGGCGCAGAGCATCGATAAGGTGCTGGGACTGCATATAGCCAAAGTAGATGATTACATTTCGAAGCCATTCAGCCCCCAGGAATTGGTTGAAAGCGTTGATGTAGTTCTTGCCAGGCGTTCTTCTCCTTGATACAGCAGGTACGCGTACGTAACCACAACCGGCCCTTGAGATATCCGGTGCTGGCGCTTTACTGCGCCTCGTTTTTCTGCCGCCTGCGCGGCTTGACCTTCCGCCGGCGACTGCAGGACGATCAGGGCTTGCTGCTGGTGCAGAAGCGCGAAAGCCGCGTGGATACATCGATCCATATGTTTTTCGTGTGGTTTGCACTGGCAGTGGTGTGGATCGATACAGGCGGGAAGGTGGTGGATGTGCGGCTGGCGAAACCCTGGCGCCCGGCATATTTTCCCCGCAGCGCGGCGAAATATGTGCTGGAAATGGCTGCCAGCCGGATCAGTGATTTTGAGATTGGGGATCAGGTGGAATTTGATGCCTCGGCGTGAGAAATCAGACGGTATGAATTTATTCAGGATTTGGATAGCCGGACTTGTGCTGGTTGGATTTGTATTCTCAGCGCTGGCGCGCCCTTACCCTGCGGCAGCGCAGCAGACCCTGCCTGCCGGGCCGGTATACGTGGTTCAGCCGGGGGATACACTCTGGGAGATTGCCCAACGCTTTGGGGTTACGCAGCAAGAGCTGGCGGATGCCAACGGGATCAGCGATCCCAACCAGCTACGCGAAGGCCAGGAGCTGGTGATACCCGGGCTGCCACAGGTGAGCGGCCGGCTGGTGACACGCAGCGTCGAATTTGGCGATTCGCTGTTGGGGTTGAGCCGCCAGTACCGTCTGCCCGAGCTGGAGCTGGCAC
Source organism: Anaerolineales bacterium (assembly GCA_041736465.1). Classification (GTDB taxonomy): domain Bacteria; phylum Chloroflexota; class Anaerolineae; order Anaerolineales; family UBA4823; genus JAJUJL01. The sequence goes on along the minus strand of JBGSTO010000355.1, from coordinate 12,136 downwards.
GCCTGAATCGCGTGGCAAGCTCGGCTCAGTTGTATGCCGGTCAGAATCTGATTCTGCCCGAATCCAACCTGGCATTGGCTGGAGCAGGACGGGCGGCGCTCAGGGAGGGACAATCTCTGCTGGAGCTGGCTGTGCTGCAGGGCAGCAATCCGTGGAGCCTGGTGCTTGCCAACGATTTGAGAAGCAGCGCCGCGGCGCTGCCGCAGGATGTGCTGCGAGTGCCCGGGAATCAGCAGGAAGGCCCGGTGGGATTGCCCGGAGAAGTGCAGACGCTGGCGATCAGCCCCCTGCCCATGCGCCAGGGAAAGACCAGCGCCATACAAATCTCGGGTGCAGCGGGGATGCAAATTTCCGGGGAGCTGATGGGTCACACCATCCTTTTTCACGAACTGGACAACACGTATACTGCCCTGCAAGGCGCACACGCCATGACAGAGCCGGGGCTGTATACATTAAAACTTAAGGGCGAGCTTCCTGGCGGCGGAAAGTTTGCGTTCGAGCAGAAAATCTACGTGCGCGCCGTGGATTACCCCTTCGACCGGCCCTTATCGGTCAATCCGGCAACCATCGACCCGGCGGTGACGCGCCCTGAAGATGCCGAGTGGATCGCCCTGGCCCAACCGGTTACCCCCGAAAAGTTGTGGGAGGGTGGCTTTCGCATCCCTTCTCCCTTCAAGCAGGATTACTGCCTGGAAACCGGCGACTGCTGGACATCGCGTTTTGGCAACCGGCGTTCGTACAACGGAGGTCCGTACAATGCCTTCCATACGGGCCTGGACATTGCCGGAACCGTAGGTACAGAAATCTATGCTCCGGCTCCGGGTGTGGTGGTCTTTGCCGGACCGCTGACGGTGCGCGGAAATGCCACCATGATCGACCACGGCTGGGGGATCTATACGGGATATATGCACCAATCCGAAATCCTGGTGCGGGTCGGAGATCGGGTGGAAACCGGGCAGCTCATCGGTAAAGTCGGAGCGACCGGGCGCGTCGAAGGTCCGCACCTGCACTGGGAGGTCTGGGCGGGAGGGGTGCAGGTGGACCCGATGGAATGGTTATCCCAGGCTTATCCTTGATCTTCTTCTTCTTCTTCGCTGGCAGGAATATCCTCTAAAGCGCCTTCATACCGCCCAGCCATGTAATCTTCCATGATCTTGCGCGCTTCATCCAGCTGCGTGCTCGCAACCAGGATTTCCACTTCACCTAATGGGCCAACGCTCAGCCCGATAGCGCGCCCGGCGCCTTCCTGTGAAAGCTGAACCTGAATACCCTGCGCTTCCAGCAGACCACGGATCAGCTCTGCCTGCAGGTCGCCGGCAGAGACAGCCAATAATTCCCAATGCGGTGTTTGCTCGTTCACGACAAGCTCCTCTCCAACTGCGGGGTCAGTTTCTGTAGGTGCAGTGCTGGTTTAAATGCTGGCTTGAGTGTACCAGATATCCACAGATCCTCATTCCCGCTAAGTAAAAGTGTTTTTTCATAGAGTATAATATTAGTGTTGTTTTGTGCAAAGTGTACCGTACGACCGGTTACCGGAATGTTAAATGAACAAGTAGAGGCACGGACATATGGTGATGGCTCCGCTATCTTTGCGCGAGGATTACTGGGAATCCTTTGAGCTGCAAAACGAAGATATAGAATTCATTTACGCTCGTTTGTTGGACGTAGAGGAACCCCTGACACCCAAAGAACTGATCGGGGTGCTGGTGGGTGAACGCATTCGCCGCGAGATGCTGGAAATCGAACAGCAGCGCAATGCAGGCGGCGATGTTTATCTGCCTAAAGAGCGCTACCAGGTGGACCAGGCGCTGGTATTCCCGGCGCACGGCTGGCAGAAAGGCATTGTAACCAGCGTCCGCCCGGGAGCGAATCCTGACCTGGGAGCGTTCGATGTCATCCAGGTTGCCTTCGGCGAAGGGGAAGTGCGCGAATATGCATCCGGACTGGAAGACCACGTCCTGAACCAGCCTCAGCAGGTCGAGATTACTGAAAAGAGCCTGGATCCTGAATGGGTGCTGGCGCAGTATGAGGATGACCTGGTGGCAGCCTTAGAAGACGGCCTGCAGACGAACCCGGATTTTGTTCGCATAGCCGGTCGCTGGTTTGCGCGGGCGCTTTTGGTGGACATTAACATCGGTCATTTGAACCTGGCTGAAGCCGTGCTGGATATGGCAGGCGGCGGCCCTCTCCCGACGGCAGAGCTGCTGGCGCAGATCGGGCTGACCTCGAACGCCAATCCCAGGCTGCTGGAGTTTTCGTTGGATATGGCGCTGCAGGAGGACGGGCGCTTCGATGAGGTTGGATCCACCGGAACGGTGCTGTGGTATTTGCAGCGCCTGGAACCGGATGCGGTTAAAGAACCGCCGCTCATGCTGCGCTATGCGGGCATTGAGTACGACCGCTCCGCATTGAATGACGATATGCTGGGGCTGGAACGTGAGCTGGATGATGAGCTGTCGCCGTTGAGCGCCCGCAGCGATCACAAGGATGAGGTGAGCGTGTGCCTGCTCTATCCCCACTGGCGGGCGGGCACGCTGCCGCTATCCTCGCGCTTGCGCCACTTGTTCCCAACGGCGTACGAATCGCCGCGTATCCAGTTCAACCTGGTGGACGGCGACAGCGGCGAGAAGCTTTCTGGTTGGGTAGTGCGCGGTAAGCGGTATGTGTATGGCTTGAGAGAGTGGTACGAAAAGCACAACTTGATCCCGGGCAGCTTGATCCGTGTGCGGCGCGGCAAGAAACCAGGCGAGGTGATCATCTTCAGCGACAGCCAGCGCTCGAGCCGGGAATGGATCCGTACCGTTCTGGTCGGCTCGGATGGCGGGCTGGTGTTTGCCATGCTCAAGCAGATCGTTTCTTCCAGCTTCGATGAACGCATGGTAATTGCCATACCCGATGCCAATGCGGTTGACCTGGTCTGGGAGCGAGGCGCGAAAGACCGGACGACGTTCGAGCGAGCGATCGTCAACATCGTGCGTGAGCTAGCCAAGCTTAACCCGCAGGGTCATGTGCATGCCAGCGAGTTATATGCAGCCTTGAATGTGGTGCGCCGCTGCCCGCCTGGGCCGATCCTGGCTTTGCTGGCATCCAGACCATCGTTCGTGCATGTGGGTGATCTGCATTTCCGCTACGTTGAGAGTGATAATCCGGCATGACAAAGCCATCCTACAGGAGGGGTGCTTGACCGAACCGATTAAACGAATGAGCTTGGTTAAACCCAGCCTGCAAACACGCTATCACATTGATTTCCACTGGTGGCAGCAGAATGATCGCGACTGGCGCGTTTACCTGCGCAGCAATCTCTGCCAGGAGCACCAGCGCGCTTTTGAGAACGTGCACACCGAACAAAAAGTAGATTGGGTGGACCCGAATACAGGAGAAGTCCAGCAAGTGGACGGGCTGCAGCATGTGCTGATCACACACTGCGCACGCCAGGAGAGTTTCATCACCCAGCACTCCACCCTGGTGGATGCTGCCTTCCGGATATTCCTGGCGAACGGGAACACACCGATGAACTCGACGGAGTTAGCCGCACGGCTGGGTAAGGATCCGCTGATCATCTTAAAAACATTCTCTGGGATGCGCGTGTATAAGGGGATCCGCCCCTGCCTGGATTGAAACCAGCCCCCGTAGCTCAATGGACAGAGCACCTGCCTTCTAAGCAGATGGTTGTGGGTTCGAATCCCGCCGGGGGCGCCTTGGTGTGAGCCTGCTAGCAAGGCTCATGACTTTGTTTATTAACACAGCTTACAAATATTGGATGAAAAGGATTATCGGAGGTAATTATGGCGCTTGAAAGAACCGGGGTGTTCACGTTTGCGGGTCAGGGTGTCACGATTGTTGGAGCAGATATCAAAGTGGGAGACCAGGCTCCGGAGTTTAGCGTGCAGGCGACCAACTGGGCTAATGTGAACGGCCTGGAGAGCACGCGTGGTAAAGTAAGGATTATCGGCTCTGTGCCCTCTCTGACGACATCGGTGTGCGACCGCGAGGCGCGGCGTTTCAACCAGGAAGCTGCGGCTCTGGGTGAGGACGTCGCCATTCTGATCGTGAGCATGGACCTGCCTTATACGCTCAAGAACTGGTGTGCGGCTGCTGGAGTCGACCAGGTGAGCACGCTTTCGGATCACATGGCAGGTGACTTTGGGCAGAAGTATGGGGTTTTGATCAAAGAGAACCGCATATTTCGCCGCGCCATTTTTGTGGTGGATCGTAACGATCGTGTGGTGTACGCAGATTACATGCCTGTTTTAGGGGACGAACCGAAGTATGATGAGGTATTGGCTGCAGCCCGGCAGGCGCTGGGTTAACCGGCGCAGTGATCCGAGCGATCTTTCTGCCCCGCGGTGCAATGCCTGGTCGGATCAAGGAGAGTCTTTGATGGTAACAATTTATCTACGACCTGGGACGGTAAAAGGCGGGCGATCCAGCCTGCAAGACTCGCCCCATTTTCACATGGATCCGCGCGGCGCCGGTTGGCTGGTGCACTCGCATTCCTGGCGCCCGCCGACGGATGTATACGAGACTGAAGACGATCTGGTGGTGCGAGTGGAGATTGCGTCGATGCGCGAGGAAGATTTCACCATCACACTGGATGGGCGCAATCTGATGATCCGAGGGTCGCGAACGGACAACTCTGAACGGCAGACTTTTCACCAGATGGAAATTCATTATGGCGAGTTCGTCGCCGAATTCGAGCTTCCTTACGATGTTGTCCCCGAACAGGTGGAAGCAGTTTACCAGCAAGGCATGCTGAGGGTGGTTCTGCCCAAGGCGAAACCCCAGCATATCGAGATCGAAGAAGAATAAGGGCAACCGCACATACACACCTATATGTCTGCACCCCGGCGCGTTTTTTCAGCATACAACCTGGAGTCTTTCCAGGAAGATGATTTGATTTTCGAAGAAGTTCCACTGGGAGAATCAAGTGGTTTCTCTGAGTCGTCGAAGAATGGCGACCCCAAGCGGGATGATGAGGATGATGACGATACTCCCCCCGCCATCCCGGAGATCCTGCCGATCCTGCCATTGCGCGGCCTGGTGGTTTATCCCCAGACCGCCGTGCCCCTGACTATTGGACAGCCGCGTTCGATTCGTCTGGTGGACGACGTGGTCGCCGGCGACGTGCGCCTGATCGGCCTGGTAGCCTCCAAAACGCCCGAGCTAGAGGTGCCAGAACCAGACGATCTCTACACGGTCGGAACGGTAGCCATGGTGCACCGCCTGTTTCGCGCGCCAGACGGCACCATCCGGCTGGTGGTTCAGGGGATTGCGCGCTTCCGGGTGGCGGAGTTTGTGCAAATTGAGCCGTACCTCAAGGCGCGGATAGAGTTAACACCTGAAAGCATGGACGACGGCGCCGAGATCGAGGCCCTGGCGCGCAATGCCCGCGATCAGTTCGGGCATATCGCCGAGCTGATCCCATCGATTCCCCGCGAGCTGGTCTCCTCAATCGTCGGTTTAGAGGATGCACTGCAGACAGCCTATACGGTGGCGAATTTTCAGCGTATGGATCTGGAAGATGCCCAGGCCCTGCTGGAATTGGACTCGGTAGCCAAGAAGCTGCACAAGCTGGCAGGCATACTGGCGCGCGAGATCGAAGTGCTGGAGATCGGTCAAAAGATCCAGAACGAAGCGCGCTCTGAGATCGAGAAGGTGCAGCGCGAATACTTCTTACGCGAACAGCTCAAAGCCATTCAGAAGGAACTGGGCGAAGGCGACGAGCAGGCGGCAGAAGTGGAGGAGTTTCGCAAGAAAATCGAGTCTGCGGGGATGCGCGAGGAAGCCGAAAAGCAGGCGCGCCGTGAACTCGACCGACTGTCCAAGCTGCCCACCGCGGCGGCAGAATACGGTGTGATCCGAACCTATCTGGATTGGCTGGTGTCGCTGCCGTGGTCGGTACTGAGCGAGGATAACTTGGATATTTCCCATGCGCGCCAGGTGCTGGACCAGGATCATTTCGGATTGGAAGATATCAAAGAGCGGATCCTGGAATACCTGGCAGTGCGCAAGCTGCGCCAGGAGCGCGGCGACGAGCTGCAAACCCAAAGCGAGGATCAAATCCGGCGCATCCGTGAGGGGGTGATCCTGTGCTTTGTGGGACCGCCAGGCGTAGGGAAGACTTCTCTGGGGCGCTCCATTGCCCACGCCATGGGTCGCAAATTCGTGCGCATTTCTCTGGGAGGCATGCGCGACGAGGCCGAGATTCGCGGTCACCGCCGCACATATATCGGCGCCTTGCCGGGGCGCATCCTGCAGGCGCTGCGCAGGGTGGAATCGCGCAACCCGGTTTTCATGCTGGACGAAGTCGATAAACTGGTTTTTGATTTCCACGGCGACCCGGCTTCTGCCTTGTTGGAGGTGCTGGATCCGGAGCAGAACTCTGAATTTCGGGATCATTACCTGGAAGTCGCCTTCGATTTATCCCAGGTGATGTTTATCACTACGGCAAACTCGCTGGAATCCATCCCCGGGCCGCTGCGCGACCGTATGGAGGTGATCGAGCTTGCCGGGTACACGGATGGCGAGAAGATTGCCATCGCTCAACAGTATCTGATCCCACGCCAGATCCTCGAAAATGGCTTGAGAACGGACGAAGTGATTTTTACCCAGGCAGCGCTGCTGAAAATCATTCGCTCTTATACCCGTGAGGCCGGGGTGCGCAACCTGGAGCGCGAGATCGGGAGTGTGTGCCGCAAGGTGGTGACCCAGATTGCTGAGGGGACTGCAAATCGGGTCGAGATCGGGCCTGAGAGCGTGCGGGATTTCCTGGGCAGGCAGCGCTTCTTTGGCAGCGAAGAAATCATCGAGCGAACTTCTATCCCGGGTGTCGCCACCGGGTTGGCGTGGACACCGGTGGGCGGCGAGGTTCTGTTTATCGAAGCCACGGGTATGCCGGGCAGCAAGGGTTTTCAGATTACCGGATCTCTGGGCAATGTGATGCAAGAATCGGCGCGCGCGGCGCTGTCCTATGTTCGCTCTCAGGCCGAACGGTTGAAACTGCCGGCAGATTTCTTTGAAAAGTCTGACATCCACCTGCATATTCCTGCCGGCGCGCAGCCGAAAGATGGCCCATCTGCGGGGATCACCATGGCTACGGCGCTGGTATCCCTGGTGTGCGGCTGCCCGGTGCGCAGCGACGTGGGCATGACCGGCGAGATTACTCTGCGCGGTCAGGTGCTTCCCGTGGGAGGCATCAAGGAGAAAGTGCTGGCTGCCCACCGCATTGGATTGAAAACGATCGTGCTGCCTGCCCGCAATGAACCCGATCTCGAAGAGCTGCCGGACGAAGTGCGCAGCTCACTGAAATTCGTATTTTGCGAGACGGTGGATGATGTGCTGCGGGCAGCTTTGGATGAGCCTCCGAAGAAGCGGGGCAAACCCAGAAAGCAGAAACCAGAGTCAGAACCAGCTGCAAATTAGGTTGGAGCCGTATGCATAAAGTGATGGTTGTCGAAGATGATAAATCAATGCTCGAGCTGCTGACCGCACTGCTCGAGATCGAAGGCTTCCAGGTAAAAACCTTACCGCGATTGGCTTGTCTTGAAGACATTTATTCAGAAGTGGTGCGGGCACAGCCAGACCTGGTATTGGTTGACGTACATCTGGGTCAATCGAACGGTTTCGACCTGCTAAGCCGCATCAAGAGCGACAACAACTCAACCGGTTTTAAGGTGTTGATGTCTTCAGGAATGGAAATGGGCAAAGAGTCGCAGCTCCGAGGAGCGGACGGATTTATCCTGAAGCCGTACATGCCGGATGAACTGGTTCTTCAGATCAAGCAGATATTAGGGACATAAACATTTTGGCTAAAAAACGCCCTCACGCCGCCCAACAGTGGCGCACGATCGATCTACATATTCATACACCCGCATCCGGCGATTACCAGCAGCCGGAGGTGTCTCTATTGGAGATCCTGCAGCGTGCAGAAGCACGCGGCCTGGATGTGATTTCATTCACCGACCATAACACGGTAGCCGGCTACCGCAGGATGCGCGAGGAGATCAACCAGCTCGAAATGCTGGAGAAACTTAAGCGCTTGATGCCCGAAGAGCAGACGCGCCTGGGAGAGTACCGGCGGCTGCTCGCCAAGATTTTGGTGCTGCCGGGTTTCGAGTTCACCGCCACCTTTGGTTTTCACATTTTATGTATCTTTCCGCCGGAAAAACAGGTGCGCGAGCTGGAACATTTGCTGCTGGATCTCAATATTCCTCCCGACCAGATTGACGATGGCTCACCCACGGTCGGCGCTACGACGGATGTGCTCTCCGTTTACCGGACGGTGGCGGAAAGCGGCGGGTTGGTGATCGCGGCGCATGCCAATTCCAGCAACGGCGTTGCGATGCGCGGCTTTCCGATCGGCGGACAGACCAGGGTTGCCTACACCCAGGATGAGCATTTACATGCCCTGGAGGTGACCGACCTGGAGCAGGCGGGTAAGCGCTCGATGGCTGGATTTTTCAACGGCACAAAGCCAGAGTATCCCCGGCGCATGCACTGCATTCAGGGGTCGGATGCTCACCGCTTGATCACCGACCCGCTGCGCAAGAAGAACCTGGGCGTAGGAGAACGGGCAACGGATGTGCTCGTCTCCGAGGTAAGCTTCGCTGCTCTGGTGGAAATCTTCCACAGCAATGATTTCGCTCGCACAAGACCACACCGCCATAAAGAGCTGCCGGCTTACGATTTCATCCAGACGGCGCGTGAAGAAGGGGCCAATATTATCCAGGCCTTTCACGAAGGGATGGCTGCGCGCGGCGGGAAGCGCTACGAAATTATTGCGGATATCTGTGCTTTTGCGAATGCAAACGGCGGTACTTTGTATATCGGTTTGAATGCAGATCGCAAAAAACCCGTGCTTGGTGTGCAAGACCCCGAGCAGGGGGATTGCGCAGTTAGAAAAAGAGATCAACAGCCGCATCAGCCCCCCGCTGCAGTGCAGCCTGGACGTGCACGACCTGGCAGGCAAGAAGATTATCCGCATCCTGGTGCCGCGCGGAGATGACCCGCCCTACGCTCTCGATGACAATAAAGTCTACGTGCGCTCAGAAGCCGAAACAGGCCTGGCGGTGCGAGATGAGATCGTCGAGCTTGTGATCCGGGGTTCATCCCTGGGACAAAAAGAAACCGAAGTAAAGAAGCCGGTGAAGACTGCGCCGGCTCCATCGATGGAACCCGCGCCGCATCTTCCGGCTGAAACGGAGAATCCACCGCGCACCGGCGTGGAAGTGGTTTCGGTTGAGGAGCGCAGCGGTACGCGCTACTTTACGCTGCGCGACCTGCGCAACGGCAACGTGGTCAAAAATGTAACCAAGACTTCCGCCCGCCGCCTGTGGCATTATGCTATATCTGCCTATCTGCAGCTGCCTGCCGATATCTCCAGCGTTGCTATCCAGTGGCAGCGCGATATCGGGTTGTTGGGCACCCAAAAACAGGGCAGCAGCGTGCGTTATGACATGGTGCAGCGTACTGCCGGCGGCTACCGCTGGTATTTTGGCGTGACCGATGATGGCATTCATGGCCCCTGGAGGGCATTGGTGGGTCAAGAAGACGAAGCATGACGTTGACAATCCGACCCATTCGCTACCCAGATGAATACCCAGGCGTCTACGCGCTCTGGGATCGGGCGGGAAGTGGTATCCATCTGGGGCGTACCGACCAGCCGGAGGAGATGGACAAGAAAATAGCCCGCGACCCTGATCTGTTCCTGGTGGCGGAGAAAGACGGGCGCCTGGTGGGGGCTGTGCTGGGTGGATTCGACGGCAGGCGCGGTCTGGTGTACCACCTGGCAGTCGATCACAATGAGCGCCGGCAAGGAATCGGCGATGAGCTGATGCGAGAGCTGGAGCAGCGCTTCCGCCAGAAAGGCTGCCGCCGGTACTACCTGCTGGTTACCTGGGATAACCCAGAAGCGATCCAGTTCTACGAACGCAGCGGCGCCAAACGCATGGATCTGGCGATATTTGGGAAGGACCTGGATTAGCCGCGCGGCTGATCCACGCCGGACTTCACGAGCACAGCCAAATGGCAGTCATGTCGATACGAGTAGCCATCCTTACAGTTTCAGACCGGTCCTCGCGTGGAGAGCGAGACGATGCCTCCGGCCCGGCGCTGGCGGAAACGATCAGCATGCAGGGCTGGGTGCTGGCGCAGCGCGGCGTGATCCCGGATGATTTCTCTGAGCTGTGTACGACACTATCCGCCTGGGCTGACTCAGGTGACTGTGACGTAATTTTAACTACCGGCGGCACCGGTTTTGCGCATCGCGACGTGACACCAGAGGCGACGCTGAACATCATCGACCGGGCTGCACCGGGTTTGGCGGAAGCGATGCGCCTGGCAAGCCTGCAGATTACTCCCCACGCCATGTTGTCGCGTGCGGCTGCTGGCATACGAAAAAAGACGCTGATCGTCAACCTGCCAGGCAGCCCGCGCGGCGCGGTTGAAAACCTGCAGGTGATCCTGCCGGTGCTGCCGCATGCCGTGCAGCTGCTGCAGGAGGACCCGCAGGCCGAGTCTGGTCATCGCCAGACGGGACCGGCTTGAGAATGAGAATACGTTAAGTAATATTTCGGTACTGTAGACAAGCTAATTTCCAGCAGTATAATAACGACTTGAGGCGTAGTGAAGTAAATCATGGAAGAGTTTCGCACTGAAATCGTACCCAACCCAGAGGAGAACGGCCCGCAGGAGCGAGGCGGGTTTCGCCGCTTTCTGTTCGATCTCCTGGAGACAGTGCTGCTTTCGCTGGTGCTGTTCCTGGGCATCAATGCCATCTCTGCCCGCATCCGGGTAGAGAGCATCAGCATGCAGCCAACGCTGTATGCCGGTGATTTTATTATTGTGAATAAACTGGCCTATAAGCTGGGATCTCCAGCACGAGGCGATATCGTTATTTTCCACTATCCGCCCAATCCGGATATCGAGCCCTACATCAAGCGGGTGGTTGGACTTCCCGGCGAGACCGTGCGCGTCTCGGGCGGCAAGGTATATATCGATGACGTGCCGATCAACGAGCCTTATCTGGCGGCTGCGCCGAACTACGAGGGCACATGGGCTATTCCGGGTGACGCGTTATTCGTGCTGGGCGATAATCGCAACAAATCCTCCGACTCGCACAGTTGGGGGATGGTGCCGATGGATAATGTGATCGGCAAAGCGGAAGTGATTTATTGGCCTCCCAGCGAATGGAAGGTATTAAATCAGATGACCGCGGCGGCTGCCCAGCCTTGAGTCAGTCGTCGATCAGGCCTTTGGCAATCACCAGGCGCTGAATTTCACTGGTTCCCTCTCCAATGGTCATCAAACGAGCATCCCGGTAGATGCGCTCGACCGGGTACTCCCGGCTGTAGCCGTAGCCGCCGTGGATCTGGATGGCATTGCGGCATACCCGTTCCGCCATCTCAGTGGCAAACAGTTTCGCCATGGCAGCAGCCTGAGTAAAAGGCTGCTGCTGGTCTTTTAACCAGGCAGCGTAGTAGACCATCATCCTGGCAGCCTGGATCTCCGTGGCGGCATCCGCCAGCATCCACTGGATTGCCTGGTGCCCGGCAATGGGAACGTTGAAACTGTGGCGCTCTTTAGCGTATGCCAGAGCATGTTCGAGAGCAGTCTGTGCCAGACCGGTTGACAGGGCGGCGATGCTGATGCGACCAGAGTCCAGCACCTGCAGGGTTTGCCTCAACCCCTGCCCTTCATTTCCGAGCAGGTATTCAACCGGTACGCTCACGTTGTCGTAAGTGACGGCATGGGTGGGCGAGCCTTTCAGCCCCATTTTCTTCTCTGCCGGAGCGATATACAGCCCGGAGGCGGTAGTGGGGACCACAATCAGGCTCAAGGAGCGTGAGCCGCCGGCTGGATTGGTGCGCGCCAGCGTAATGATGAAATCGGCGATGCTGGCATTGGTGCACCACATCTTCGAGCCATTGAGCAGGTACTGATCTCCCCGGTGCTCGGCGCGCAGCGTGATGCCCCCTTTTAAATCGGAGCCGGCGCCGGGCTCGGTGAGCGCCAGTGCGGCCAGTTTTCCCTGCCCGCTGGCGGCGGGAGGCAAAAATTTCTGTTTGAGGCTCTCACTGCCGAACAGGGCGAGCGGTGTGCAGCCCAGCCCGTTATGAGCCGCAATCGCCAGGGCGGT
>JBGSTO010000330.1:0-23499 GCA_041736465.1 Anaerolineales bacterium | reverse complement strand
TCAAATTCGAAATACAACCCATCAATATTTGTAAAAATCGGGTGATCTTCCAGTCGAGTCACTTCTGAAATCAACTGTTGACCAACATCAATGTCATAATATCCAGTCACCTCTCGAATTCGGTTCGGGAAACCCGGTCTCTCAGCCAGGATCAACAGACTCCCGCCGCGTTTCACGAACTCTCCAATGATTTGCGCTTCGGCAACAGTAAAGTTCTGCTTTTCAGCAGACGTCATGGCGATAACGATCATTGCATAAGGATCCAGGTTTACCTGTTCAAGCGGCTCCCTGTTAGAAACCAAAATAATATTTTGCGACTCCAATTCAGATTTCAGCTGGCTGTACAATCCATCCGGTTCATACAATACCCCCGACTCGCTCTGTCTAGGACCGTGTGAAAGGTCCCATAGCACATACGTCGGCTTTTTCTCAGTTTCTCCTGACTCCAGCGTGGGCGTAGGCTCCAGGTATGTAGGATCCTTTGCAGCTAAGATTGGCTGCCAGGTTGGGTAAGCTTCCTTCCCAGCCAGGGTCGTTACCCAGAAATCAATCGTGCCATCCATATTCCCGACTCGAATATTACCCCCACTAGAATAAGCAATCCACTGACCGTCGGGTGACCATGCAGGTGTGATATCCGATACCGAGTTATCAGTGAGCTGTCTTTGGTTGCTGCCATCGTCGTTCATCAAAAAGATCTCATTATCACCATCCCGGGTAGATGCAAAGGCAATTTCCTCCCCGTCAGGCGACCAGTTGGGGAAACCATCCCAGGCAGGATCGGTTGTTAATCTTGTCAAGTTTCTTCCGTCTATGTCCATCCTGTAGATATCCCTGTTTTCATCCTCTCCCCATGATAAAAATACAACCGATTTTCCGTCCGGTGAAACTTGTGGATCAGAGACCCCAATCCCCAGATCGGCGTCAAGATTTTCGTCACTACCATCCAGTTGAATCGAATATAAATTACCCATTTTGCGGTAAGAAATTCTCAGGCTGTCGGGGGACCAGCTTGGATCTGCTCCCGTATCCCAGGTAGCGGTCAGTCCGGTCACATTCTGGCCATCTGAGTCCATGACATATAGGGAGTAATGATCAGCCGAATCTCTTCCGCTCGTGAAAGCAATCTTTTCGCCGTTCGGCGACCACATCGGCGCCTCATTTGGAGGGGCGTCAGTGAGTTGTGTCAGGTTTTTTCCTCCAATAGTAATTTTATAAATATCGTGGGGTACATTTGGGCTATCAACACCTGTTTGGAATGCAATCCATCCAGTGCCTCCTCCCAGAGGTGTGTAGGGATCCAGGCCAAGGTCCACTTCTTTCGAATTTGACAATCCATCCCCATCATCATCGGGAAGGGGAACTATCGTGGGAAAAGCTGTTTGTGAAAGAAGTGGCTGCCATGTTGGATAAGAATAATTATCTTCTGCAGTCTTGTTGGTCACCTTCAGTTCAAGACTGCCGTCGCTCTTAATAACATAGATTTCCCCGTCCCCCGAAAATGCAATCCATTCCCCATCCGGCGACCAGGCGGGCGACCAATCGTTGCGGGAGTTTTGGGTCAGTTGTTCGAGGTTGGTCCCATCTGCGTTCATAATGTAAATTTCTAATGAACCCCAATCGGGACCAGATGCAAAAGCAATCTGCTTTCCATCTGGCGACCAATCGGGGTCTGTATTGAATCCCCCAGCAGTGGTCAACCGCTTCAGGTTGGACCCATCGATTGCCATGGAAATAATATCGCACCTATCCCCATCTCTAGACATAAAGGCGAGCAATTGGCCATCTGGCGACCAATCTGGGTTAGAAATATAAAAATCAACATCAATCTCTTCGAAGTCAACTCCAGCAACGTCGACCGAATACAAGCCCCCTAACCCGGCGTCAATTATTCTTGTGATATCCGGAGACCAACTGGGGCGCGAGTTATTGCTAAGGCGGTTTGATACCATACGGATATTTCCACCTTCCGAATCCATTACATGCACCATCTGACCTTCGATTTGAGGCTTTTCAGTGTCGGTCGCATACTTCAGAAATGCAATTTGGCGACCATCCGGCGACCAGTTGGGATAATACGCCCCAACTTCATCACTGAGTTGTACAAGCTGGTTGCCGCCTACGGTGGTTTTGAGGATAAATTCCTGATCATTGCTCGACCGCTGGAAGGCCAGCCAGCCTGTGCCGCCTCCTAATGGCCTTTCTGGATCCAACCCATACTCCTGTTCCTGACCATTCGTCAAACCATCGCCGTCATTGTCCAGGTTTTTCCAGGGATCCATGGTCGGCTGTACTGGAACAACCGTATACACTACACCCGGCGTATTTGGCTGTGGCGGGAATCTCCACCATACCAGAACAATAATAGAAAGCAGAACCAGGGGAGACCAAATCGGGATGGCGGCGCGGCGAATCACTCGACCCGCCAGGGTCTTTGTCTGGCCGCTGTTAGATTGTACAACGACCGAATACGGGCAGATTTGCTTCGGCCCATACCAATAAGTATTGAGTTCCTCCACCACAAACTCTTCTGCCGCCTCTTTTCCCGGCGATACCTGCAAATCGATCTCCGGTGGATCAAAAAATACTGTCTCAGATTGGTCTTGAAAATTGATGGCGAAAGCCTGGGGTTCATCGCCTGGATTATCAACGTGAATGGTGACCATCCTCCCAGACAGAGTTTCCTCCGGAGACAAAACGCAGTGAAATGCTCGAGCCTGCTTTATCTGCTCCTGAGCGCCAACCGACTCAGCAGGCTGCAGGTGTTCCGATTCTGAGATTCTCTCAGATTTGATGGTCTTGGATGTATCGGGAAGGGAAACCTCGTTTCGTTCTTCGCTTTGATCGATCAAGGTTTCAGTTATCACCGTAACAGCTTCCTTGTTTTCAGTCCCCCGTTGGGTCTCAGGCATCGTCTCCATTCGTGCATTCTGTTGTGGAATGAGTGAACGCTCCAATGCCTGCCACAGGGAGCCAGCATCAGGAAAGCGATCCCCGGGAGCCTTTTCCAGCGCTCTCATGATGACAGCTTCCAGCGCTGATGGGATTTGTGCATTGATGGTCGTTGGGCGGGGCAGCGGCTCTCGGGTGTGGTAGCGGATCGCTTCGGTGATTGTCTTTGCAGGGAACGGCACCTGTCCGGTCAGCAGCTCAAACAGCAAGATACCCAACGAGTACACATCGCTGCGGGCATCCGTTGCTTCCCCCATGGCTTGTTCGGGGGACATGTACGCCGGCGTTCCCATCGATTCTCCCACCTGGGTGATCGATTGCTCATCCAGCAATCGCGCTAGTCCCAGGTCGGTCAGCACCGGCCGATAAGGTATACTGCCTGGCTGTCCCAGCTTGAGCATGATGTTCTCGGGCTTAATATCCCGGTGAAGCACACCTTGGCGATGGGCATACTCGATTGCCTGGCACACCAGGCTGCCTAGCTCAACAGCCAGGGGCAGAGGCAGCCAACGATTTTTGGCGCGCCATCCATTCATCAGTTCCCTTAAGTTAGACCCCGGAATAAATTCCATCACGATGTACAGCAATTCATCGCTCTTTCCAAAGTCAAAAACCTTCACAATACCGGGATGGTCCAGCGCTGCTGCAGCGCGCGCCTCGCGCAGAAAGCGTTCTTGCAGGCTTGGCTGGCTGGCAAAATGCGGGTGCAGCACTTTCAGGGCAACAGTACGCTGCAGCGTCTCGTCCCGGGCTTTGAAAACAGCCCCCATGCCGCCTTCGCCCAGTAATTCGAGGAGCAGGTAGCGGTTCAGGCGTGTGCCGATTCGATGTCTCATTTCACACTCCAGAAAAGAATCAGCCCATCTTCCGAGCCGGATGCTAGATAATTACCATCTTGAGAGAACGCCAGGCTCGTGACAGCTGCTCCGTGTTTCTTATACCTTGCCAACATCTCACCTGAGCCCCTATCCCATAGGATTACCTCACCAGTTTTTGTGCCGGTAGCAATAAGAAACCCATACGCACCATTCGAAATAGCCAGGCTAGAAGCATCCCCGGGCACATCAATCGTACGTAGAGGCTCTGGGCGGGCAATAGACCACACGCGAATATCTCCGTCCAAGGATAGAGTTATTAAAAAATCTCCATCAGTGGAAAAATCAACCTTAGAAACCCAATAACAATTTCCAGCATCAGCCATTGTGATGATATGCTTATGTGTTGATGTCTGCCAGACGCTCAAACAGTCATCGTAAGATTTTCCTAAACCCGTAATATCTCCAGCAAAAACCCCAATAGCTAGATTTTGGCCATCCGGAGAGTACGCCACGCTCATAGCCGCACCTCTCATTGGTTCCTCCTGAAAGATATATTGATCACCTGTATTACGATTTTTTTGAACTGCCACTCCAAGTGCATAAGTAAGAAACTTTCCATCTCCAGTGATATCAAGATCAAATATCGATTGGCCTTTTTGGCCGCTCATCAAGGTCGAATAGCTCCACTTATCGAGAGAGTCCCAAGATCGTATGGTCGCATCAAGCGAGCCTGAAACCAGATAGCGACCAGCATCATAGAAGGCTAGAGAGGTAACCTCTTGTAAATGCCCGGTTAGAACTTTTATAGGTGGAGAGCTGCTCAACGGCTCCCAGATCCGTATTGTGCTATCTTTTGAAGCTGAAGCGAGGTAACTTCCGTTTGGCGAGAAAACGAGTTCAGATATCTTGTCCTTATGCCCTGACAATCGATTCCTAACTATCAATCGTTGAACAGTACATGAATTGATTTCGGGCACCAATTGAGATTTATCAGTAGAGTCGTTCAGGCAATCGTTATCGGTATCAGGAGAATTGGGATCCAAGCCTGAATTCACCTCATACCTGTCATCCAGACCATCCTCATCGGTATCCCGCTTAATTGGGGATGTACCGTATTTCTTAACTTCTTCCCCATCGCGTAGCTCATCATCATCACTGTCAGAATCGTCTTTGTCGGTTTGATATTGCGCTTCTTCGTCATTTGATAAATCGTCATAATCGTCATCCATCTGACCAATGGGAATAAGCGGATTGGGATCTAAATTATCATCAATCCCATCTCTGTCGGTATCTCGATCCGTTGGATTCGTTCCTATTTTTATTTCTTTACCATCAAATAATGTGTCTCCATCGGTGTCATTCTTCACCGGGTCGGTTTTGTGAGTTTTTATTTCTTCGCCATCATTCAAACCATCAATATCCGTATCATAGATGAGCGGTTTGGTTGTATATGTGGTCTCTTCACCATCTAAAAGCCCATCTCCATCCGTATCCTGGATCAGAGGCATAGTTTGATAAACGATCACTTCTTCACCATCATTCAACCCATCACTATCGCTGTCCGGGTTATCTGGATCTGTGCCCATCTCAATTTCATCGATATCTGTCAGATCATCACCATCTCGATCTCCCGGGATTTGCACTTTTACCGTTCTCTGTTCTTTCGCCTCAATACCCGCGTTGATGGCGACCAGTGTATAAACTGTGTCTGCGCTGGGCGCGAGAGGATCAAGGCTACCGGTCAGCACTACCTCCCCAATACCTGGCTCAATCCTGACCGTATCTGCGTTCTTAGTTTCCCACGCGAAATGTATTGTTTTGACTTGACCAGCAGTAAATTGGTCTGGCTCGACCACAAAAGATACGATCTCAGGGGAGACGATTGGAGGCGGTTTAACAACCACTCGATATTTCACGCCTTCTCTCTCTTTGCCCCGATTGCTCGCCACAAGTACAAATTCCGTCGTCTGTGAAGGCTGCACACTTCGGTTACCCTCAATAGGGACATCCCCCAAATTCGTAATATTTACTTTTTCTGCATCAAGAACTTTCCATGCAAGCGTAACACTTTCTCCTTCAATCACCTCCAAAGGGGTGACTTGCCAGGAAAGAATTTCTGGGTTTTTGGCTTGAGTCAGCAACCAGGTCAGGATTATCAGAATGATCGGAATGAAGAATAATCCCCATGATGGGATTACTCCCCGGCTGATTAACTCACCGGTATGGGTCTGCGCTGCTCCAGCAGTCGTATTGACCTGGGCTGTCACAGAGTGGGATTTCTCCCCTCCAATCCAGCGCTTTTCGCGCGGCTCGGCGGAGAACTCTGCCACTGCCGATTGGCCCTCCGCCACGCGCAGTTGCGCGCTGGGTGGTGAAAAGACCAACTCATCACCGCGATCCTGCCACGTCAGATTATAGACCTCCGGCACATTGCCCAGGTTCTCTACTGTTACTCTGGCATTTTCCCGCGCCCGGATCTTCTGAGGATTCAATCTGCTCTGAAACTCTGCATACGCTCCGACAGAGAGCGTCGCCTTGATTTCTTTAAATTGCTCCGGGTCGTCCTGGCTGGCGACTATTATGCCAAAGGGATAACGCCCGGCTCGGCAGCGCGGTTCACGCGGCACTGCCAGGGTGATTTTTATCTCTTTTTGTTCCCCACTGTCCAGATGTACGGGCTCCACTCCCTGGAACCAGCCCTCCGGCAAACCAGCCACGCTGATATGGAAGGTGTCTACAAGTTTTCCTGTGTTCTGCAGCCGGAGTATCGTTTGGCTGCTGCTGCCCGGCTCAACTGCAAGCTGAGCGTTCTCCAGGCGCAAGCTAATGCGCTCAACCGGGGAAGGCAAGGGGGCTTTTTCACTCCTGGAAGGGATATGTTCGGGCAGCGCTTCACCCGCAACCAGCTGTAAATAGGTATCTCCGATCCGCAAAGATACGCCTGCCGGCCATTCTTCAGGTACACCGGCTAGCAGCCTGGTCTTGTTTAAAAATGTTCCGTTCGAGCTGTTTAAGTCAGTTACCCAGATTTTCCCTTTGATAAACTCAATGCGGGCATGCTTCCTTGAGGCCTTTGCATCTTGCAGCGTAAGATCATTATCCGCTACCCGCCCAACCAGAATGCCTGCGGGTTTGAGGGGTACCATGTACGTGGTTTTGTCCGATTGAACAACTTGTATCTGCATACTGGTATTCTCGAGAGCATCAGGAGCAGGTCGAAAGTCCTGCATCAGCGAAGTCCCGCGCCAGGAAAGCAAACTTTGCTGGTATTGTGTGATCAGGCTGGCAGACCCTTCAGTGATCGCCGGCCCAGCTGCGCCTGTCGGGTAGGGAACAAATTCCTTCAAGGCGTTAGCCAGGCTGCCGGCATCTGTGTAGCGGTCAGCAGGGTCTTTCGCAAGCGTTTTCAATATAATCGCTTCCAAAGGTTCTGGCAGCCCTGGGCGCAAGGATCGCGGCGCAGGCGGCGCCTCCTGCGTATGGCAGCGCACAGCCTCTGTGATCGTTTTGATCTCGAACGGCAATCTCCCAACAACCAGCTCAAACAATAGTACTCCCAAGGAATACACGTCGCTGCGAGAGTCGATCTCCTTTCCCATGGCCTGTTCTGGGGACATGTATGCCGGGGTTCCCATCGAAATTCCCACCTGTGTCTTCAGGCCTCCCTCAACCAGTTTCGCCAATCCCAAATCGGTCAGCACAGGCCGGTAGGGCAGTTCTTCATACGCTTCCGGCTCTAGCATGATGTTGGCGGGTTTGAGATCTCGGTGCAGGATGCCGTGCCGGTGGGCATAATCCAGCGCATGGCACAATTGAATGATGATCTGTACAGCTTCATCAAGCAGGATCCATTGGTTTTGGGCTCTCATCTCCTGGAGCATCTGGTGCAGATTATCTCCGGGGATATATTTCATCACGATGTAGAGCAGGTCCTCCTGCTGACCAAAATCGTACACGGGCACGATGCAGGGGTGATTTAGCCTGGCAGCAATCTGGGCTTCTTGCATAAATCGCTGGCGAAGATCTTCTTGTCCAGCATATCGAGTATGCATGACCTTGATCGCCAAATCCCGCCGCAGTGTCGTATCATGGGCTTTAAACACAGCCCCCATTCCACCCTCGCCCAATAGGTCCAGTATTTCATAACGACCTAATGATTTGCCAATTAGCTCTTTCATTTTTCTGGCTCCTGATAGGTAAGGGTGTAGGTTGTCTGTGCAGGCTTACACGCCTCGATAATCGCTTCGACAAGCTCATTGCTCACTTTATTTGGCGAGACGGGCAGGTGGACTGAAAACCGGAACGGCTCTTCATCGTCAACGCAATCCATGATCTGCGGCTCACAGCCCGTATAGATTTGCAGGGCACGGTTAAGCGCCCAACGCGTCCCGCGCATGGCGAATATCTGGTGCGCTTCTTTCAAGAAAGTACGGCGCCGGTTTTCATCCCAGGTTGTATCAAAGTCTATCTGAAACCACTGCGCCAACCAGGGCAGTGCGCCAACCGGTGCGGTACCAGGATCCAGGAAAAGATCGTAATGGTCTACACTCCATTCGATTGGTGTCCAGATCGACTCAAACATAGCCAAAAAACTTGACATAAAGCTGTTGTGATAAATGCCAGGCAAATACTGAAGCAATCTTGTGCTTTGGGTAAAAATGTCCGCGGGTAGCGCTCCATCGCCAGGCGCTGATGATGGGGGCCGAATAATTTCAGGCGGCGTCGAGGGAGGAGGTGGCGAGGGAGGCGCTCCCACTGGCGTTGAAATAGCGGGTAATCCCATGTCATCGGGTATTTGGGCAGGCTTATCGGCAGGTGGTTCGGACACTTTGACTTCATCGGTATCCGCTATAAACTCTCCCTCCAACTGCACAGAGGTTGCCTTTAGGGTCAGTTTAAAAGGGCCAATAGTTATTACAGATTCCGGAGCTAATCTGGCAGCCACCTGAGGTGTCAAATCCATTCCATCTAGCTTGGTGCCATTCGCGCTGCCCAAATCGACAATCTGGCAGCCGGATGCGTCACAACTAATTTGAGCGTGGCGGCGCGAGACCATTGGATGGAAGAGCTCAAGATCGTTGCCTGGCTGGCGACCGATCATCAAAACTCCTATTGGAACATCGGCTGTGTGAAAATCGCCAGGCCCCTCAATCTCAATATAGTACTCGTATACCTCCCGCACGATCTTTACCCTCCATTTATCAGAGACAATCCCCTTTATCTTCCCAGTCTCTACACGAAAACCACCGAGTGAACCCCAGAGATAATCACACCGTGAGACACCAGCTCCAGGTATTCCAACAGTTTGCCCTGCCGTTCCCCTTTCCGATTGGCTGCATACAGCTCCAGGCCGCGAATAAATTGAATATCTGGGATACCTTGCAAGGATTGGTAAATATCCGAGATGTAGAGGTGGCGCCCAAAAGGCCAACCGGTGCCTTGCGCCCCACCAACCAGCGGGTTCAAGAAACCATAGAGTCTATTCTTTACCGCAGTTTCTACACCGCTTTTCGACCCTCCCGGAGCAGCTCGCAGGGTTACATTAACACATGCCGGGTAATATGCTGGTGAACGCACTTCAACACGTGTGGTAAGCAGCCGCCTTTCATCTAAATATTCCTTCAAAGCAGCCACATCCTGTTCTTCGAACTCCAGCTCCAGAGGGTCAATGAATCTCATCGGCAGGTGTACACGCCGAATCACCAAGACATAAACCAGGCCCGGAGCAACCTGGCCCCCATCCGATGGGCGCGGCTGCAAGCATTTCACCCTGCCGACCACAGACGGTAGGGCTTGTTTCGCCAGGAACTCGAAATCATCGGCAGTCACTGCCCTCTGTCGAGAGCACAGCAAAGCTGGGGCTCGCGTCATCGCATCTTCGAGTGTTTCCGCATCCAAACCTCCCCAAGCCGGATCCAGATTTTCCACTCGGGAAATATAGGGAATTGAGGTCTTCAACGTATTCAATATACCCGCCTGAACGTTACCATGCTCGCCGCCCCCATAACGATACTTCTGAAAGATTAGATTAGCCCCTCTCGGGGGTACTGCACCATAGAGCTTGATTGTTCCATCCGGCTGGCGTATGGCTGGGCCAAAGCGCAGCTCTCCACTGACGCCATCAAGCGTGTAATGTTTATCCTCCATTCTCGACTCGGCAAAGTCGGGCGCCTCGCACCACTTTTGCGGCGCCTCGCCCTCAACCTGAACAATCAGGATCTCATCTGGTTTTCGACTCAAGATTGGTTTAAGTTGCAGTTGAAAGCGTTGACCTGGTTCCCCATTGCTGCGACCCAAAAATTCCTGGTGTACTTCTCTGGCATGGGATGCCGGAACTGCCCCTCCCCAGGAAGCGATCGATACGTGGCGCAAGCGCGGGGATGTCTCATACGGTTGGACTCCTGCTTGATTTTTCGGTTGGGTTGTATCGTGAGTAATTCGCACGCGCAGCCAGAACAATTCTCGCTCTGCCACCTTAAGCTTCGCCATTTTAGGAAGATGAATCTGTATGCTCCCCACTTTATTCATTCCTTGTGTGGTATCGAACTCGATACCGCAGGCAATCCATTCGCTCTTTACTTCCCCAGTCGATGCTTCCCAAACATAGGGCGGCTGGCTGGTGTCGATCCCAACCACGATCTTCTCATCGCAGTTCATATCAAGCCGCAGAATATGATGGCTTAAGTCGTTTCGGAAACCAAAACTCAAAGCATCGTCGACTTGAGGTACTGAGGAAAAAATCTGCTCAAAATCTTCTTTAAAAGTGGGAAAATTGCGTTCGATGGGCTGCTTGCCCCTGTCTCCTGACACCTGAGAGATAATGGCTGCCAATTCTGGGTTTTGTATTTGCAGATCTTGCACAGTTGTAAATATGATGGACGGACGGGTTTCAGTCTGTGTGCTGGCAACCTCTGTGCCGGCAGGTATAACCACTGAGTTTGGCAGAGGCTCCGACAGCCAAAATGTGACTGGAACCTGGGCGCATTGTGGTTCGCGAAGCCTGATCCCCAGCATTTCCAGGAACTTGATGTAATGCAGGTCAGGAACCTGGTTGAGCCTGTACAGGATGATATCCGTCATCCAGGCAAACAGCTCGATCAAGGTTACACCCGGATCGCTTAAGTTGTGATCGGTCCATTGCGGACAGTAATGCGGAATGCGTTTCTTCGCCTCATCCACAATATCCTGAAATTTGCGATCATCCAATAATGGTGCTTTCAGCGCCATGGTACCCTCCAGGGTCGATTGCTTATGAAATATTTTTCACCATCATCCCTCTCCGGGGATCAAATAGAACGGGTAAACCAGACTGCGGCGATCGCGAGTGCTTTTGATCTCGTACTCAATTTCAACCAACAGCCGGCTGTTCTCAAGGGGGTCCGGTCTGACATCTACTTTAACCACGCGTATGCGCGGCTCCCAAATCCCTAAGGCCTGCTCCACGTTGCGGCGTGCCTGGGCTATGGTTTGGTTGTTGTTCGGTGCAAAAACCAGCTCGTGCAGGCGGCAGCCAAAGCTCGGACGCATGACCCGCTCGCCCGGAGCAGTGGATAAGATGACCTCAATCGATTGGGCGATTTCATTATTTTCATGGGTCAGCGCCAATCTTCCACGTCCATCGATTTGCGGCGGGAATGCCCATCCGCTGCCGATTATGTCTGAAATCATTTGCTTTTCCTCGCTCGATCACGGCACGTTGACCGTTTGCTGACCTGCCTGCATCGCTTTAATCACCCCTCCCCAGGTGCAGGTCAACTGGCAGGCGCTGCTGATCGCGGGTTGATTGCCAATGCGCACTGTGGGAGAGCCAGGAGCCCAGGGAGAAGTGATAGCAGGCAGGCAGGGCACCGGCGCCTTCGCGGCTGCCACCTGGGGGTTGCTTGGGGAGCTGCACATCCCAAAAGGTGTCACATTGGTCGTTGGTGCATGGTCCATAATGGTTGCTGCGGGTTGGCTGCTGGTTTTCACCCGGGAGATGGGTAGAACAACCAACCTGGCTGGCGTTGAACCAAAGGTGCATTGCAGCACGGCGCCTGAACATATCATCTGAGGCATAGCTCCACCCGGCATTCCAACCTAATTCAGGTTTACTGTAGCTCCCTTGATGTTCACCTGACCGCCAGCCTCAATATCCAGGTTCTTGCTCGCCTGGATACTTAAGTTGCCGCCGGTTTTCAGCTCCATCTCTTTGTCGCTGGCAATCGAGATCATACCGCTCTTATCATCCAGAGTAATCACTTGACCGCCTTTACTGCGAATTTCAACTTTTTGATTTGCATCGTCAAGAGTAAAACAGCGGCCTCCCGCAGTGACAATTTCAACTTTCTTACTGGCGTCGTCAAACATCGCCATCCAATGCCCGCTGCGCGAGTGCCAGGTGCGCACCAGCGGTTTCTCACCTCGCCTGGCTTTCCCGACTTCGTGGGGCGGTCGATCAGAGCCATTCCAGAGGCCACCCAAAACAAAAGGCTGGCTAAAATCACCGTGAGCGAAGATTACCAATACTTCATCTCCCACAGCAGGCACCATATACAGACCCGCATCTGGACCTCCACCAATCCCCAAAATGCGCGCCCAATCGCTTTCAGCGTCATCCGCCATCCAGGGAAATTTCACCTTTACTCGCCCCCAACCCTTTAGATCATCCGTGTTGGTCACCAAAGCTGTAACCACACCGTGCCAACGATCCCCTAGCGAGCCAAGGTTCAGTTGCTCTGCCAATAAGCCCGTCCGGGAACCGCTCACACAAAAAGTGGTAAACATCCCTTCTGCGCTGTAAACATGCGTGGCGCGAGTCACCAGATACGTACCGCTGAAGCGCTTGCCCAGGCCTTCTAGCTTCACAAAGCGCCCGGCCTTGATCTCTGGGCGACGGTAGGCTACTCCTTCTGCCTGAACGAATGCGCCGCTGAGCTTATCCAGACGGGCTGCAGCCAGCAAGTCCGCCTCGGCTTGGCTGACCACAGGCTGGTCGACAATCACTTGTTTACCGTCTCCGAAAGTATGCGCCCACCCAGCTCCGTCTTTCGTTTCTCCGATCTTCGGATATAACTTGCCATTCCGAGCCCTGCCGGTAATCGTGGCTTTCTTTTCCACATCCCACCCCTTGACCACAACTTCATCCACCTGTTCAGCCAGGGTCATGCGCGGGCGGAAAGAAAAAAGATCATCTCCCCAGGTAAGTGTGACCCCTGCCTCTCCTGAAGGCGGCTTGCGGAAGTAAAGTGTGTCGCCTTCAACAAAACACTCATAACCAATGCGCCAGGCGCGCTGCATCAGGAACACAAGATCCGGCTGGTTATACTGGTAGATGTGATCATAGACAGTTCTCGTAGGGTCGACCTGCGCTTTGAATCCAGCAGCCTGGGCGATCTCCTCAGCCAGGTCGCTGTCTTTTTTATTCACATGGGCCTTGCTTTTCGGCGCACGGTAAAGCCGATGGCTGACATCATAGCCCCGCACTACCAGTTCGGCAGCCATACCTTCGCCAAACTCCGGTTCCAGTGAGGTGATCTCCCCTTTCATTAAAACCACATTTTCAGCTGCCTTTGTAGCGGCTGAAACCTGGATTTTTTTCGCCAAATTCAACGAGTCATTTTCTATCAGCTCCAATTCCGAATCATGAAAGCGGAGTGTGAACATATCCGGAAGATAACAGTGCTGGTCAACCACTGTCTCAAGCAGCTTTTGTGCAACAGGCAAGCTTAAATCCTCTCCGTCTGCAGAGATGGTGAATTGGCTGATAAAATCCTGCTTTTTTCCCATCTTCAAGCCTTTTTCAACAGAATGCCTACCCCTTAATCAAGAGGAATACCCAGACTCTGACCGGGTGTCAGGTGCAAGGGGTTTGTCAGGCGGTTATGCTCAGCAATACGCCGCCATTGAGTCGCATCACCGTATACACTGGCGGCAATGCTATCCAGACGATCCCCCAGAACTACTCTCCATACTCTCTCAGACTTTCCTCCACCCGATGTTGGGTTCTGCTTCTTGGGTCGATAATCTTCCACATCATAGAATTGAGTAAATGTGACGTCTACTTTCGCTCGAACGGGTGTACCATCGTGCTTAAAGAGCGTGAAGCGTTGGGTCATATTGGTAATGCATGCAACGAAATTGAAGCTTCCCCAAGAAAACGCGACATACGGTGGCTCAACGCGTTGATGCTTATGATTTTCATCCTGGTCCTTGGTTTCCATGAACTTCCATAATCTTCGGGTTTTTTGGCTTACATCTTCTCCTTTTTCATAGGTATCGAATACAAGACTTAGGGTCAAAGTTTGTGGATTAGGCGACTTAAAATCTTTGTTAGGCGTGTCAGACTGATCTTTTGGTGTCGTGCTATATGAATTGGATTTTGAGACGGTGTATTCATACGGATTGAACATGCACTCAACCATGCGATCCAGATCAATTGGCTTACCCTCATTATTCACGGGGGTTATGGTGGCTTTTTGCAATTTCCCTAAACCTTCATTTGCCATTGGTTTCCTCCTTCCAGGAGCAATCTACCCTCTCCTTCGTTCCCAATCCACGGCTAGCTGCCGCCGTATTTCGGCATACACCCGGCGTGCTAACTCATGGAGTTTTTGGTTATCTCCGGAAACCTGGGGAGATGAACTTCCAGGTGGGATAAAGGGCAAAGTAGCCTTGGAGGGACTTCCGACCTGACCCTGATCCGGTTCAGGCACCGGGTCGCGCTGGATAAAATCCGAGTCTGTCCGATCGATTAAATGAGCAGCTAAGCCAGGTCGGTCAGGCGCAGATGGGGCCGGTGTTTGATTATTGAGCACTTCACCACCCACGCACTCGCTCCTGTTTTCAGAGAGAGAATCCGCGGTATCTTTCGGCAGTAATGATTGCCTCCGCGGTGGTGTCTGCTGCACCAGCCGCCATAGATCTGAGGGCAAGGGGCCAATGGAGGTCTGTATCAATTCTGAGTGATCCGCTTCTGCTGTGTTCTCGCGCCTGTTATCCATTTTTCGTTGGATAATGGGTTTAACCGGTGTTGGAATGTCCAAGCCCGGCCTTGGGCGTGGCCGTATGAGGGGAATAATTTCCATGTCGTTTGCGGTGGGTGCAGAATAGATCTTCACCTCGTTAGATGGGTTTTTCTCTCCTGATACCAGTGGATATACCGCACCGGGAGTATCATCAGAAGAATCGGACTCCGGGATTTCACTCCACTCTGGCGACGTAGTTGATTGCTGCACTGGCCAGGCTGTCTGCAGTGGGGCATTCTGTATCGCAAGGTTCCTTTCTGCGGGCAGCTCCTTCTCAGAATGTCCGATTATGCTTTCTATCCCGGCTTGTTCTCCAGGTTTAATCACTCCATTATCATTTCTATCTCCATTCATAAGCGGAGCCTGCGATGGCTGGGTCGAAAGTTCATTTACCTGCACATCCATTCTTTTCGTCTGGAGATGATCAGGTTGCTCGTCCACGTGCTTTCCGGGTCGATCGGATCCTGGTTGAGGTGCACTCGATGGTTGTAATGTGTGGGTATCTTTGCAACTAGATATACCCACATCTTGCAATTTCGCCTGATTTTGTGTGCGGGACGGAGGCGAGCTCGATTCAGGAGACATCTGCTCACCAGAGCTGGTTTCTTCCCAAGCCGATTGAACGTTCACCCTTTCTACCGGCCTGGTCTGATTTCCATCATCTTTGGAAACCTGATTTGTCTTCGCAGGTGTAACAGCGCCGGGCAGAATCTCTGTCTCATTCATGGCAATATCATTGCCAGCGCCCGGCATGCCGATATCAGGCACTTCTGCCCTACTCGTTGAGTCGGATGGCGCCGTACTATCCGTTGAAACCCGCGAAGATTTCTCCTGGTGTTTGCGAAAGATGGTTTGCAAACGCTTCCAATCTTCATCTGGCAAGTTTGGCTTCGACTCAGGCGGCTGATCTGGCTGCGGAATAGATGATGCTTTTACAAAATCCAATACAGGCTCTATAGAAGGCGCTCCGTTCTCCTGTGTGAAACCAGTAGATTGTCCGGGCGTTACGGCATTTTTTGTAAATCGAGGGTGTAGCGCTGGCGGCATGGGCATTAAGCTGGCCTGCACGATGCCTTCCAATGATCGGACAGGTTGAATAACCTTATCCTGGTTTGAGAGTGCAGAGCGTGTTGGAGTCCATGTCGGAAGCGGGGCGCGAAACAAGGTAGACAGGCAGGTATGCCGCTTTACCCGCTGCACCAATGCATTTCGCATGCTTGCTCGTACACCTTGTTTCATCTTTAGCCCTTCCGCGGGCCTAACACTTTACCCTCGCCGATCAAATGAGCGTAATCTCTCCACATGCCAGTTCCAGGGTTTGGATGGCTACCGTATTGTCATCAGTTCTGAGCTGCGGGCCGGTCCACTTGATCGGCAATGCGTCCTCGATATGCATCACGATTACCGGAACAAAAAGGGAATTAAGCAGCGTAACCGTGACTCGCCTGCGCCAGAACTGTTCGTTGACTGCGGCGATATACCATGCCAGCAGATCGCTGGCAATCCCGACTCCATTTTTCAGGGTAATGGTTGTTCGGCGGCGCTGGCCGGGAAGCTGGTGAACGCGAGTGTTCACGCCGCCCTCTTTGACTTCCTCAACTTCCCATTCGATCGTTGGCAGGGTGCATTCGGTAAATGCCCCCAACGGCGCGCCATCGATGGCAACGACAAAACGGAAAGCATTCGTAATCAGGGTGTGCAGTTGCTGGTCTAGCAACATCACCAATCTCCCCGGCCTGCCCCGCGCATAAAACTCGCTCCACGCAACCGTTCTCTATCTATCCTGCCCTCGCTCAGCAGCATGGCGTACACCATTACTGCCAATCGCTCGACCAGTTCCCGGCTGATCTTGCCCTCGTGCAAATATTCCTGAAGTGAGTCTTCCATACTTGCTGAGCTCGCCTTGAAATGATTTTCTCGCACTCTCATGCTGCCTCCCCCAGCGGCGCAACGCGCAGCTGGAAATGTGCGCTGCATTGTGGGCAAATTGCGCCAAGCAGTATCTGTTCTGCGCAGTTCAGCCGCAGGTAAAGGTCTTCCAGGTAAGCCAGGTCGGAGGCGAACAAGCCGGCGATCACCTGTGGGGAGACAGCCGGCACATTACCAAGACGAGTGATCACCCGGCTTAGCAGGATTAAAGGCAGGTAAGCTTCGCTTTCCTGTACCCGCGGATCGTTAAGGCACTCGATCTCATCCAAAGCTGTAGCCAACCGCATGCATCCACCTTGGTGCACGATGCCTGTGCTGTCCAGGTAGCCGCGCGGCAGGGTGAATTCAAACTCCGTCTGCAGGCTCATCCTTCACTCCGCGTCGACTTATGTCACCCGCTCGATATACTCATGTACAATGGTCACTTCTTCGATGCCGATCTCATTGCTGTCGGCTTTCGGTGAAGGTCCGCTGACCTTCAATGGCCAGGCGCGCTCGAAATTCCAGCGGGCAACCTCTTTCAGATTTTGGTCGTACATTACGATCGATCCATCCCGCCGGGCGCCATCCACACCGCCATCTTCAACCTGTTTGCGCCAGTCCCAGATATCCATGTTGCCGGTGATGCCGCGCTTGAGCACAATATTCTCCCATTTCAAGCGACCAGGCAGCTTCAGCACCACCTCTTGACCTTTTTCTGTGACGACTTTATGCTCTACCGCTTCATGCTCCGAGCCCAGGCCAGAGCACTCGGTAAAATATCCTTTAATCACTCCCTGGATATCGACTCCAAAATGAAAGCCGACCAGGGGATCTTCACGTCCATTCGCCATCGCTAGCTCCTTTTTGGTGTGTCATTCCAAGAGCGGAGCGACCGAAGAAAATATCCTTCTCTTCGCTCAGGGTGACATACTGTTTGCATGGTCCACGAAGTGCGACCAGCTTTCTCAATTAACCAAGATGTGAACATGAACCTGCTCCAGTCACTCCGCCTCTCAGGCTTCGGCATTGACTCCAGCCCACTGGGTGATGCGGAATATAACAAACTCGGCAGGCTTGACCGGTGCAAGGCCGACCTCAATGACCAATTGACCTAAATCGCGTATCTCCGGCGGATTCAACTCCTCATCACACTTGACGTAAAAAGCCTGCTCCGGGGTATCGCCGAACAAGGCGCCACTGCGCCAAACCACTCGCAGGAAGGAGGTCACATCCCGGCGAACCTTAGCCCACAAGGTGCTGTCGTTGGGCTCAAAAACCACCCACTGTAAGCCGGCATCCATTGAAGCTTCAACCATGATAAACAAGCGGCGAACATTGACATAGCGCCAGGCTCCGTTGCTGCTCAGCGTTCGACCACCCCAAACCCGAATACCGCGTCCCGGGAAGGCACGGATGCAGTTCACCCCGATCGGGTTCAACACATCCTGCTCACCCCGGCTCAGGTTGAGTTCCACCCCAACCGCATTTTGTACCACCTCATTAGCTGGCGCTTTATGCACCCCGCGCTCAGCATCCGAGCGATTATAGATGCCGGCAATATGGCCGCTGGGCGGCACCAGTCTGGTAGTTGCGCCGCTGCCGCTCAGGTCTGCTACCCGGATCCACGGGTAATATAAGGCTGCATAGGAGGTATCCAGGTTTATGTAGTTTTGCCATTCGCTCGCTTGCTGAGCAGTCAGGTCTGGCGGCGCATCCAGGATTGCAAATCGGTATTTCATTGCCTGACAGTGATCCTTGATTGCGGTTTGCACCAACTTGACCCGCTCGCGCGCCTGCGTACTGCCATCGAAGCCAGCCATAAGGTCTGGGCAGAGAACCAGGCGGATATTGTCCTGCGCCTCCAGGCCGCCCAAACCTGTGCGATCTGTTGGATCACCGATGATCTCGTCTGGCGTTAAAGCCTGGAACCCGCCTCCGCTGAATGGGTAGCTGCCCTCCGCCGGCAGCGCTGAGGCCGGGCCTACACCAGAGATAGTTGCTGAAGTAAGGCTGGCCTCCCCGATGTAATTCTCGCCTTTTTTCATGCTCAAACCCGAGAGTGTCTCTCCTCTCACTGTCAGGCCGAAAGCATCCTCACCTTCAGCGCGAATGATCGCGACCAGATCGTTCCCCGCAGGGCCGGGAATTTTTGCGGTCAACTTGAAGCTGGCGCCTTTGTTTTTGGCTGGTATCGACACTTCAGCAATCCCGCCTGCCCCTGGGCTTTCCTTCAGCGCTCGCAGGCTGGTGATATAGCATGCACTGCCGCCGTTGGCAAAATAGCCGTACACTGCGTCCGGCAGGAAGATGCCGGGAGAAAACTCGCCAAAGATATCGCAATACTGGGTCCAGCTGGTTACCAGGGTGGGCTTGTTCAGCCGCGATTCGAGCACGATCCTTTCTCCGGTTTTGGCATCGATCGCTTTCAAACTGGCTTCACTGGTTATCCCAATAAAGGCTGCGGTCGAGGTGCCTACCGCTTCAATAGGTTTGACCCCGCGCTCAACTTCTTCAACATATACTCCTGGGGATTTGTAAGCAATTGCCATAGCTGATATTCTCCTTCCGTATCTAGATTAATATCTCCAGGCTGTATTCTTCAGGTTTCTTGCGATCGATAGCTTCTCCTTTCGTTGGGACGGTGATTCTTTTTTCAATTGGCTTTCCGCTCGGGGGCCAAATGATCAGGATGTACTCACCAGCCGTAAGACTCCCCAGAATAAAGCAGCCGTTTTTATCCGTCCTGGCAACCAGTCCGCTCCCTTTTATCGCAACTTCAATCCCTTCGAGACCGGTATGTGGCTGTTTCTGGTCGCGAACCTTACCCCCCACCCAGGTCATGTCAGTTTGCGTGCCCTCCACCAGGCCCGTTCGATACGGCAGCCCGGCTGCCTGTCCTGTTTGCAGGTAAACGGTGCGTACCAGGGCGCAGCTTACTTCGGACCAGGGATCCAGCGATAGGGTTACCATGTATGAAATGCTGGGGCGAATCTCATTATCTAAAGCGCTCCACAGTTCGGCCGGGTTGGTCAACTTATCGTGGCTGGCGAGGCGCGCCTGGATATCGAAACGCGGATTGCACAGGCTGCCCACCAGACGCTCTTGGGGAAGTATCGGGAAGCGGAACAGCGCTAACAAACAGCGCGCCAGCAAGCGATGTTCGTCTTCTGGCACAGCCGCCCAGGTAGTCAGCATGTAATAACAGTCCACGCGCATGGGTGTGCGTTTTTGATGAGCCAGGATGTCCTTCCCATTGCTTTCTGGCAGCCCCTCCCAGCCGTGATGGCGCAGGACGTTATTCTCGCGCACATCGTACAGGAACAGGTTGACCGTGGGTCTGCTCCAGCGTATGCTGTTCTCGCGGCGTGGCTGTTCGAAGCTGATCTCTACCTCGCCGTTCTTGATAGGCATCTCGGCGATCAGCAGCTGGCGGATGGTTTCGTCAAGATCATCGATCATCACATCAACCCTTTCGCTTATTCCGCCAGTTCTTCTTCATCTTCTTCGAGTTCCTGTCTCTGTACCAGCTCTTCTTCCTCTTCAGGAAGCTCCTGCCTCTGGATAGCTTTAGTTTGCAGTTCTTCCTCTTCCTCGTCAGGCGCCTGTCGTTGAAGGCTCGGCGAATTGATTTCGCTCACCACCGTTTTGGCGACGGCATCGGCTTCTTGCTCAAAGCGGTCACCGGGCGGGTTGACCGTCATCTTGCCGCTGCCCCCACCCACAGCACCGGAAGCCTGCTGCACCACGTGGGTCAGCTCGTGGGCGATCAGCTCCTGACCTTCAATGGTGTGTGGCTGGTAGGCGCCATCTCGGAAGAAGATGTCCTGGCCGGTGGTAAAGGCTTTGGCGTTGAGCTGGCGGTTCAGGGCATCCGCTTCAGGGGATGTATGGACGCGGACGGAGGAAAAGTCAAAATCTGTAGACTTCTCCATATATTTATGTGTTTTTTCATCAATCGGTTGTCCACTTTCGCGAGCCAAGCTAATGTATTGAGGAATATCATCTCCTATGGTTATTTCGTTATTATCTCTACACGCACCAATCTCAGGTGTAAACTGGACTCCCGGACGTTGTCGAATTTCATCTTGACTTATTGCAGGGTGCCAAATATTCCACTTACCACTTTTACATATTTCCGCCTCTAGTTTGGCAAATTGATCGTAGAGTTCTACGTCATTCTCAATAAATTCTTCGCCTGTAGTCAAGAAACTAAGTATACGAGGCATTCTATCTGCAGTTTTTATGTGGCGCCAAGCTACTAGACGTGAGGCTTGTTTATATTCCTTGTCTTTTTCCCGACATGATTTGGTTAATTCACGAAATCCTAAATCGAAATGTATCAGCGAAGCATGTTCAACTCGATCTAAATACCCCTGAGGGTCAAATTCCGACTTAGCAGCAGAACCTTCTGCAGCACATAGCAAATCCCAAGTGTTCGAAGCAATATCTCCTACATAAGGGATATAATCCAACAATTCACTCACCATCCATTGTGCAAAATCTGATGTAGACCAAATATTTGGATCCCAAGTAAGGCCATGTACGTCTTCAACTCCCTCAATTAATTCCTCGTGTAGTTTTTTAAATCCAAAGATCATAATTTCTCTACATTCTGGTTCACTTGTTTGTCTCAATTTCTGCTGCCTTTGGGGAAGCTCTGCTAGCCAATCTAGCAAACAAAGATCCCCCATATATTTGCCGTATATAGATTTAATCTTGCTTGAAATAATATCTTGGTCCGAAGCTGCAGCCAGTCGAGAAGTAAGTTCACTACCTTTATTATTCATGAACTCCTGTAACGTCTCATCGAGTTCGCCTGGGTGTAACGGAGCTTTAAGTTCAGTTGAAATCTTTCTTCCAACATTAACTTTAATGAATGCATAATATCTTGGAAAAATGTTTATCTTGATGAATATATCAATTACCCGATAGAGATCGCCGTTCTCAAATTTATTCCATAAATTGTCAATCTGATCTTTCACAGAAGTTATACTCCCAGATGCGGGGATATCTTCTTGCTCTTTTGTTTCTATCATTGCCCGCTGCAAATAGCGATTACCTAACAATCTATTGGTCTCCTGTGTCACTGCAAGTTGCTGCACCGTCTGCACTGGCTCACGCAGTATCTCAAGAAGATTAGCTTGTGGGATACCTTTATGATTAAGCGCAATGCGTCTAGAGGCATGGTCACTCCTTTTCGAACTTTGGATATTCTGTGATCGTGTCAAATCCCTAATCTTCGTCATGGCAAATCCTTTAATATCATTCTTTCATAATTCATTTACACTGATTAACAATCCAGCAGTCAATAGTAGGAATTATCATTACGACGGTTCAATGGCAATGTATCACGGTGTGGAAAATTACAACTCATTTGGTAAAACCCTCTCAAAGGTCTCCCCACACCCTCTGATCCTTCCGGCAATCATATGCTCTACTAACATAAGGCCGGTTGGGGTGTATACGGCAGCGATACGTGCCTGGTTCAGGGTGAACGTAGTAGCTATCCTGCCGGCGCGCAATCCAGTAGGGCAACCATAATCCCAGCGGGCGATGCCCTCGTCCAGGTACTGCTGGGTCAGGTAAAAATCGAAGGTACAGCACTTCGCCTTGCACATGTACACCCGGCTGGCGCAGTCGATCTTAACCGCTTGCGAGCAGGTGTATTTCTCCTCGCTTCGTGCCAACATCACTTTCGGCGTGGGTAATTTTTCATACGCCTGGAGCGCCCGGGCTGGCATCATCTCCAACTCTTCTTTGCCAAACAGGCCTGTATCCACCAGCAACTCGCCAACATCAATGACAAAATGAAGGTCGCATTCGAGCTCGCGCTTAAGTTGGTGATGAGCGAGTCCATCTACCAACATGAATGGTCTCTTCAACGGTGGCGCTGCCATTTCCAAAGCCTGATAGATCCCTTGAATCACGCTCATGCCGCCTCGTTCAGGGCTGTTAAATCAGTATCTACTTGCTGATCCTGCTCAGGCTGTGCGAAAACTACAAGCTCAACCTGCACGCTGGCATCGCGCTTCATACGCCGGCTAACCACGCCTTTCAAGACCCAGAAAACCCTGGCATGTTCGGTGTGCAGGCTGGGCTTTCCCGGTGCCGGTATGGACAGCTCAAATGGATATTCTGCTTTTTCACCGGGACTGAACACCCTGGCTCCCGCCAACCGGGTTTTCTGCAAGGTGTTGCTCATCTCACAGGAGATGCCAGGGTAGCGTAATTGTTCTGTATGGTGGAGCTCCAGGCGGATTTCCTGGGCATCCATCGTTTGAGCTGCCTGCAGGAGCAGTTTGCCCGTCAAACGCTCGCCCTCCACCCATTCCAGTCGCGGCAGCCAGAAGCACAGCACTATCCCTTCAGCATGGCTGGCTTGCCCATACTCGCCCGATTGGATCTGCGCTCCTGGCGGCGCAATTACCACAGGCAGGATAGTTTGACAGGTTAAAGCCGGCCCGACCGGTCGGGTCAGGCTGGCCTTGATCACCCAACGGTGGACGATCAATCCAGGACTGCCCACAATAGATAGCCACTTGCCGAGCAAAGGCACGCGCCCAATACGGTCCGGCGTGAGGTCGTCTGCCGGCTGGGGCAAGCTTGCCGGGTAGGGGGGAGAGGCGTCGGGTGGAATATACAGTGTGCAGCCCAGCGTGCGGTAAAAAGGCGCCTGCAGCAGCTCGTCGGATAGCAGAATTTGCTCAGAACTGTACACTTCCAGATCAATATTGCCAGGACTTTCCGGACCGGAATACGACTTGCGGTCAGCGCTGAGCGGTGTCCTGGGTTCGTAATGCTCCCAGCGTACTAGC
>JBGSTO010000328.1:0-2345 GCA_041736465.1 Anaerolineales bacterium | reverse complement strand
AGGGCGGCGACGTCGTCGCTGACGCGCTGCAGGGGAGTCGCCAGGCGCACGAAGACGATGGTCTGCCCGCTGCGCTGCACGGCGACGGCGTTATACATCATGTTCATGCCGGTGGAGACGGAATAGCGCGTGCTGGAACCTTTGCCGGTCTGCTGCGCCTGCTGGATTTCGGGGCGCTCCAGGTGGTTTTCGAGCTCTTCCGGGGTGCGCTCAGAATCGCCCAGCACGACGCCGGTGGGTGAGATGATGGTGACGCGCACCGCAGCAATGCCGGCCCAGCGTTCTGCCAGGGCTTGCATCTGGGCGCCGGGCGCTTGCAGCAGGTCATCTTGCGAGGCGCCTGCTTCCAGGTAGGGCAGGATGGCGTCGGCAATCAGCTCTGCCTGGGTGGACAGCGACTGCTGCAGGTTGCTGAGATAGGTGCGGCGCGCCTGGTTGGAAAGATACAAGCCCAGGCCGAGCATGCTGATCAGGATGAGCAGCAGGTAGGGGATGGCGATGCGCTGCTGGATGGTGCGGAACATTTACCCCTCGAAGCGGTAGCCGGCGCCGCGTACGGTGATGATGCGGAGCGGTGCGGCGGCATCCACTTCGATCTTCTCGCGCAGCCAGCGCACGTGCACATCGACGGTGCGCGAGCCGCCGCTGAATTCCCAGCCCCACACGCGCTCCAGGATCAGGTCGCGCGAGAGCACCTGGCCGCGGTGGCGCGCCAGGAAGTGCAGCAGGTCGAATTCTTTGGGTTT
Source organism: Anaerolineales bacterium (assembly GCA_041736465.1). Lineage (GTDB taxonomy): Bacteria > Chloroflexota > Anaerolineae > Anaerolineales > UBA4823 > JAJUJL01. The sequence goes on along the minus strand of JBGSTO010000328.1, from coordinate 1,599 downwards.
TAGGGCTACCGGTTTGTCTTCTACCAGCATCTCGCGGCGGGTGAGATCCAGCACCAGGTTGCCAAAGCGCAGGATCTCGGGGATCCCGCTGCCGCCGTCCATTTCTTCGCGCATCATGCGCATGCGGCGCAGCTGGGCTTTGACGCGCGCCAGGAACTCGCGCATGCTGAAAGGCTTGGTCAGGTAGTCGTCGGCGCCCATCTCCAGGCCAATGACGCGGTCGATCTCGTCGTCGCGGGCGGTGAGCATGAGGATGGGCGTGCGCATCTCCTGGCGCAGGATGCGGCAGACTTCGAAGCCGTCCATCTTGGGGAGCATGATGTCCAGCACGATCAGGTCTGGTCTGATGCGGCGAGCGGTTTCCACGGCAGACAGACCGTCGCCGACGGATTCGACGCTGTAGCCCTGGCGGGTGAGGTTGTAAGCCAGGGTTTCCTGCAGGGACAGCTCGTCTTCGACAACCAGTATTTTTTCGCTCATTGCGTGTAGTCCTAAAGGGTGGTCTTGGAAGGATACGATGCGATTATAGCATGCGAAGACCCCAAAGGCTTCAGGAAACCTTTGGGGTCAGGGTGGTTGATTTTGGGATGGGGTGCAGCGAGAATGAGCCGGCTCAGGCGCTGGGTTGGCCCAGGGCGAGTTTTTCTTTTAGCGCCAGGTTGGATGGCTCTACCAGGATGGAGCCGTCGGGGAAGATGATGGTGGGCACGCTGCGGTTGCCGTGGTTGAGCTGTTTGACATAGGCGGCGGCGTCTTCGTCCTGGTCGATGTCGATCCAGCAGTAGGCAACTTTGTGGAAATCCAGGTAGCGGCGCACCCGGCGGCAGTCGCCGCACCAGAAGGTGGCATAGATGACGATCTCGTTATCAGACATGCGCGGCTCCACAAAACCGGAAGAAAACTTGAAACACAAAGAACACGAAGATTTTACAAAGACGGCACAAAGAATGTATGAAAGTTGGCGCTGCGGCTGTGCGAGCGTTTATTGGGTATATTGTATCAATTCTGGATCGGTGAAGATAGTGATAGATGGCAGGATGTGCAGGGATAATGATCATGGATTGGCGGGAGAATGGTTGAGTTTCACCATGCTTCGTGGTAAACTGCCACGCAATAAGCTGTGCTGAAGGAGGTGGCTGCCGGATGAAGCTGTCGAATTTTGCTCGCTATGCCTGGGGGGTGTTAGGCTTGAATATCCTGGTGATCTTATGGGGGGCTTACGTGCGCGCTTCCGGCTCGGGGGCGGGCTGTGGCAGCCACTGGCCTTTGTGCAACGGGGAGGTTATCCCGTCTGCCGGGCAGATTGAAACGCTGGTGGAGTTCACGCACCGGCTCACCAGCGGTATGGCGCTGTTGGCGGTGCTGGGGCTGTTCGTGTGGGGGCGGCGGCTGTACGCGCCCGGACAGGCGGTGCGGTTGGGTGTGAACCTGTCGCTGTTCTTCATTATTACCGAGGCGCTGGTCGGCGCCGGGCTGGTGCTGTTTGGCTGGACCGCCAAGGATGATTCGCTTGGCAGGGCGATCTCGATCGTCGTGCACCTGGTGAATACTTTCCTGCTGTTAGGCTCGCTGTCGCTGACCGCCTGGTGGGCGGGGGGA
>JBGSTO010000308.1:0-4309 GCA_041736465.1 Anaerolineales bacterium | reverse complement strand
TGAACCAACCTCTCGTGCCGTAGCAAGAGGAGATTCAAGCTCTCCTGGCAACCGGCTTGCGCTTGCTTGATCAGAGTGGCTTCGGTCTGCTCACCGAAGCCACTTTCTTGTTCAAAAATCATCAGGGCACCTCCTATTGTGTGATGCCCTTCATTGAATCAGATCTTCGGCTTCTTGGGTGGGTTGATTTTAATCTTTTCTACTGCTACGAAATCCCTTCGTCAAATACGCTTGAGAATCGTACGTAATGCTATATAATATATTTACCAGAGTGGAAAGGAACAAAAAAAGAAATAGGCATCAGGGAGGGAGGAATGTCACACCAGGCCATCCACCTTTTCGGCGGCTTCCAAGTTGAACTGAATGGAAGACCCCTGACCAATTTCGGGACAGACAAGACCCGTGCTTTGCTGTCGTACCTGGCGCTGGAATCCGATCGCCCCCACCGCCGCGAAGCCCTGGCGAATTTATTCTGGTGCGAGCGCCCTCAGGCTGCGGCGCTGCACAGCCTGCGCCAGGCGCTCTACCAGCTTCACAGCACACTATGTAATTCCTCCAAATACGAATCCTACCTGATCATCACATCCAACCAGGTGCAGTTTAACCCAGCCAGCGACCATTGGATCGATGTGGCCGAGTTCCTGAGGCGCATCTCGGCTTGCTCGTCCCACCACCCGGCAAGTGTGGGCCTTTGCAATGACTGCATGAAAAGCCTGCAAACGGCTGTCGAGCTCTACCGCGGCGAGTTGTTAGAGGGCTTCACTTTGCCGGACTGTGAACAATTTACCGACTGGCAGGTGATTAACCAGGAATGCTGCCATCGCCAGATGATGCTTGCCCTTTCTTTGCTGGCGGATGATTATGAAGCCAACCTTGAGTACGGCAGGCTTTTGGCGTGTGCCTTGCGGATGGTCGAACTGGAGCCCTGGCACGAGCTGTCTCACCGGCTTTTGATGTGGGTGATGGCAAAGGTCGGGCAGCGTGAAGGCGCGCTGCGCCAGTATGAAATCCTGAGGAAAATCCTGCAGCGTGAGCTGGCGATCACTCCGATGCCGGAGACTGTACAGCTTTACGAACAAATTCGTAAAAACCATCTCCCGAGCTACGCAATCCAATGGTTGGGGGAAAAGGCAACGAGCCAGCTGTAATTCCAATCCCCTGGTTTACAGGAAAACAAAGGTGATACAATTCAGCCGCCTAGAAAGCAGGCTCACCTTACAATTCTATTACGCGCCGCGTCATTCATTATGTTACAATTTCAAGGCTATGAGCGTTAAAGATGTAAAAGTTGTTGCCACGAATCGAAAAGCCCACCACGAGTATTTCATTCTGGATACTTACGAGGCGGGCATTGCCCTGCAAGGCAGCGAGATCAAGTCTATCCGTGCCGGGCAGATCAGCCTGGCAGAGGCTTATGTGCGGCTGGATGGTGATGAAGCCTGGTTGGAGGATGCGCACATCGCCCCCTACAGCCATGCCGGCAACCTGAACCACGAGCCGCGCCGTCCACGCCGCCTGCTGCTGCACCGCGCCGAAATCCACCGGCTGTTCAACGAGGTAAGGCAAAAAGGCATCACTGTGATTCCACTGCGCGTTTATCTTAAGGAAGGGCGGGCAAAAGTGGAGATCGCCACCGCTAAAGGCAAGAAACTGTACGACAAGCGCGAGACGATCGCCCGCCGGGATGCTGAACGCGACCTCGACCGGCAGATCCGGCAGCGAACCCGAGATGGATAATTGAATATGCAGCACCAACTACTGGCGGCATCCACAATCAGCGGCATCAACCGGCTGGACGACGATGAGAAGCAGCGCATCTACAACCTGCTGATTCCTGCGGAAATCATGCAGCGCTTCGGGATTGCGCCGGATTTTCGCGATGCACAGGGCCGCAAACTGCTCGACCTGCGCTGTGAAGCCGGCAGCTCAACCACCGAGATGTCGCTGTACCACCGCTATGGATTTCCGGATCCGGTGCTGTACGGGCACATCACCGGCACCCTCAACGGGCTGGTGCACGTGCTGTTGTACGTGCTGAACGACCCCGAATCGCCGCGCTTTGATGTCGACCGGCTTCCAAATGGCACCCCAACCCGCTTCGGCACCGAGCATCGCAACCTGGAAGCAGAAGAAGCCGCCCTGCACTTCGGGCTGGCGCCGGGGCAGGTGCGGCGCGGCCTGCGCCTGTTAGGTTCTGCCGTCCAGGCATTCGAGGGTTTCGTCACCAGCCTGGGACACGACCTGTACTTCGCCGAACCGCTGTATTATCACAATGCCATCCTCTTCGAGCGCTACGGCTTCTCCTACGAAAAAGGCAGGCGCCTGATGCAGTCCGTCCAGGAAGGCTTTTTGCCGGGCGGAGATTTGCACCGGCGGCTGGATGGCTCTACCCCCTTCCGCCAACCGCAGGCAGCCAACAGCATCCGGCTGCGCTCGTGGGCGCTGCACGATGGTCTCATGGGGGAAAGATTTCAAGGCGTGACCATGTATAAGCGCACCGGCAAGTCCGCCGGTCTGGACAACTGCCCGGGCTGCGACTGGTAATCCAGGCGCCCCGACTGGTACTCCAGGCGCTACGACTGGTAATCCAGGCGCCGCGACTGGTAATCCAGGCGCCGCGACTGGTAATCCAGGCGCCGCGACTGGTAATCCAGGCAGTGATAAAATAGCATGGTGGCAGGCATTCTGGCCCGCCACCATGTTTTTTTTACGGAGGCGGGCATGTTGTCCTCGAACTGGCTGGCATTGGTGATTACTTTGGGTCTTTCGCTGCTGTGGCTGCGCATCAATGACTTTGCCGCTCACCGCGGCTGGATCGGCAGCCGCCTGAGCCGCAAGATCATCCACGCCGGCACCGGACCGCTGTTCGTTGTGTGCTGGCTGTTGTTTAATGAGGGCAGCGAGGCGCGCTACCTGGCGGCGCTGGTGCCGCTTGCCATCACCGCCCAATTCTTGCTGGTGGGCCTGGGTGTGATCCAGGATCCGGCTGCTGTGCAGGCCATGTCGCGCAGCGGCGACCGGAGAGAGATTCTGCGCGGACCGCTGTATTACGGCCTGATTTTCGTGGCGCTAACCATCCTGTACTGGCGCCAATCCCCCATCGGTATTACGGCATTGATGCTGCTGTGCGGCGGCGACGGCCTGGCGGATATCCTCGGCAGGCGTTTCGGGCAGGCGAAGCTTCCCTGGAATGCAGGCAAAAGTTGGGCCGGTTCGCTGGGGATGTTCCTGGGAGGCTGGACCTTCTCCGCAGCCATCCTGGGTGTATTCAGCCTCGCCGGCTACCTGCCCCAGCCGCTCGGCGCCTATCTGCTGCCGGTCACGATCATCGCCCTGGCGGGCACCCTGGTAGAATCCCTGCCGCTGCACGATGTGGACAATTTAACCGTAACCGGCACGGCAGTGCTGCTCGGGCACCTGCTGTTTTGAGCTTCCTGTGAAAATTTTTTGGATAGACACAAAGTAAATATTGGATGAATAATTCCGCCTGCTATTGACGAAGACCTAAGTCATTGATAGAATCTCTGAAATCTGACCAATTTGAGCAAGTTTTAACACTACGAGGTGATCCCAATGCTGATGGATGAAGTTACTACCCAGTTTATCTCGGTAACCCCGGCAGCCGCCGACGCTGTCAAAGAGCTGCTTTCCAAGCGCAACTTGAGCGGCTACGCTCTGCGCGTGTTCGTCTCCGGTGGAGGCTGCTCCGGCTACCAGTACGGCATGGCGCTGGAGAACAATATCCGCGAGCAGGATCTCCAGGCCGATTTCCACGGCGTGCAGGTTGTGGTAGACGAGGTTTCGATCAATTACCTGCGCGGCGCGACTGTAGATTACGTAGATGGGCTGATGGGCACAGGCTTCAAGATCGAGAATCCTAACGCTGTGGCAGCCTGCGGCTGCGGCAGCTCTTTCCGCACCAAGGACGGCGGCGAGACCGACTCCTCCGGCGGCGGCTGCAGCGGCTGCGGATAATCCCCCGCCCTGCGCCGGCGATAGCAGCCGGTTACTGCCTGACTTTAGAACGCCTGCACCCCAAAGGAATCCTTTGGGGTGCAGTTATTTTTTTATTCTCGGGCTTGAGCGCCGCGAGATCAGCGCCCGCGCAGCACCGAAATCAATAAACCGAAGAAACCCAATATTCCGAGCGCAGAAATCACCAGACCGGCAGGGATGCGCCCCACCAGCGCAGCAGGCGTCACCCCACCCACCGGGGCAGCCTCTGCAAAAGTGGGCAGCGCCAGCGGCGGCGGGGCAGTGAAGGTCGGCAGGCGCGTGGCAGGGATATCCACCAGGAACTGAGCTGCCA
>JBGSTO010000228.1:0-2803 GCA_041736465.1 Anaerolineales bacterium | reverse complement strand
GGGAAGTGCTCGTTCCAGATCATGCGCTCGACCGGGGTGGTATCGAGCAAAGTGAAAGCGAAGCCCATGCCGCGCCCCGGGGTAGCGATCAGGTCTTTGGCATTCTTCAACCCGCTGGAGACGAATTGTGCCACCCGCGCTGGACCCTGTTCCTCGTACACGTTCAGGCCGCTTTCCTCGTCGCGCACCAGGAAGGTCTTGCGCGCCTCCCGGTCGACGATCAGCCACTCGCCGTTGTCCTCGCGCACTGAAACTGAGGTTTCATCCGAGAGCGGCAGCCCGGCATTCTGAAAGGCAGTCGCAAGCGCCGGCGTCAGCAGCTCGCTGTCGAGCGCGGCCCGGAGTCCGGCAGCCAGGGTAAGGCGCTTGATGCCTTTCTTCCAGATGCTCAACTGGGCGCTGTAACCGAAGTGCACCTCGCCGGAAAGCACCACCACCCGCTTGAATTTACCCAGGCGCTCGACGAAGCTCTCGAAAGCCAGGTCGTCGCCGGGCCAGATCTCGGTGTCCGGCTCCAGTCCTACCTGGTTGGCGAAGGTCCCGAAATGCTTCAATTCGGTGATGCGCGTCATCAGCGGGACGATCACTGAAGATGCCACCGAGGGCTGCAGCGCTGGCGTCTGAGAGATGACCACCAGCACCTCGATGCCCGCCGGGAGTGGGAATTCGTCCGGGTCGGGGAGCTGTTCCGCCAGAGCCTGCGGGGAGAGCAGCCCGGATGGCGCGTGGCGGGAGCGATACACTCGCCGCGTGCGCGTGTCGAGCGCCACCACGCGGTGCACTGACCCATCGATGATGAAATGCCATTTCAAATCCGGGGCCGGCTCCGGGTCGGGCTGGTTGAGGGCGAACATCTTTGCCAGCTCGTTGGTGACCGCCGCCGGCGGGCCGGAAGCGGCATTGGGCGGGAAGAGCTTCACCGCTTCGTCCAGCAGCTTGCGGTAAGCTCCTCGCTCATAGCGCTTCGGGTCGTTGCCCCAATCCTGGAACAGGGCGTATGCCACCAGAGAGGAAGTCAAGATGCTGCGCCCCAACGGAGCGGTGTGCACCCGGTCGCGCCAGGCGCGGCTGATATTCCAATCGTCGGTCACGTCGTGGTCATCGAAGAGCATGTAGGTGGGGATATTCGCCAGCGCACGGCGCACCCGGGCGAGGGAGGCAAAAAACACACCCAGTGTGTCGACGTCGTTCTGAATGCCCTGGATTCTCGATGGATTGGTGCGCAGCTTTTCCAGGGCAGCCTCCAGTGCAGTCAGGTCGCCGCGCCTCAGGCACTTTTCTTCACCTGGCAGGCAGGCGTGCAGATCCCAGATCTGCGGCAGGCTGCCCGCCGGTAAGCTGTACAGCTCCTCGATCTTCTCGAACTTAGGGTCTTCGCCCTGCATCTCCCACACGGCATTGCACCACACCGCCAGGTACATGGCGCAGTACTCGCCAAGCGAGACCAGATGCGCCGATGCACTGGTGAATTTGGCCTCGCACTCCAGCACCGGGCGGCGCAGTGCAGCCGGGAAATGGCGCAGGTCCGCCTGCCAGAAGCGCACTCCCGGTGCAGCCGGGTCGCTTTGGAAGCCGGACTCGAGCTGGAAAGGGTCCTCGAACAGCAGCTTGAACAGCCGGTCGAAGCACGGGTCGTTTCTCACCCGCACCCGCGCATCGTTCTTCAGCTCTTCGAGCGGGTCTTTACCATCGCTTTTCATCTTGTTGATGAAAGACTGCAGGTCGTTGAAGCCCGGCTGTTTGGGCGCTCCCAGGAATTTCTCCCGGCTCTGTGAGTCTGCCTCCGGCGGGTAGCGCGTCGGCAGAAGCTCAGTTTTGCCTAGCAGCTCGTTGCCCACGCGGTTGAGCATCGGCAGCATGGCGAAGGCCACGTCGTCGGCGTAGATCTGATCGCCGGTCAGGAAAAGCTGGTGCGGGCGGATGTTCGGGTCGAGTGGCGGCTTGCCGGGACTGCCCACGCGCCATTCCACGATCAGGTCGTCCACCCAGGCCATCCCATCGAAGGTTTTCTTGCCCTGTCCGGATTCATACACCTTGCCGGGACGGCGGCAGGAACCATGCAGCATGCGCAGATCGGTCAGAGTGGGTGGCGGAAGGGCAAAACCGGGCAGCTCGCCGGCATCGTATCCAAGGGGCAGGTTCGGCCTGCCATGTACGGGCAGGTCGGAGAGCAGCCCCTCCGATTTGAGATCGGCAGCGACGTTGACCAGGCTGGCGAACATCTGTCCGCCGGGCGGCGTATTGGGGACGAACGGCCCAAACCCGAGGTTGTAGCTGTAGTTGATCCCAGGGAAAAACGGCTGGTTGGGCAGGGTTTCTGCGTAGACCACCCCGATATGCAGGTTGTCGCCGAGACGCAGCGTGTTGGCTGCGCCAAATGCCCGCGGCGTCTGCCCGCCGGTGAAAATGCCCGCTCCCCCGCCGGTTTGCTCTCGCCCCTCGAAAATCGATAGCAGCAGCGCTCTGGGCTGGCTAACAGCCACCCATACCGCGACCAGCCTCGCTTCGACGCGTCTTAGAACAGGACCAGCCAGGATCAGAGGAAAATCGGGCAAGTGTTTCTCCGCCGAGCTTTAACTGTATGGAGTGATGTGTGTCTGCTTGATTGTACGTTGTGGGTCTGGCCCGCAATGTACAAAGAAAAAACTGAGTTTAGAGGGATCCCCGCTGCAGGGAGGGGATTGTGAGGAAACCGGTCGGGTATAATTTTAGATAATATGGATTATATATATCGCAATTATTATACTCTATCTTCACTCCCCCAAACATTAACGTTCTCCCGGCGCCTGCTTCAATCAAGCTG
>JBGSTO010000212.1:0-9417 GCA_041736465.1 Anaerolineales bacterium | reverse complement strand
TTGACGGGCTTATTGCGTGGAGAGCATCAGGCTCAAGGTCTTTTCACCGTTGGAATGCACCGGCAGGACAGTGGCTGCATCCTGCACGGGCAGGCTTTCGCCATCCAGGCTGGCGCTTACCAGCGAGGCGGCATGCACGACAAGGGGTATGCCTGACTGCGGCAGGGGAAAGCCGCCGGTGGCGCTCCAGCGCAGTCGGGTTTCGCCGGCAGCGCCTGGCTCCCGGGTGAAGCTGTCCAGGCGGCTGTCGGCGTAGCCATCGCCGAGGTCGCTGTACAGCAAAGCGGCGTGCAGGGTGGAGCCGGGAAAATAATGCAGCTCCAACACGTCCCCGGCATTCTTCAGCGGCAGCAGCGCGCCGCCGCGCACCAGCAGGGGCAGGCGATCCAGGGGGGCAGGCAGCTCGATCTCGCCGGGTCCTTCGAAGCGGGCTGCGCTCCAGAAGTCGTACCACAGGCCTTCGGGCAGGAGCAGCTTGCGCGTGACGGCTCCCGGGTCCAATACCGGCGCAACCAGCAGGGCATCGCCGAGCAGGAAGCAGTCGGAGGTGTCGCCAAAACGTTCATCCTGCGGAAACTCCCACAGCAGCGGGCGCAGCAGCGGAGCGCCGGTCTGGGCCGCGTTCCATGCCAGGGTGTAGATGTACGGCAGCAGGCGCAGGCGCAGGTGAATGGTGGCGCGCATGATCGAGATCGCCGGCTCGCCAAAGGTCCACGGCTCGCGGCGGCTGGTGCCGGCGGCGGAGTGAATGCGGAAGAAAGGCATCAGTGCAGCCAACTGGAACCAGCGCAGCATCAGCTCCGCGTCCGGGCTGCCGGAAAAACCGCCGATATCCGAGCCGGTGTAGGGAAAGCCCGACAGGCCCAATCCCAAAACGGTGGCGAGGGTCATGCGCAAGACAGGCCAGGAGGTCTCGGTATCGCCGGTCCAGTTCCAGGCGTAGCGCTGCTGCCCGGCCCATCCGGAACGGGAGAGCAGCCAGGGGCGCCGCTGCGGGCGCAGCGTGCGCAGCGCTTCGTAACCGGCGCGGTTCATCTGGAAGGCATACAGATTGTGGGCTTGAAAATGGGAGCCGCCTTGCCCATCCAGGTCGTGACGCAGGGAAAGCGGCAGGGTTGGATCTCCCCAGGCAACGAAGTTGGTCGGCTCGTTCATGTCATGCCAGATGCCGGCGACGCCAGCATCGAGCAGCCTGGGGTAGAAACTGCCCCACCAGCGGCGTCCGGCAGGGGCGGTGAAATCGGGATAGGCGGATGGCCCGGGCCACACCAACCCAATATCAGCGTTGGAGCCGTCATCTGAAACGAAGCTGCGCTGTTCCAGACCGCTGCGGAAAACATCGTAGCGCGAATCGACTTTGACGCCGGGATCGAGGATGGTCACCAGGCGGATACCGGAAGCCGCCAGCTCGTCAGCCAGGCGGGGCAAATCCGGGAAGCGATGGCTGTCCACACTGAAGACGCGGTAGCCGTGCATGTAATCGATATCCAGGTGGATGGCGGATAAGGGCAAATTGTGCTGCCGGTAGCCTTCAGCCACCTGGCGGATATCGGCTTCGTCCTTGTAACCCCAGCGGGATTGGTGCAGCCCCAGGCTCCAGAGCGGCGGGAGCGGGGCGCGACCGGTGAGCGCCGTGTAGTGCTCCAGGCAGCGCGGCAGCGGACCGGGGATGAAATAACCGCGCAGCTGGCCTGATTCGAAGCTTGCCTGGACGGAATCTGACCCGGAGGCGAAATCAAACTTGGAAGGGAAGGAGTTTTCGTAGAAGATGAGGTAAGCGCCTGCAGCGTGCTTACCGGCGTATACCGGGATAGGCATATAGAGCGGATCGGCGCCTGGGCCGTAGCTGCCGCCGGGATCTGTGTTCCAGCAGCGGCGCACCTGGCCGCGCAGATTGAAGGGACCGGACTGCTCTCCCAGACCGTAGAAGGATTCCCCAGGGCTTGTTGGAGAGCTGCTTATCCAGCATTCGCCGGCGCGCTGCGGCGGCAGATCGCTGCGCAGCAGGGCAGCCCCGGAAGGCAAGCGTGAATACCAGTGCAGACTGCCATCCGCATGCACGGCGATGCGCAGGTGGCTGCTCTCCAGCCAATGCACCTCGCCCTCGATCCAGGTTCGAACTTCGACCTCGGGCCAGTCTGCGCCTGCCAGAGCGTAGGGCGGCGTTGGTACACCGGGAATCCAGGTGAAGCGGGCGATGGCGGAATCAATAATTTCAAGCTCAAGCCCGGCATTCTCGAAGGTGAAGCGCTGACCGGATGGCAGCGGGGCGACCTCGAGCAGCGCGCCAGGCGAGAGCGGATCCCCGGAGGGGCGGCTGCGGTGAAAGGCAGCATCCATCCGGTCGCGCTGCAGCGTGCGCCAGACAAACGACCAGCCGCGGGCGCGGATATTTTCGTAGAGGGTTTTCAGGGGCACATTTGGCATCGGCAATCCTCGATGAAGGGGTCGGTCTTAAGGCTTTACAGTCGCACCAGGCGAGCGCGGAATATCTCGTCTTCGGTTTCCAGCTCCTTAAGGAGCGTTTTGGGTACGTAATCGTCCAGGTTGATGAACGAGACTGCCTGACCACCGCGATGTTCGCGGCCGTAGCGCCATTGGGCAATGTTGATGCCCGCCTGTCCCAGCCGAACGCCGACCTTGCCGATGACGCCGGGGATGTCCATGTTTTCGAGGATGAGCACGTAGCCATCCGGGTAGGCGTCAACGGTGAATTCGTCATACTGCACCAGGCGGGCTTGCCCACTGCCGAACAAAACGCCGGCAACGGTGCGCTGTCCTGGGCCGTTTTCGCCCTGCCAGTGAATGCGGCAGGCGATCAGGTTCGGGTAGTCCTGCAGGTGAACCAGCCCTTTGGCTTGGGAAGTAAGGATGCTTTGTTCCTGAGCGATCACCGGGGCAGAGATCCAGTTGGGCAGGCGCCGGTCCACGGGGCGCAGCATACCCGAGAGCAGCACAGCCGCCACCGGGCGTACCAGGCTGCGGACGCCTTCGCCTAAAAGCTCAACTTCGACGCGCTGGATGCGGCCTTCTGCCAGCTGACCCTGCAGCTTGCCAAGCTTGACCGCCAGGTTGAGATACGGTTGGGCGGCAAGGTAGGGCAGCTGCGGCGTAAAAGGCAGGTTGGCCACATTGCGGAAATCGCGACCATGCAGGGCATCGAGCACATCTTGCACCACCGAGAGCGCAGTGCGCTGCAGACCTTCCACGGTGTTCTGGCTTAAGTGAGGCGAGAGGACGAGGTTCTCAATGGATAGGAGCGGGTGACCGGCGGGGAGATGCTCCGGTTCAAAAGCGCCTAGAGCCGCGCCCGCCAGCCGCCCGGATTGCAGGGCTGCGACAAGCGCTGCGGTATCCACCAGCCCGCCGTGAGCGCCGTTCACCAGAACTGCCCCAGGGCGCATGAGATGCAGCGCAGCGGCATTCAACAGATGGTGTGCAGCGGGCGAATACGGGATGTGCAGGCTGACGATATCGGCGCGGGCGAGAAGCTCGTCCAAATTGGCGACTTCTACTCCCTGGGCATGGGCGGATGCCAGGTCGATATAGGGATCGTAAGCCAGCAGCTTCATGCCAAATGCCTGAGCGCGCAAGGCGACTTCCGCTCCCAGACGGCCGAAACCGATCACGCCGAGTGTTTTTCCAGAGAGCTCGAAGCCGGGGTCGCCCATTTGCGACCAATCCCCTGCGCGCAGCATCCGGTCAGCGCCTGTCAGGCGGCGGGCGAGCGCCAACAGCAGGGCAAAGGTGTGCTCGGCAGCGGCGATGAGATTGGCCTCCGGCGCATTGATTACCAGGATTCCCAGGCGGGTGGCAGCATCGACATCGATATTCTCCAGGTGGGAGGCGGTGCAGGCAACCAGCCGCAGCCTGGGGGCGGCTGCCAGCAGCGCATCGCCGGCGCGGGCGCCGGGGCAAAGGATGAGCGCGTCTGCCTCGGGCAAGTCTGCCAGCAATGCGGTTTGCTGCGGGTACGGTCCGCTAACGCTAATTTCGGGATCCTGGCGGAGCAGCTGCCATGCGGAAGGGTGAAGCGGATCGCAGACCAACACTCGCAGCATTTTGATCTCATCCTGCCAGCGGGTGAACGAGGGTGCGGCGCATGGCGGTGATAAATGCCTGGTGCTGGCTGGGATCGTTGAACAATACTTCGCCTGCCTGGATGCGGCGCAAGCCCTCGGCCCACAAACCGGCAAACCGCGGGGCGTTGCCCAACTGCCCCAGGGCGAGGGGCAGCACAGGCGCCAATGAAGCGGATTGAATATAAACCGGCGAAAGCTCGGCAATTTGTGGGCGGTGCACTACACCGCCGAAGCCGATAAACAGCTCGACCTCGCTGCGGGCTTCCAGGTCTGACAGCCCATCGCCGATCAGCATGGCGCGTCCGGGGTACTCGGCGCGCAGGCGGGTGATAATGCTCTTTTTGCCGCCGCCTGCGGTGAGCGGATTCGCTTCGAGTGAGAGATAGCTGGCGCGCGGGTTTCTCCCCCCGGGCTGATCCCAGTAGCGCCACCAGGCGCCCGCAAGCTGGTCGTATTCCATGCTCACGGCAAAGATATGGTCTGATGGAACGCCGAGCCAGACGCCAAAATCGCGCACCGGCTCGAGCATCCCGCCGCTGACAATGAAGACTTCTGCACCGAGGGTTTGCAGCGCCAGGATGGTTTCAGCGGCATGCAGCACGACCGTCTGGCGGTAGATTGAAGCGATGTGGGCAACTTCTGCCTGGGTGGGGTTGACGGCTGTCAGTCGCTGCCCGTAAACAGCCTCCAGGGGCAGGTCGCCCTCCATGGCGCGTTTGGTCAGGGCGGCAATGCTCAGGGCAACATCCTCCTGGCGACCGGAGAGGCGCGCCAGCTCATCGATGCCCTCGATGCTGCTGAGGGTGCTGTCGCAGTCAAATATGACCAGGCGAGTAACGGGCCAAACGGGGAGAGGGGAGAAGCTCATTCCAAGGGATGATTCTAGCATATCAGACCGGATTATTTTTATGAAGAATCCTGGCTTTTCCAGTATACTTATTTCATCCTTGAGAGGAGGCGAACTCAAATGAGACAACGGCGATTGACTGCTCTGATCATTTTACTGCTTGCGTCATTCCTTTTCAGCCAGCTGGGCAGTGCACCTGCCCTGGCGGGTGAAGGCTTCCCTGGCGCCGGTGTGCGACCGGCAGGTGAGTATGCGCCGGGGCAGCTGGTGATCAAGTTCACTGCGGCTGGGCCGGCAGAGTCCAACGTGGCGGCCTTCGAAGCTGCCCAGGCAGCGGAGACCTTGCAGGCTGCGGGCGGCACACGCCTGCGCAGCATCGAGACCGACCCGCGCTACCAGCTCTGGCAGGTTCCGCAAGGCAAGGAAGTTGAGCTTGCGAACTTGATGAACCAGCAGCCGGGTGTGGAATATGCCGAATTCAACTCGATTTATTCTGTCGACGTAGTGCCGAACGATCCCAACTATTACGCTCAGTGGGCGCACCCGAAGATCAACTCGCCGGCAGCCTGGGACGTGAGCACCGGCAGCACGAGCATCGTGATCGCAGTCATCGACACCGGCATCGACCTGAACCACCCCGACCTGGCGAGCAAACTGGTGCAAGGGCACGATTATTGGGATTATGACACTACCCCGAATGATGAGAACGGTCACGGCACGCATGTGGCGGGCATTGCTGCGGCGCTTACCAACAACTCGGTTGGTGTGGCGGGGATGAGCTGGGGGGCGAAGATCATGCCGGTGCGGGCGCTGAACGCCGAAGGCAGCGGTTTTAACTACGATATCATCTCGGCGATTGAATTTGCCAAGAATAATGGCGCCGATATCATCAATATGAGCCTGGGCGGGCCGACCTATTCCCAGGCGATGCAGGATATGGTGACTGCCGCTCATGCTGCCGGGGCGATGGTGATCGCCGCCATGGGCAACGAGAGCACGAACGCACCGGCCTACCCCGCCGCGTACAGCAACGTGATGGCGGTTTCCGCCACCGACCAGGGTGATGGGCTTTCGTACTACTCGAATTACGGATCGCACGTGGATATCGCTGCGCCGGGAGGCGAGATGTCCAACTACCACGATACCGGCGGCATCCTGAGCACCATGCCGACATATAACGTTTATTTGACCACCTCATATTATTATTACAAGAATTATGATTACATGCAGGGGACCTCACAGGCCTCGCCATACGTCGCCGGTCTGGCAGCGCTGGTGTGGTCGTTAGCCCCTGGCTTTACCAATGACCAGGTACAGGCAGTCATCCAGAACACTGCGGTGGACCTGGGCACTGGCGGCTGGGACACCAGCTTCGGCTGGGGACGCATCAATGCCAGCGCGGCGCTGGCAGCAGTCAGCCTGCAGGCAGCCACGCTCGACCCGATTCCGAACCCGGAGCTGGATGGCAGCTACACGGTCAACTGGAACGACGTGCTGAATGCAACGGGCTACACGCTGGAAGAGGATGACTCGGCGAGCTTTGCCTCCCCGAGCGTGCGATACAGCGGCCCAACCAGCCAGTACCTGGTCACAGCGCAGGCGCCCGGGCTGTGGTACTACCGGGTGAAAGCCAGCAATGGCTCGATTGAAACCGCATGGAGCAACACGCAGTCTGTCGGCGTGGCTCCGGCTGCACCCAGCCTGCCGGCGATCAGCAACCCTGCGCCCATGGATGTGTACACAGTCACCTGGGGAACGGTGACGGGCGCCGGCGGCTATGAGCTGCAGGAAGCCAATAACGGGTCCTTTACCGGTGCGGTGACACGTTATATGGGCAGCAGCACCAGCTACTACATTACCGGACAGGCAGAGGGCACCTGGTACTACCGGGTGCGAGCATATAATATCGCCGGGAATGGACCTTTCAGCGGGAGCCAATCCACTAGCGTGCCGGCGGCAGCCCTGGCGGCACCTGACTTGCTGCCGATCGCCAACCCGCAAAATGTGGGCGCCTACACTGTCAACTGGACAAGTGTGGTGAGCGCAACCGGGTACATCGTGGAGGCGACGCGCGATCCCTACTTTGTCAGCACGACGATGGTGTACTCTGGCACGGCCACTTCACTGCCGGTGACGGCGCAAATTCCGGGCACCTGGGGCTACCGGGTGCGGGCAAACAGCGCCGGCGGGATGAGCGCCTGGGCGACGCCCGAGTTCACGGCGGTACTGGTGCGACTGCGCCTGCCGATGATTGTGCGCTGATTCGACTCCGAGAGAAGGAATACAGAGCCGCCCCACGATCGTGGGGCGGTTTGATTCTACGCGAGCTGTCATCCTGAACGCTCTGTCATCCTGAACGCAGTGAAGGATCTCCCGGCTGTCAGGCGAGATGTTTCGCTATGCTCAACATGACAGGCGGGGTGGTGTCATCCTGAACGCAGTGAAGGATCTCCCGGCTGGCGGGTGAGATGTTTCGCTGCGCTCAACATGACAAGCGGGCTGTCATCCTGAACGCAGTGAAGGATCAGCTGGTTGGGGCGTGAGATGTTTCGCTGCGCTCAACATGACAGGCGGGGTGGTGTCATCCTGAACGCAGTGTCATCCTGAACGTAGTGAAGGATCTCCCGGCTGGCGGGCGAGATGTTTCGGCTCGCTCAACATGACAGGTGGGCAGGAGTTAATTTAAACCGATAATTTTGTTAGACAGCCTGCCTGGCACTTGACCGGGGTAGGTACATCGCATACACTAACGTTGGATTAGGAGTGTATCCATTGGCTCCAGACCAATCTGAACGCATCCATGATACCAGAACTACCGGGCTGCACGAGCAGCGATTAAGTGTATTGATCACCGACATCGTCGACTCCACGCGCCTGGCAAGCCGGTTAGGATCCGAACGCTTTGGGGAGCTGCTGACGCGTTTTTACCAGCGGGTTCTGGAGATTGTGGCTGAAACTCAAGGAGAGCCGGGGGGACACAGCGGCGACGGCGTACAGGCTGTCTTTGGCAGACAGGCGGATCAAATGAAGCATGAAGCCCGGGCGGTGCGCGCCGGGCTGGAGATCCTGGCATCGGTAGACCAGTTGAGCTACGAGCTGAAGGAACAGATTATCGTGGGGGTGGGTATCGAAACAGGGACGGTGATCGCCGGTTACGTGGATACCAGCCAGCAAATGAAGCTGGCAGTTCTGGGCGAAACGGTGCACATCGCGGAAAAGCTGGAATCGATCGCCCGTCCGAACCGCTTATTGATTGGACCAACGACCTATTCGGGGATTATGGAACTGTTCGCTACTCGCCAATTGGGGTCTATACGGGTTGACGACCGCTCTGTAAAGGTCGATATCTTCGAAGTGCTACGCGCTACAACCCAGGCTCGCTGAGCTGAGCGGAGAAGTCTGCCAGGGGCGCAGGTTCCAGGCTGGCTTGAGATTGAGCCGGTTGAAATCCAACGCGTAGTTCCAAGGCTGCAAATTCGAAATCAGGGTCGGCTATCAGCCAGAGCGAGGCGGGTGGAAAATCCTGACCTGCGGGCAATGCGGCAGCGGCGCGGCTGAAGGGGATGATGGCGGCGTACAGGCAAAGCATCCCAAGAAATATTACGAACAGCGGGCGGTAATTCATTGTATTCTCCGTGCGCACACGGGGAGCTCGTGCGTCAGTGATCCATCTCGTGCGGCAATCAATGCGCGAGTTCCGGATGGTCTTCTTCGCTGGGAGAGTACTCCTGGTTGAGCTCGTCCAGCAGGGCGAGCACTTCCTGATTTTCCGGGATATCTTGCATCTGTTTGCCGTAGTGGACGTAGCGGGCGACACCCTGGCGATCGATGATCACCTGAGCGGGCATGCGTCCAAATTTGAACAGGTTGACTTCCTGCCCATACATACGCAGGACAGAGTGTTTTGGATCCGGCAAGCCGGTGAATGGCATATCGAATTCATTCCAGTACTGGCGGAACTGCTGCGGGCCTTCTGGGCCAACGACGACGATGAGGGTGTCGCGAAGTACGAATTCTTGATAGTCCTGGCGCAACTGCGCCATTTGCCGCTGGCAGAATGGTCATATAAACCCACGATTGAACACCAGAAGCACGTTTTTCTTTCCTATCTGTGAGGATAGGCGAAATTCATGACCGGTGGTATCGGTGAGCACAAAATCTGGGGCGGGGGTATTCAGGCTAATCCTTGACATAAGCTGCTCCTACGTTCTAATTCACTATAGCCAGTATAACACAGTGTTCAAGTATTGTCAAGGATATGTATATAATAATTGTGCTTTCTTGCCAGCGATGGGTTAAAACTCTCCAGCCATCGAGCCGGTGTAGCCGGTCATTTCAACAAAGCCATCGCCAAGGATGTCTGCGCCGGACAGGCTGCCGCGTATGCTGACCGCGCCTTCCCAGTAGGCGTAGGTGAGATCAAGCTCCTGGTCGGCGAGGTGAGGGGACAGCTCGAGGGAAAGCTCGATGGATGGGATATTCACGCGC
>JBGSTO010000210.1:0-5933 GCA_041736465.1 Anaerolineales bacterium | reverse complement strand
GCGGGCTGACCGGCATCGAGATCCACCCCGGGGCGAGCATCGGGGCGTGCTTCTTCATCGATCACGGCATGGGCGTGGTGATCGGCGAGACCGCCGAAGTGGGCGCCAACGTGACGCTGTATCACGGCGTAACGCTGGGCGGCACCAGCCTGAACAAAGGCAAACGCCACCCCACGCTGGGCGATAACGTGGTGGTAGGCGCAGGCGCCAAGATCCTGGGCGCCATCACCGTCGGCGAGGGCAGCCGCATCGGCGCCAACGCGGTGGTGGTCAAGGATGTGCCGCCCAACTCGGTGGTGGTGGGCGTACCCGGTGAGATTGTGGTGCGCAGCCTGCCGCGCTCACAGCCGGCATTGGACATGGAGCACAACCGCCTGCCGGACGTGATCGGCGAGACCCTGGCGGCGCTGACCGAGCACGTGCGCCGCCTGGAAGCGCGCCTGGACATGCACTCGAACGGGCGCACGCCGGAGATCCACGAGCCGACCCAGGGCGTGTGGCACGGGGAGGATTTTTCGATATAAGTGGGCGGGCGACCGGTTCATTGCCTGGCAGGTTACGAGCCGGATGAATCACCATGCCCGCCAGGTATGGAAGAGTCTCTCCTCGGTCGCCCTTACTCGTCGAAGGTAAAGGTCGATTCAGCGTAATAGCGGATGGCGTTGGCAGCCATGCGCTCCATCAACCACTGCTGCAGCCAGGCCTGCTTGTGCTCCAGGCTGCTGCCTTCCAGCAGCACCTGCAGGTCGAAGTTGGTGTTGATCGCCCGGTTGGGGATCAGGTGACGGGTGATGCCGCTGGGCACGAAATTCCCGGAACGGGCCGCCTGCAGGATATCCGCCGGCTGTAATTGCGGGAAGATCACCAGAGCGGTGATGTGCGGGTAATACGGAGCCTGCAGGCTCCAGTCGTCGTTGGAGGCGCGGTAGATATCCGCCTGCCCCTTGTAGGCCGCGACGATTTCCACCAGCAGAGCCATATCCTGGGAACAATCTTCCCGCGGGCAGACAATGCGCACGCTGCTGCCGGAAATGATGTAGGCAGCCGCGCTGCCGGTCGCCAGCGCTTCCCGCGCGGCTTGCAGGCTGGCAGGCAGCAGGCGTAAACCGGCGATGCGCTGCAGCGCCTGCTCGAAGGCCTGGGCAGGCATCCCCGAAACCACGTGGTACCAGGTATCCAGGATCAAGCCGGGCTGTCCATAGTGCACCACCTGGGCGATGAGATGCGCCGCGCCCAGTTTCTGCAGGGCCAGGCAGCGGTTGGCGCCATCCAGCACCACGTAGCGATCCGTCTCAGGGATCGGCGCGACGACCGGCGGGTTTTTCATGCGGCCTTCCTGCGCCAGCCGCTCCGCCAGGCGCGCCACCCGGCGCGGGTCAACGTGTTCGTGCGGCGCAACCAGTTCGACGGGTAGCACTCGCAGGTCTGGTAAACTCTTACTGTCTTGCATACGCCATCCTTTGCATCCAGTATAGCGCAAATGTGTCAAAACATTGTCCGCTTGTCACCTCCCAGCAGTAGATTATGAATAGATTAAGACAAATAGCACCCATCTTTATACCATTCATCAGGTGATTCGCAATCAATTTTTCTCTATAATGATGCTGGCGCATTCTATGGATGACTTCCTGACCGCAGTGCTTAATTCGATGCCCACGCAGTTGTGCGTGGTCGATAAAAACGGAGAGATCCTGGCAGTCAATAGAGCCTGGGAGCGTTTTGCGTTGGAAAACGGCGCCGGCAGCCTGGTGAACACCGGCGTCGGAACCAACTACCTGGACATCTGCGAACAAGCCAGGGGCTTATTCTGTGATGGAGCCCTGGAGGTGGCTGCCGGGCTGCGCGCCGTGCTGGAAGGCAGGCTTGCGGAGTACAGCTTTGCGTACCCCTGTCCCTCACCCACACAGCAGCGCTGGTACCTGGCGAAAATTTCCCCCCTGGACTCTCCGCTGCGCGGCGCGGTGGTGATGCACATCGACATCAGCAGTCTCAAGCCGGACGAGGTGCCGGCAGACGGCCAGCCATCCCGGCTGTCATCGCCGGGCCTGGCAGGAGGTGCCGCAAGTACGGAGCTGCTGCCGTTCATCCTGGAGCTGGCGCGCGAGCTTACCGGCAGTCACAGCGCGGCGCTGACCACCTGGAGCCCCGATCAAACCAGCCTGCTCGTCGAGCAGGCAGACGGTCACTGGACAAAATTCCGCGGGCTGCGCTTTACCCCCTCCAGCGACTGCTCCTGCCGCCAGGCGCTTGACAGCGGTCAGCCGGTATTGAGACCGACCGGCGGGGAATCACCGGCAGAAAAAGTAAAGGCGAGGAGTCCCGGGCAGGAGCAGCCCAGACCCTACCCGTCACCGCCTTTCATCCACGCGGGTGAAAGCTATATCTGCCTGCCGCTGAAATCCGGCGATGCCAGCCAGGGCTGCCTGTGGCTGGTCAACCAGAGCGGCTGGACGCCAGAACTGCAGCTATCCCTGCAGAGCTTCGCCGCGATGGCAGCCGCTGCCATGCACTGCGCACGTCTGCAGGAGCTGGCCAATACGCAGATGGAGTACATGAACTCCTTACGCACTATCGACCAGGCGATCCTGGCGCCGGCAGATCTGCACCAGCTTCTGGCGCTGCTCATCGAGCATGGGATGGCGCAGTTAGGATTGGATGCGGGCGATGTGATTCTGTTTACACCTGCAGGCCGCCCCGAGATGGCAGCCTTCCAGGGATTTCGCCGCCGCCCAGCTCCTTTACTCAAGGGACTGGTGGACAGGCTGTGCCTGTGCCTGAATTGTGAGCCCCAGCCTGTCAGCAGCCTGCCGGATGCCCAGCGAGAAGACTATCTACGCCAGCGCGGCCTGGGCGGGGAGCGCTTCCAGTTCACCTGCGTCGCGCCGGTGTACGCCGGTCAGCGCTTGCTGGCGCTGCTCGAGTTCTTCCACCGCAGCCGGTATGATTTTTCCGCGGAGCAGCGCGGCTTCATGGAGGCGCTTGCAGGCCAAACAGCCCTGGCACTGCAGCACCAGGGCTTGATCCATTCGCTCGAAGATAAAGGCCGCGAGCTGGAAGAAGCCTACGAAAAGACCATCACCGGCTGGTCGCGCACCCTGGATCTGCGCGACGATATTACCGAAGGTCACTCGCGGCGTGTGACCGAGCTGGCGCTCCGACTGGCTCGCCAATTGAAAATCGACGAGGTCGAGCTGGTGCACATCCGCCGCGGCGCCCTGCTGCACGACATCGGCAAGACCGGCATCCCCGACCAGGTGCTGCTCAAGCCAGGGCCGCTGACCGCCGAAGAGCTGCACATCATGAACAATCACCCGGTGTACGCCTACGATCTGCTGGCGCCGGTCACCTTCCTTGGCCCTGCCCTGGATATCCCCTACTGCCACCACGAGCTGTGGGATGGCAGCGGCTATCCGCGCGGCTTGCACGGCGAGGACATCCCGCTGTATGCCCGCATCTTCACCGTGGTGGATGTGTATGATTCGCTGGTCAGTACGCGACACTACCGCAAAGCGATGCAGCCGCACCAGGCGCTGGAATACATTCAGGCGCAAGCGGGCAAGAAATTCGACCCGTACATTGCCCAGGTATTCCTGGAGATGATGCACACACATATCGACAGCCCGGCGGTTGAGTAACCCCCCAGCCAGACAATCCAACCCCACTCCATACTACTTCAGGCAGAAGGATAAGCAGCCTCATGGCAGCCAGGAATCACAGCGACCCAATCACCTCCAGCAGCGAAAAATTGAGCATCTGGCGCAAGTTGGGCTATGGTCTGGGGGATATCTACGGCGGCGGCACCGCCACCCTGCTCAGCTTTTATTATCTGATTTTCTTGACCGATGTGGTGCGGCTCAATCCCGCACTGGCGGGTACGGTGATCCTGATCAGTAAGGCCTACGACGCCATTACTGACCCCTTCGAAGGTGTGATCTCAGATCGAACCCGCACACGCCTGGGGCGGCGTCGCCCGTACCTGCTGGCAGGCATCCCGCTGGTGCTGATCTCCTTCTTCGCGCTGTTCTACCCGGTCAATTTCGAGAGCGAGCAGAGCCGCTTCTTCTTCGTGATTGCCACCTATTTATTCTATTCGACCGTGGTTAGCATCGTCATGCTGAATTACAACGCCTTGCAGTCGGAGATGAGCCTGGATTACGACGAGCGCACCGCGCTCAGCTCGGCGCGCATCTTCTTCTCGGCCCTGTCATCGATCGTGTGCGCGCTGGTGCCGATGGAAATCGTCAAGGCCTTTCCCGACGTACGCACCGGCTACATCGTCATGGGGCTGGCAGTGGGCACTTTCTTCGCCCTGCCCTTCATCGGCACCGTGCTGGCGGGGCGCGAGCGGCGCGAATTCCAAAAACCGCCCAAGAAGTTCAGCCTGCGCGAGACCTTTATCGAGCCTTTCAAGCTGCGCACCTTTGCGCTGGTGCTGGGCATGTTCGTCTTCGCCGCCATCGCCGCCGACGCGGTGAGCAGCATCGTCATCTATTTCATTAAATATTACCTGCAGCGCCCCAACGAGGCCAACTACGTCGCCGGTACGATGCTGGTCTTTCAGGTGATCGCGCTGCCTTTCTTTGCCGCCTACGCCCGGCGCACGAGCAAGCGGCGCAGCTTCATCACCGGTGTGGGCATCTGGATGATCGCCATGCTGTTCAGCTTCTTGCTCTCCCCGGAGAACCCCTCCTGGATGGTGTATGCCTTTGCCGGTTTCGTCGGTCTGGGCACCGGCGGCTATTTCATCTCTATCTATGCGATCTTCCCCGACCTGCCGGATGTCGACGAGCTGAAAAGCGGCGAGCGGCGCGAGGGTCTGTTCGGTGCATTGATCACGCTGATGCGCAAGTTCAGCGGCGCGGTGGGCATCTTCATCGTCTCCAACCTGCTCTCGACAGCCGGGTATCTGAACCCAGTGCAGCAGGTGGTGGACGGCGTCACGCGTATGGTGGACCAGCCCCAGTCGGCGCAGTTCCTGCTGGTGCTGCGGCTGATCTTCGTGTTCGTGCCGCTGGTGCTGCTTTCGCTGGCGATCCTGGTGGCGGTGCGCATGCCGCTCACCCACCAGACGCACGCCCGCCTGAACCGGGTGCTGGCAGCTCGCCGCCGCGGCGACACGGTGGACGATGATCTCAGGGCGGAGACAAAGCAGTTGGAGAAGCTGCTGACTTAGCTGCTCCTGCAGGGGTAACCGCCCGCCGCCCAGCTGTCATTGGGAGGGCGTAAGGCGCCGCAGGGCGCTTCAATCGGGGAAACGATCCCTGGAGGATCACCGCTCTCGTAGGGGCAAAGCATCCGGCTGCATCGACCTGCTCCTGAGGCGCCGCTCTCCGGCCGGATGCTTTGCCCACCGCGCGAGTCTCAATAGCTGCCGGGACGGGTCAAGCATTTGCCTGGAGGAACACACATCTCTGCCGGAAAGGCTGTGGCAAATGCTTGACCCCTACGGTAAGAGGCCTCGAGCGAGAAATCGTTTCTTGGGAGGACGTTCTGCGCCCGAAGCAATCTCTTTGCCCGGTTGGTTAACGTTCTGTAAACGCCGTTCCAGGCTCAAAACGTTTTGCGCCATTGGGCGTAGAATAAAATGGAGGATAAAACCATGAAGCCAAGATATCTTGGGACACTCCTGATTATTCTACTGCTTGGCGCATTCTTTGCCGCTGCTGCTTCCGCCAAAAGCTACCTGGCGGAGCGCTACGACGTCACCCTGGCGGTGCAGCCGGACGGGGCGCTGATCGTCACCGAGACGATCACCTTCCACTTCGAGGGCGGACCGTTCACCTACTCTTTCCGCGATTTGAGCTACGCCAACCTGGACGTCATCGACCGCCTGCAGGCCTCCATGGACGGGCAGGTGCTGCCGCAGGGCAGCAGCCCAGGGCAGGTGGAGATCGTCGCCGGCGATCCGCTCGAGGTGACCTGGCACTTCGCAC
>JBGSTO010000185.1:0-4085 GCA_041736465.1 Anaerolineales bacterium | reverse complement strand
CTTCTGGGATGGCATCCGCCTGCACACTGGCGGGGAGGCGCAGCCATGAAGTTCTATCTGACCGATCATTTCACGTTGGAGTGATCATGAATATCACATTGAATAAAATCATATACGCCGGTTTGTTTTTCCTGCTGATCTTCCTCTCCGGTTTTTGGCTGAGCCGCAGCGGCAAGCCATACGGCGCGCTGCTCTTCAACCTGCATAAGCTGATCGGGCTTGGAGCCGGGGTCTACCTGGCGCTGACTGTCTACCGCAGCCACCAGGCCGCGCCGCTTTCCCCGCTGCAACTGGCGCTGGTGGCGGCTACTGCCCTGGTTTTCGTTGTGCTGGTGGTCGCCGGCGGCTTGCTCAGCGCCCATGCTGAGGGCAGCCTGCGCAGCCTATCGCCTGCTATGGTAGCTGCGCTCACGCTGGCGCACCACCTGCTGCCCTACCTGGCAGTCCTTGGCGCTGCGACGACCCTGGCACTTTGACCTGAACTGTCATTGTAAGCAATTCCACAACGCTGCGCGCATTTCAATCGAGATGAAACCATCCTGTGGGATCAGCGCACTCGTAGGGGCAAAGCATCCGGCATCATCAACCTGCCAGCGGCGCGCCGCTCTCCAGCCGGATGCTTTGCCCGCAGAGCTGGCATGGAATGGCTGTGGGGGAGGGTAAAGCACTTGCCAGGAGAGGCGTGTATTTCAGGCGGGTGGGTCTTGGCAAGTGCTTTACCCCTACGAAAAATGTTTCTTTGCGCTCATGCCAGGTTTTGATCCACCAACGCCTGCAGGCGCTGGTACTGCGCGCTGGCGGCGTAGCGCCGCAGCTCATCGATGCGCCGGATGAGCATAGGGTGCGAGCTGAGCGCCTCACCCAGGCTGCCCATCCAGGTGTCGTCTTCGGCGTCGATCTGCCGGTAAGCCATCTCCAACCCGGCGCTGGTTCTGCCTGCCGGACCGGCTACCAGCTTGACCAGCGCGGAAACAGCTTTATCCGGTCGACCGCAGGCCAGCAAACCGGCTCGGTCGGCGGAGAATTCGCACATGCGGTTCCACCACAGCAACGCCAAGGTCAGCGCGGCGTTGACCACCGATGAGGATGGAATGCCCGCCAGCCCGCCCACCAGCGAATTTAACCAGGTATGCCCCAGTCGCACGTGGCCCAGCTCGTGCCCGATGATGAAGCGCAGCTCGTCGGCGTCCATCAGCTCGAGCAGGGAAGAGTACAGCACCACGACCTTGGGGCTTTCCAACCCGAAGGTATAGGCGTTCAGGCGCTCGCTGCGCACCACGAACATCTGCACCTCACCGGGCTGCAGCCGCAAGATGCACTGGTTTGCCAGTTGGGCCAGCTTAGGCGCCGACTGCGCTGTCACCGCATAGGCGGAACGCATCAGCGCCTGGTGGTGCGAGCGGGTGGCAAAATAGGCCAGCAGGATGAACATCAACACGAATACCGGGCTGATGCAGAAGGTGACTACGGCAGTGATTGCCAGCACAGCCAGCCCAACCAGCAGGGTCAGCGCCAGCACGAGCTGCTCTTGCGGATAGCGGTAATCGTCGGTGTCGAAGGCCCGTCTCATAGCACTTCGCGGCGCACGACCAGGCGCACCCCCTCCACCCGCTCCACGCGCACCCGCGTGCCGCTGGGAGCCGGCGCTTCACCCGCGGCCAGCTCGGCGCTCCACAGCTCGCTGCTTAACTGCACCGTGCCGGTGGGATTGAGCTCGTCGCGCACCACACCGCTCTTACCGATCAGGCTGGATTGCCCCATGATGGCAGGGATGCGCTGGGCGCCCAGGGCAAATCCCAGAATCACAAGAAAAATCAGACCTGTGGTAATGGACATCCCCACGATCAGCGGCACCGATACGCGCTGGAAATCCGGAACGCCGGGCGAGTTGAACAGCACCAGCGCGCCAACGATCAGCGAGGCCACCCCGGCGGCAGTCAGCGCGCCGTGTGTGGGCGCCTTGATATCCAGGATGAAGAGCACGAACGAGGTGAGGATGAAAACCAATCCAAACCAGTTCACCGGCAGGATGCCCAGGCCGTAGGTGGCAAGCGACAGGCACACGATGCCGATGAAACCGGCGACCCACCCGCCCGGGCTGGAGATCTCGATCAAGATGGCCTGCACGCCGATGGTGATCAGCAGGAAAACGATGTTGGGGTCGGTCAGGGTTGCCAGCAGCCGTTCGATGAAGGACTGCGAAAATTCTTCTACCACGATGCCGGTGGTGCGCAGTGTGTACTCGCCGCCGCGTATCTGCACCGTGAAGCCGTCCAGCTGGCGGAGCAGGTCCAGGCGGTCGGTGGCAATGAAGTCGATCAATCCAACCTCTAAAGCCTCACGCGCCGAAGCTGCTTCAGCCGACTCAATCGTGGCCTCCGCCAGGCGGATCGCCTCTTCGCCGCGCCGTTCAGCCAGCGAGCGCACCGTGGCTTTGAGGATATTTTTCTCTTTGGCTTCCATCGTTTCGCCCAGGTCTTCACCTTCGCCTCCGACCGGGCTGGCTGCACCGATGGCGGTCTCCGGCGCCATGCCTGCGGCGTGTCCCGCCAGGGTGATCATGGTGCCGGCGCTGCCCGCCATGGCGCCGTTGGGTGTGATGTACACGATCACCGGCACGCTGCTGGCGCGGATGACCTCGACCATATCCTGCATCAGGGCGATGCTTCCGCCCGGGGTGTTCAGCTCGAAGATCAGCAGCTCTGCCCCGCGCCGCTCGGCAGCGGTCACGGCGCGCTTCAGGTATTCCAGCATGGAGGGGTTAAGCGCGCCGTCAGTCGACATCACCAGCGCCAGCGGCGCCTCGCCCTGGGTATAGCCGGCAACCGGCGGGCTTAAAGAGGCTGCCAGCCAGACAGCCAGCAGGATCACGTACCAGCTCAATTTACGCATCGCCTACCATCCTTCAAATGAGGATGCGGGTTGTTACTTTGGGCGGATTCCCCGTCCAAAATAGCACCCACATCGCGTGTCGCTTAACTACAATTATAGCGGCTGATTGGCAGTCGTTGGGGTGAAATGGGGAAGTGGGGTTTGCCGGTGAGCAGCCAAACCCCACGTGCAGCTCAAGGCGTACTGCGCGCTGCCAGGCAGCCTGCCGGCAGTGCGATGGTCACCGGCTGGTTAATCTGGCTGAGATCCATGTTCATTTCCATGCGGTATGTCTCTTCGGGCGAGTCGCTGAATTCCAGAAGCAGCTGGTAGCGCACCAGGTAGCGCCCATCTACCGCCAGCCAGTAATCGCCCTGGTTGGCAGTGACCGCCGCCCCGGACGAGGCGCCTAAGCCCGCCAGTTGGAAGCTGAAGTGATGGCTGTCCACGCCGTTGACGTTTTCCGTACCCACATATTCCGCCCCCGGGCCCAACACCAGCATATCGAACAGTGCGCTCATGGCATCGCGCAGTTCCTTCTCCGCCGGTGTTGACGATTCGTAATTCCACTCTTCACCGAAACCGTCGCAGCTTTCCAGCCCGACCGTGTACTGGTAGTTCTCCGAGATATCCGGTTCCAGGTTATCCTCGCTGATGGAGGACGAGCGGTTGTACACCATCAAAGCCTCGTTGGGGTTGTCGCCGGTCATTTCCATACGGGTTTCGGATTGATCCAGGAGGGTGGGCCCGCTGGTTTTATTGACCATCACCAGTTGGAAAGTGTTCAGGCTTGCCAGCCCCTGGCGCATTCCCAACGGCTCCGGATCGATCGGGAGCGGAGTGGGGGTAGGCGGCGGCGCCTGTGTGGCTGCGGCGTGGCAGGGCTGCGCCACGGCTGGGCGGTTCTCATAGCCGTTGGGCTTACCATCCCACCCCAGCTTGGGGCTGCTGCGTTGGGGGCTGCCAGCAATTAGCGTTTGCACCAGCTCGTGCAGCTCTGAATGTATTGCGCGGGGGAGGGGGGTGTTAAGGGCAGGTAGAAAGGGCAGAAATGGGAGCGCGACAGATGGTGAGATGAGATTGTCCGACCCTGGTTGCCCCTGCACCCTCCCCCCCCCCCCCACCCCCAGCCTCCTGACCATGCAGCACCAGCAGCGCGCCATGTGGCACCGGCCGTGCGCCGCTCCTTCGCGCGCTGCCCAGCACTGTGGCCG
>JBGSTO010000120.1:0-5507 GCA_041736465.1 Anaerolineales bacterium | reverse complement strand
GAGGTACTGCCCGCCGTGCTGGAGTCGGTGGCGGCGGCCGGGCTGCGTTGTGTCCGCTTGCGGGATGCCCTTTCATGACCGCCAAACGATGCACGAGTCGGCGCGGGCGCACGCCCACACACCCCCACTCCTCAGCCAGGTGTAAAAGTGAACCAGGGAGTTATCAAAGCTTTCGAGGAGGCAACATCATGGCAAATCTAGCGCACGTAAGCGAGGCGAGTTTCCAAAACGAGGTGCTCGATTCAACCTTGCCAGTGCTGGTAGACTTTACCGCGGTGTGGTGCGGGCCGTGCAAGATGCTGGACCCCATCGTTAAGCAGCTCGCTGACGATTGGGCCGGCAAGGTCAAGGTGGTGAAATTGGACGTGGATGATAACCCGGACCTGGCGATGACCTACCAGGTGATGGGCGTACCCACGCTGATGTTGTTCGTCAACGGGCAGCCCAGCGAGCGCGTCACCGGCTACCAGCCAAAAGATCGCCTGGTGGCGCGTTTCCAACGGCACTTGATAACTGCCTGAATTTCACCGGATCCGATTGATTATCTGCGACATACCCCGGTGAACCGGGGTATGTCGTTGTTTATAGCAACTCAGCCCACTGATATCAAACTGCAATCCTCCCTTTTATAGTGCGCAGGTATAATTGCGAACGTTCGCAGGAGATAATATTCGCAATGCCACATTGTTCCACATTGATTGACTCGCTGCGCCAACGAGGGTTTCGCATCACCCCACAGCGCGAGATGATCGTCGAAGCCCTGGCCCACGGCGAAGCGCACGCCACCGCCGAACAGGTCTTCAATCAGGTGCACCAGCGCTCGCAGGCGGTCAACCTGGCAACCGTGTACCGCACCCTGGAACTGCTGGTGGATACCGGTCTCGCCAGCCGCGTGGTGATGGCGGATGGGCAAGCACTTTACTCCACCGCTCACCACGGCCCACACCTGCACCTGGTATGCCGGCACTGCGCAGCCACATTCACAGCAGACTCCGATCTTTTAGCAGCCCTGGATCAAGTCCTGGAAACCAAATACCAGTTCCAGGCCGATCTGCAGCACATTTCTTTGGTAGGTGTATGTAATGCCTGTGCCGTCCGTCTGAAACAGGAGGATTAATCATGTTGTATTCGCCTCTCCCAATGCACATTCCCGACGGCTTCCTCTCGGTCCTCGTTTCCCTCGTTCTGTGGGCCGCCACTATTCTTATCGTCGGATACTCCCTGCGGCGCGCCAACCAGGACATGGGCGAGCGCCAGGTGCCGTTGATGGGCGTGCTGGCGGCGGCCATTTTCGCCGGGCAGATGCTCAATTTCACCGTCGCCGGCGGCACCTCCGGGCACCTGATGGGCGCCGCCATCGCCACCATCCTGCTTGGCCCGTGGGCGGCGATCCTGGTGATGACCACGGTGGTCGGTGTGCAGGCGCTGATCTTCCAGGACGGCGGCCTGCTGGTGCTGGGCGCCAACATCTTCAATATGGGCATCGTCGGCGTGGCGGTTTCCTATTTTGTGTACCGCACCTTTCAGCGCCTGGCAAACGGAAAATCCTGGGGCGTGTTCGCCGGCGGTTTCATTGCCGCCTGGAGTTCGATCTTCATCGCCGCCCTGGCGGTCGCCCTGCAGCTGGCTTTCTCTGCCATCTCGCCGGCAAACCTAGCCATCCCCGCCATGGGCGGCATCCACGCCTTGATTGGCGTGGGCGAAGGGCTGATCACCCTGGGCGCGCTGGCCTTCCTGTACGCCACGCGCCGCGACCTGTTAACTGCCGGCGAAGGGCAGACCAAAGCCGGCGCTGCGGTCTGGGCAGCCGGTTTGCTGATCGCGCTGGCGCTGGCGATCGCTTCTCCGCTGGCTTCGGCTAACCCGGATGGTCTGGAGTGGGTGGCAGAGCAGCGCGGCTTTTTGGATACGGCCCAGGAGCCGCTCTTCAACCTCATCCCCGACTACGTCTTTCCGGGCATCCCGAACGAGGGCCTGGCAACCGTCCTGGCAGGCATCGTGGGAACCCTGATCGTATTCGGCATTGCACTGGCTGTCGCTTACACGCGCCGCAGACGCGGCACAACCTCCTGATCGATTAAGAGCAGCTGTGCACATCCATTTTCTGGATCCCTTCGTCGCCAATCAAAGCGCCATCCACCGCCTCGACCCGCGGGTAAAATTTGTGCTGGCGGTGGCGTTCATCCTGACCGTGGCGCTCGCTCCCAGCGGGGCATGGCCGGTTTACATCCTGCTGCTTGCCCTGGCATTGGGCGTGGCAGTGCTCTCAGAGCTGGGAGTCGGCTTTGTGCTCAAGCGCGCCGCGCTGGCGCTGCCCTTTGTGCTGGCGGCGCTGCCGGTCATCTTTACCCTGCCGGGAGCGCCGCTGTTCAGCCTGCCGCTCGGCCCCTGGATGCTGACCGGCTCGGCTGCCGGGTTGGAGCGCTTCGTCAGCATCGCGCTGAAGTCCTGGATCTCAGTGCAGATCGCCATCGTGCTCTCCGCCAGCACGCCGTTCCCAGACTTGATGATGGCGATGCGCGCGGTGCGGGTGCCGCGCCTGCTGGTAACCATCTTCGGCTTGATGTGGCGCTATTTGTTCGTGCTGGCAGATGAAGCCATGCGCCTGATGCGCGCCCGTTCAGCGCGCAGCGGCGCAGCCGGTCAACCCGGGATGAAGGTAGGCGGCAGCCTGCCCTGGCGCGGGCGCGTGGCGGGGGGGATGGCGGGGAATCTGTTCTTGCGCGCCATCGAGCGCTCTGACCGTATCTACGTTGCTATGCTGTCGCGCGGCTATGATGGCGAGGTGCGCGACCTGCCGCTGCCGCCCCTGCGCTCGTTCCACTGGCTGCTCCTGGCAGGCGGAACAGCTCTGCTGGTTTTCCTGTCGGCCTTCGGAATCTTGTTTTACGGATAAAGTAATATGCACCATGAAATCGAAGTGAGCGGGCTTTCCTTCAACTATCCCGATGGGCACGTTGCCCTGCGGGAGGTGTCGCTGCACATCACGCCGTGCGAGAAGGTGGCATTGGTCGGCCCCAATGGCGCCGGCAAATCTACGCTGATCCTGCACCTGAACGGCATTCTTAACGGCGAACAAGGCAAGGTACGGGTATGCGGCCTGGAAGTGAAGAAAGACAACCTGGCACGCGTGCGCGCCATGGTCGGGCTGGTCTTTCAGTCCCCCGACGACCAATTGTTTTCGCCTACGGTGTACGATGATGTGGCTTACGGCCCGATCTACCAGGGCCTGCCGCCGGCGGAAGTGGACTCTCGCGTGCGCGAGGCGCTGCAGGCGGTGCGCATGGGCGATTACGCCCGGCGCGTCTCGCACCACCTGAGCATGGGCGAGAAGAAACGCATTGCCATCGCCACAGTGCTCTCGATGAAACCCGAAATCCTGGTGCTGGACGAGCCCACCGCCGGCCTGGACCCGCGCGCCCGCCGCGCCCTCATCCGCCTGCTCGACGACCTGCCGATCACCATGCTGGTCTCCACCCACGATCTGCGCATGGTGCAGGAGCTCTTCCCGCGCATGGTGATCATGGACGAGGGCTGCATCGTCGCCGATGGAGAGACAGACTACCTGCTCAACGACCAGGCCCTGTTAGAAGCGCATGGTTTGGAACTACCCTGACGGCTTAAAAAACAACGCGAGGCGTACTCTCAGGGAGTACGCCTCGCCTATTTTTTAAACCCTTAACGATTTTCAGTCTGCCGGAACGGCGAGCTTTACCCCGGCGGCGTCTCGCAGCGCTTCTGCCCGCTCGGTGCGCTCCCAGGGCAGGTCCAGGTCGTCGCGCCCGAAGTGGCCGTAGGCGGCCACCTGGCGGTAGAGCGGGCGGCGCAGGTCCAGGTCGCGGATGATGGCGCCTGGACGCAGGTCGAAGTGCTGCAGCACCAGATCGGCGATGCGCTCGTCGGCGATGCGGCCCGTGCCGAAGGTTTCCACGTTGACGCTCAGCGGGTGCGCCACGCCGATGGCGTACGCCACCTGGATCTCGCAGCGATCCGCCAAACCGGCTGCCACCACATTTTTCGCCGCCCAGCGTGCCGCGTAAGCCGCCGAACGGTCCACCTTCGTGGGATCCTTGCCAGAGAAGGCGCCGCCGCCGTGGCGGCCCATGCCGCCGTAGGTGTCCACGATGATCTTGCGCCCGGTCAGACCGGCATCACCCTGCGGGCCGCCGATTACAAAGCGCCCGGTGGGGTTGACATAGATCTTCGGATCGCCGTGCAGCAGCTCGGCAGGGATGATGGCGTTGATCACGTGCTCGATCACCGCCTGGCGAATATCGGCCTGGCTGATCTCCGGGGAATGTTGGGTGCTCACCAGCACGGTCTCCACACGGAACGGCCTGCCGTAGCGGTATTCCACCGTCACCTGGGTTTTGCCGTCCGGGCGCAGCCAGGGCAGGGAGCCGTCCTTGCGCACCACGCTCAAGCGCCGGGCCAGTTTATGCGCCAGGTAGATCGGCATCGGCATCAGCGCCGGCGTCTCGTTGCAGGCATAACCGAACATCATGCCCTGATCGCCAGCGCCGATAGCATCCACCTCGGCCTCGCTCATCTCACCGCGCTTGGCTTCCAGAGCCTTATCCACCCCCATCGCAATGTCGCCGGACTGCTTGGCAATGGCTACCAGCACGCCGCAGGAGTTGCCGTCGAAGCCCTTGGCGCTGTCATCATAGCCAATATCCAGCACCACCTTGCGCGCCAGTTCGTCGAAGTTAAACTGGGCGCGGGTGGTGATCTCACCCAGCAGCATCAGGTAGCCGGTCTTGGTAGCGGTTTCACAGGCTACACGCGAGAACGGGTCCTGTTCCAGACAGGCGTCCAGCACACCGTCGCTGACCTGGTCGCAAAGCTTGTCTGGATGCCCCTCCGTGACCGACTCGGATGTAAACATCAGGCTGGGAGAGTTCATAAAAGTCGTACTCATGGGATACCTCCACTCTAAAATAAAATTGCCCCATCAGATATTGTGAAAGGGCAACACAGCAGGCAGTGCCAGCCCTCTCATCTTCCAGAACATCCTTCTGCCGGAATTGGCACCTTTTTCAGCGTTCAGCTATAGCATCAGCATTTGCTGCGTGGTGGCAGCGGGGAGCTCAAAATGCCGATATCTGACCGCTGATGACTGAATGGTTGCCGAGGTTTCACAGGGCCGGTCCCTCCACCTCTCTGGATAAGAGCGCCATCAGGGGCTATACAGTTGTGAGTTGGGATGATACCACGAGCCAGAGTGGATGTCAAACTTCCTACATGCCGGACAATGAAATCGGGATCAAGGTAATTGTTCGTTCCAGAAATGTGTGCTATATGTTAAATACCCCAAGAGTAGCGAGAGCACCCCTGAGGATGGATGTGGAGTCCTTGAGCCGTAAGCTGACAACGGACCGCTTTGTCAAGAGGGAAAAAACAGGAGACGAGCGAGCAGAACGGCTTCGAAAACGGATCAAGCCGCAGAGAGAAGGATGTAGCAGAACGAGGATCGACCAACCTCGAGCTCCAGGAGATAGGCAAAC